>JAEMSV010000303.1 GCA_016462625.1 Solirubrobacteraceae bacterium | reverse complement strand
TGGGTCTCCGCCGTCAGCGTGTACGACGAGCACCTGCTGCGCGACTTCGGCGCCGCCCAGCTCGGGATCACGGTCGTGCTCCTGGGCGCGGCCTGGTTCCTCGAGCGGCGGCTCGTGCAGGTCGCGCTCGTCGCGATGCTCGCCTCGAGCGTCCCGCACTTCCTGTTCCACACGACCACGACCGGCAGCCTCGCGACGATCGACAACGTGCTGTCCCTGGGTGGGTTCCTCGCCCTGATCGCGCTCGCCGCCTGGCTGCTGACCCAGACCCGACTCCCGACCACCCGGAGGCCCGCATGGCCCGCATCACCGGACTCTCGCCCAAGACCCGTCGCCCGCTGACCCGCCTCTCGTTCTTCATGGCGAAGCGGCAGTTCGCCGGCCGCACGCCCGAGCCGATGCTCGTCGCCGCGCGCCACCCGCAGATCTACCGCAGCATCGTCGGGATGGAGATGGGCCTGATGCGCGCCGGCAAGGTCGACGCCAAGCTCAAGGAGCTGTGCGCGATCAAGGCGGCGGCGCTGGCCGGCTGTGAGTTCTGCATCGATATCGGCTCGTTCCTCGGCGCGCAGCACGGGGTCACCGAGGCACAGCTGCTCGACCTGCCGCGCTACCGCGAGAGCGAGCACTTCGACGAGGTCGAGCGCTTGGTGCTCGATCTTGCGGTCGGCATGACGGTCACGCCGGTCGACGTCTCAGAGGAGCTGATCGCCGCGCTGAAGGAGCACTTCACCGACGAGCAGATCATCGAGCTCGTCGGGAACATCGCGGTCGAGCAGCACCGCGCACGGTTCAACTGGGCGCTCGGGCTCGGTTCGGAGGGGTTCACCGAGGGGGCGGTGTGTGCGCGCCCCGAGGTCCCGGAGGTCGCCTCTGCGCGATGACTCAGTGCGCGACGAGCTCCTCCTGCCAGCGCCGCTCGAGTTCGGCGTACTTGGCCGGCAGCGCGCCGTCGACCCACTCGATCGTGCGCAGCCACCGCAGGGCGCTCCGGTAGTCGCCCCACGCCGCGTCCGCCTCGGCGAAGTCGATGGCGAGCCGGCGCACCTCCTCGCGGTCCTCGGCGGCTCCGCGCGTCGGCTTGCGATCCTGCAGCTCCTGTTTGGCCGGGTCGATCTGATGATGGTCGGCGAGGTACGGGGCGAGGTAGCGGCCCGCGAGCTTCGTCGGAGGCCACCACAGCGGGTTGAACGCGGCGTCGCTGGATCCCTTGTCGCCGCGGAGGTACGCGGAGGTCACCCCGGTCAGCAGCAGGCCGCGCATGACCGGCTCGGAGGCCTCGGCCGTGACCGGGACGCCGAGCGTCGCCGCGATGGCCGTGGCCGCGGTGTCCGCCTGCTGCGCCGCCAGGCCGCCCTGCTTGACGGGATAGTTCGTCGCGTCGCCGACCGCCCAGACGTCCTCCACGCCGATGACCGCCGCGAGCTCGTCCGTCGGGATGAACCCGTCTTCCGTCTGCGGCAGTCCAGGCAGTGGATTGCCGGTCAGCTCGGCCATCGTAATGACGGCGTCGGCGCGGATCGCGGGCTCGTGCTCGAGGCTCAGCAGCCCCCGCTGGTAGTCGGTCGCCTGCACATGGTGGAACCGGACGCCGCGGTCGCCGAGCAGGTCGCGCACGGTCTTCGCTGCGGCCGGGCCGAAATCGGCGAGCGGATCCGTCTCCTTCGTGGCGAGTGAGAGGCGGATGTTCGTGATGCCGGCGTCAGCGATCCACGCGGCGCTGAGCAGCGCCAGCTCGTAGAGCGGCAGCGTCCAGCTCGCCCCGGGGGGCGCGGCGAAGACGAGGTCGTCGATCGCGCCGTCCCGGATGCCGGCGAGCACGTCCTTGACCGCCTGCACGTCGGAATGGCCGCGGAAGGTCACCGCCCCGTCGAGCCAGGCCTGCGGGCGCGCGCCGACGGCGACGAGCAGTGCGTCGTACCCGATCCGGTCGCCGCTCTCGAGCTCGAGCGCGTGATCGGCGGGGTGGACGGCGGCCACGGCGCCCCGGCGGTGTCGCACGCCGTGCGTGGCGCGCAGCTCGGCGAGCGGGAACTCGGCCGTCGGCGCGGCCCCGAACGGCTCGGTGACGGTGAGTGGCCGGTAGACGAACGTGTCGTCAGGGCTGATGAGCTCGATGGTCGGGATCGGCCCTGCGAGGGCACGGAGCGCGAGCGCGGCCTCGATGGCGCCAACCCCGCCTCCGACGATCACGACACGAGGCTGATGTGTGTGCTCCATGCCCAAAAGCTACGTCGCGCCGCGCTCCGCGCCAACGGGTGGATGCCGAGGGTCCGCAGGGGGTGAACTACGGATTTGGTGGGCACGCACGGCGCGGTGCGATAGCGTGTGATCGTAACTGGTTGGACCAGTTGCCCCTTTGCTCATGAG
>JAEMSV010000302.1 GCA_016462625.1 Solirubrobacteraceae bacterium | reverse complement strand
GATGCCGCACAGCAGGGCCACCGCCCAGCGCGCGATGTTCCAGACGTCGGCGACCATGTCGCCGAGCCCGATCCGGCCGAAGAGATCCTGCGCGAAGCCGCCGCCGAGGAAGATCGCCGCCATCGTGACGATCGCGAGCGCGACGATGACCAGCGTCCAGAAGAGGTTCTCGGCCTTCTGGCGGACGAACCCCCGGTCGTCCTCGACGCGGTGCACGATGTTCAGCGCCCGGCCCACCGCGCCGAACGCGCCGCTCGCGCCGTAGAGGGCGATGGCGATCGCGAGGACGAGCGCGATCCCGAGACCGCCGCCTGAACGCTCGATCGCCCCGCGCAGCGATTGCTCGAGGGCGTCCGCGAGGGCCGCGTCGGCCCCCTGATCGGCCGCGTACTGCACGACGTCCTGGATGAGCTGCTCGGTGCCGAGCAGACCGAGCAGCGCGACGACGACGAACAGCGCCGGGAACAGCGACATCATCGAGAAGTACGTCAGCGCCGCCGCGCGGTCGGTCATCTGGTCGTCCTGGAACCGCTTGATCGTCGCCTTGCCGACCCCCACGACGCCGCGGGGGGGTGCGTCCGGGGCGGCGTCGGGTTTTTCGGGAGCGTCGATGGCCACGGGCGCATCATGCCCGGTCAGGGGCGGGTATAGGCTCGGATTCGTGGAGCGGGCGCGGTTCTTCTACGACTTCGGATCGCCGTACGGCCACCTCGCCGCCGAGCGCGTGGAGAAGGTCGTCGGACCGGTGGAGTGGTGCCCCGTGTTCCTCGTCGGGATCTTCAAGGCGGGCGGCCGGCGCTCGTGGGTCTACACCGACGGGGCCCCGGCGGAATGGGCCGAGGTCGAGCGCCGGCTGCGCGATCGCGGCCTGCCGCCCTTAGCGCTCTGTGACGGCTGGGCGGAGAAGCTCGTCCCGGGAGCGACCCCGGCGCGCTCGACGCTCCTCGCTCAGCGGGTGGCGCGCGTCGCCGTCGAGCACGACCTGGCGCGGGCGTTCACGCTTGCGCTGTATCGCGAGACGTTCCAGCGGGCGGGCGACCTGACCGACCCGGAGACCGTCCTCGGGGTCGCCGCCGCCGCGGGTGTGCCCCGCGATGCGGCGGCCGCGGCGATCGAGGACCCTCGGCGCAAGGAGCAGGTCCGCAGCGCCACCGACGAGGCGGTCTCCGCTGGGGTCACGGGCGTACCCACTATCCTGATCGGAGAGAAGCGCTTCTGGGGGGATGATCGCCTGGAGGACGCTGCTGCGGCTTTCTGACGCAGCGCCATATGCAGGCCTTCTTGTGTGCGCATTCGCATGCAGGAAACCTGCGCGCGTGTCGAAAGTGGACAAGAGGGGTATGAACCCCGTACACTTCCCGAGTTCGGCCAGTGCGCTCCCCTGCGCACGAGCTGGGTCCGGCGGAGTTGGCGGCGTTCGCACCAACCTCGGTCTCCGTCCCGCAGTCCTCTCAAAACCTCGGTAACGGATCGCACGGAGCGACCGCCACCGAGCAGCCCCCCGAGTGTCGTGCCTTCGCGCACGGCCGTAACAGCGGAACTCTTCTGGGCTTGAAGGGTCATAGGGACGAGACGCCCGCGAGTGCATCCCCACTTCTGGTGGTTGCACGAGCAATCAAATAGAGCTAGAATACCTACTTCCCCCCTCGGAATTTCCCCCAGAAAGGCATCGTGAAGAACGACTACGACCAGCTTGAGCAGATTCTCCGCAGTGCCGAGCACTTCCCGCTGCTCGACCACGAGACGGTTGTCGACCTCGCCCAGCGCATTGAGAAGGGCGATCTCGCAGCCAAGGAGAAGCTGATCAACTCCAACCTGCGCTTGGTGGTCTCCATCGCGCGCAACTACCAGGGCCAGGGCCTCGCGCTCGGCGATCTGGTGCAGGAGGGCATGCTGGGTCTGATCCGTGCCGCCGAGAAGTACGACTACCGCAAGGGCTTTCGCTTCTCGACCTACGCGACGATCTGGATCCGGCAGGCGCTTCAGCGCGGCCTGGACAACACCGGTCGCACCGTCCGTCTGCCCGCCCACGTGGCGCAGCGTGTCCGCAAGCTCCGGCGTGTCGAGCGTGAGCTCGCCGTCGAACTCGGTGAGGCTCCGTCCGCGGACAAGCTCGCCGAGGTGCTGGAGACCGATCTCGACGAGATCGGCCGCCTGCGTGACTACGACCGCGTCCTGGCCAGCCTCGACGCCGGCGTCGGCGAGGAGGAGGACACGCCCCTCGGCGCCCTCATCCCCGTCGAAGGCGCGGACACCGAGCAGCAGGTCATCGACACGGTCCACGGGCAGGAGCTGCGCATTCAGCTCAACCGCCTGCCCCAGGACGAGCGTCAGGTCCTCGACCTGCGCTTCGGCACCGGCCGCGAGGGCGAGCAC
>JAEMSV010000301.1 GCA_016462625.1 Solirubrobacteraceae bacterium | reverse complement strand
CGACGTCCTAGGCGGGAACCGCGTCCACCCCGGCCGCCGCGCGCAGCGCGTCGACCTTCGTGGTGGCCTCCCACGTGAAGTCCGGATCCTCGCGACCGAAGTGGCCGTAGGCCGCGGTCTTCTGGAAGATCGGACGGAACAGGTTCAGCTCGCGGCGGTAGGCCAGCGGGCGGAGGTCGAAGACCTCGCGGACGGCCTTCTCGATCGTCGCGCGGTCGACCTTCTCCGTGCCGAACGTCTCGACCATGATCGAGATCGGCTGGGCGACGCCGATGGCGTACGAGACCTGCAGCTCGGCGCGCTCGGCCAGGCCGGCGGCCACGATGTTCTTCGCGACCCACCGCGTGGCGTACGCCGCCGAGCGGTCGACCTTCGACGAGTCCTTGCCGGAGAAGGCGCCGCCACCGTGGCGAGCTGCGCCGCCGTAGGTGTCGACGATGATCTTCCGGCCGGTCAGGCCGCAGTCGCCCACCGGGCCGCCGATGACGAAGCGGCCGGTCGGGTTGACGAGGAACTCCTTGTACAGCGTGTTCTCGTCGTACAGGCCCTCGGGGAGGACGTGCTTGACGACGTGCTCCCACAGGTCGGACTTGATCGCCGACTGGTCGCTGTAGGCCTCGCTGTGCTGCGTGGAGATCAGCAGCTTGTCGATCGAGACCGGCTTGCCGTCGCGGTAGCGGACCGAGACCTGCGTCTTCGCGTCGGGACGGAGGTAGTCGAGGTCGCCGTTCTTGCGGACGTACGCCAGGCGCTCGGCCAGACGGTGCGCCTGCTGGATCGGCAGCGGCATGAACTCGGGCGTCTCGTTCGTCGCGTAGCCGAAGATGATGCCCTGGTCGCCCGCGCCCTCCTCGTCGAACTCGTCGCCCGAGCCGCCCTTGTGCTCCGTAGCGTCATCGACGCCCTGGGCGATGTCGGCCGACTGCGGATCGATGCAGTTCAGGACGGCGACGGAATCGGCGGAGAAGCCGAGGTTGCCGTCGATGTAGCCGATCTTCCGGATCGCCTCGCGGGCGATCTCCTGAATGTCGACGTACGCGTCGGTGCGGATCTCGCCCGAGACCACGACGAGGCCGGTGTTCACGAGGGTCTCGCAGGCGACACGCGCCTTCTCGACGTTCGAGTCCTGGGCGAGGACGGCGTCGAGGACGCCATCCGAGATCTGGTCGGCGACCTTGTCGGGGTGGCCCTCTCCGACGGACTCGGAGGTGAAGAGATACTCGTTGTCGGCGTATTGCGTCATGGGATTAGGAGGAAGATCTCCGCGTTTGAGGCTCCCTCCTCAGCGGTCGAGCTGACGCCCACCGCCCGGACCCGCTGGAGGTCCGGAGCAATCGCCAGGTAGGCCCGGTTGTCGCGCAACCCGGCCTGCTCGCCCAGTCTGAGGAGCTGGGTGAAGTCGAGGAAGAGTAGCGAGGACACCTCATTAGCGGAATCTCCGATCGTCTTTTGGAAGATGTCCGTCCCCGCAAGTGGGGGATCCGGGTCCTTGGCGGCCGCCAGCCCGGCCCGGCTCGTGGAGACGATCACCCGGCCGTCGACGACCTCTCCCAGCAGCGGCTTCTTCAGCGACTTCACGGCCTTCCGGGCGGCCGCCTCGTCGTCGGTCTTGGCCACGAGCGTCAGCACGGACGGGACTCCGGGCGACAGGCCGACCCCGACCTCGCCGCCGAGGAACTTCAGCGCGCCGCCCTTCTGGGCGGCCTCCAGGAGGGTCCGCGCCTCCGAGCTCTGCGCGGCAAGCCCGATGAAGCGTCGGGCGACTCCCGTGAGATTGCGCACGTCGCCGAAGGCGAACACGTTTGCGGGCATGTCCTCGGCCAGCGTCGGCGTGAAGGACTCGGCGACCTTGCCCTGCGCGTCGGGGTCGACGAGCCGGCGTAGACGCAGCCGCACCCCGTCGTCCTCGGCGGTCACCGCGAGTGCAGCCGCGCGGAGGCCGGGCTGGTCGACCAGGACGCCCGCGATCCCCAGCGCGTTGCCCTGGGGCGCCAGCAGGCGGCGGATGCCATCGGCCGTCGCCCACGCGTCGGCCGCGCGGTCCTCGGGCATGCCCTCCATCCCGCGCTGATAGGACTCGTCGTCGGCGAGGGACGTGCCGCGCCCCGTTGAGAGCTCGATCGCGTCGCGCACCGTCGGCTGCTGCCCGATCACGAGGACGTCGCCGATGATCGCGGTGACGAGCGTGCCGAACGTGCGCGTCGGGATCCCGCGCGCCTCGCTCTCGCGGACCGAGCTCTGCCCGCGCTCGAGGTACCTGTTGGCCGCGGCCTTGTCGGTCACGGTCAGCATCACGAGCGAGCCCGCGACCTCGGTTCCCCGGTCGGTCAGCGCGAGCGCGGCCTCGTCGCCGAGGAACGGTGCCACTTCTCCCCCG
>JAEMSV010000135.1 GCA_016462625.1 Solirubrobacteraceae bacterium | reverse complement strand
CCGTGGAAGCTGATGAGCTCCTCGAAGGCGCAGCCCTCGTCCAGCTCGGCGTCGTAGAAGCTGCCGACCATGATGTCGGCGACGTGCTCGAAGCCGTCGGTGCGCAGCAGGTGCTGGGCGGCGCGTGGTGAGAAGTCGGCGAGCGGGTCCTCGCCGACGACCTCGCCGGTCTCGAGCTGCCGCTCCCCGTTCGCGCCCAGCGCGAGCGGGCCGCGCTCGGACGAGCGGACCAGCAGCCACCCGACGTGCTCGTGCTCGCGCAGGGCGGGGATGAGCCGCGGATGGCGCTCCTCGATCTCTTCGAGGGTCATCCGCGCCTTGGACTCCATGAGGTAGATCAGCCCGAGGTTGCCCGAGCCGAGCACGATGGTCGAGTCGTCGCCGACGGGCACGCCTGCGTCGGAGCCCGCTTCGTCGCTGACGTCCCGGCCGGTGGCCTCGCTCAGCGCGAGCCGCCCGACGGCGTCGATCTCGTCGCCGCCCATCAGCGCGGTGACGTCTTCGGAGGAGGTCTCCACCGACCGCGCGACGAGCTCGTCGAGCCCGTATCCGTTGCGCTGCTTGAAGGTCGCGCCCTGCGTCTGCCCGTGGTCGGAGAGGACGACCACGTGGTACGGCCGGGGCGCGTACGCCACGGCGGCCGCCAGGCGGCCGAACTGCTGGTCGAGCTTGCGCAGCGCCTCGAGCGTGTCGGGGCGCTCCAGGCCCGAGTGGTGGGCGACCTCGTCGTAGGAGGCGAACGTCGCGTAGACCACGGGCCGCCCGCGCATCATGTCGCCGATCACGCTGTAGACGACGAGATCGCGCACGAACACGCACATCACCGCGCGCAGGAACGGATAGATGCCGCCGCGGTGCCCGCGCGGCGTGATGTCGCGGGCGTTCTGCCGCCGGGCCGCGACGAGCTCGAGGATGACCTCCCAGCCGAACAGCACGAGCATTCGCGTGACGTTGAAGCCGTTGGCCAGGAACGCGCGGTAGCCGGGATTCGCCCGCACCTCGTCGGAGAGCCGGCTGATCGTGAGGATCGCGTCGGTGGCCTCGCCGCTGAGGAGGTTGCCGCGGCTCGCTCCGCCGTCGATGAGCAGGCCCTGGCCGGTCGCGTGGCGGCGCTCGATCTCCGCGCAGTCCTGGGGGCGCGAGCAGCTCATGATCACGCCGCGCTCCTTCTCGACCCAGCGGAACGCCGGAATACCCTCGTTGGACCCGAGCAGGATCCCGGCCTGGCTGGCACCGGTCTGCGAGGAGAGGTCGGTCTCCCACTCCGTGAGGACGTAGCCCTCGTCGTGGAACCAGCGGGCCATGTGCGGGGCGTGGCCGCTGCGCATCGCGCGCTCCAGCACCGGGCGGCCGAGGCCGTCGATCTCGAGGCAGATCAGCCCCGGGGTGCCGCCGTCCTTGTCGAGGCTGCCCTGGCGGCGGGCGATCCGCCGCACGACGCGGATCGTGTACTGCTCGTCGTCGTTGGTGCCGAGCAGCACCTGGAGGACCACGTCGACGGCCGCGGCGATGATCGAGGTCGCGAAGGCCAGGCCGTAGCTCTCGATCCCGAACGAGCCGTCAATGAGGTCGGACGCCCACTTCAGGGCGAGCGTGTCGACGATCAGGACGAGGACGAAGCCGAGCAGCAGCGTCAGCGGGAGGCGCAGCGCCGCGATGATCGGCGGGAGCACGGCGTTCAGCACCGCGATGACCGCCGTGACACCGAGGGCTCCGGCGACGCCGTCGATCGAGACGTCGGGCACGATCCACGCCGCGACGAGCAGCGCGGCGGCCGAGACGATCCACGAGATGATCAGGCGGAACGGCCGAAGACGCGGGGTCTCCGGGTGCCAGCCCACGGGGCGGGGCGCCCGCGGGTCGTCAGCGCTGCTCATGCGGGGTGGAGGACGCGGTCCTTCTCGGCGGCGAACTCGTCATCGTCGAGGACGCCGGAGTCATGCAGCTTGCCCAGCCGTTCGAGCTGCGCAATGCGGTCCCCGCTCGAGTCGGCCACCGGGACCACGGCCGTCTGGGCGGTGTCGTCGGAGCCGTGCAGCTTCTCGCGGGTGGAGCCGACCGCGCCGGTCGCCTTCTCCCAGAGGTCGCCCCAGGAGAAGTCGTCCATCGTCGCGTCGGGGAACTCGCGTGCCGTCTGGCGGCGCAGCACGATCACGCCGACGACGAGCAGCACGATGAGCAGCAGGATGAAGGTGATGCGGCGCAGCGCGGGGATCGGCGCCCACGCGATGAGCGCCAGCAGCGCGACCGCCACGCCGATGCCGACGGCATCCGGCCGGTCCGCCAGGGCCGGCGCGGAGAACCGGCGGGTGGCCGTCGCGGGACGGGACGGGCCACCGAGCCATGCCGCCACCACGACGCCCAGGCCGATGATCACGGCCTGCCAGCCGAGGGTCAGGAGCAGGGAGGTGCCGATGTCCCACGCCGCCTTCACGGATGGCTCGACCCCGGCGGTGGTCGCCAGGCTGTTGACGACCGCGCCCCCGGCGATGCCGCGGCCGACGATGACCACGGCGCCGGCGGCGACGAGCCCCCAGCCGGCGAGGAGCATCGCCGAGCGCCTCCGGCCCTTCGCGAGGAAGACGGCGAGGATGAGCAGGCCGAGCGCGAGGAAGGTCAGGATGTACGAGCCGGTCTTCAGGAGCTGCGCCACGTTCTGCGCGGTCTTCAGCTCATCGGACCGGAGGATCTCGATGCTCGCGGCACTCTCGGGAATCTTCGCCAGGGCCGCCGCTGGGAGCCCGATCCGGCTGCCTATCGTCTCGAGGATCGAGCGCAGGTCCAGGGTGACGACGCCGTTCTCCGCACTGACGTTGCCCGACTTCTCGTCGAGCACGATGGCGACGAACTGCTCGTGCGCGACCCGGTTGGCGTCCGCCCAGAGACCCTGGACCTTGGGGTTCTCCAGCGCGCGGTCGGCGATGCGGTCGAGCCCCTGCCGGACGCCCGCCGCGGCGGCCGGTGCCAGCGGCTGGAGGTTCTCCGGCAGCCGGTCGGCCAGCTGCTGGCTGACGTTGACGTTCGTGTAGAGCTCGTCGACGAGGAAGTCCGAGAGCTGGTCACGGATCTCCTTCTGCTCGAGCAGCTCCGTGCTCGTCTCGACCCACTGGTCGGTGTTCAGGAGCTGCTCGCGGGCCCAGGTGGCGAAGATCGACAGGGTTGCGAGGAGCGTCGCCAGCAGGATGAGCAGCCGCGAGATGAGCATGCGCGGCATCCTCTCACCAGCCGGGGTCGCCTGCATCACCCCAATCGTGTGATCAGGCCGATTCTCGTGGGACCAGCTTGTCCCGGTACAGCTCCTCGTCGGCTCGGCGCAGGACGTCCTCGGCACTCTCGCCGGGATGCCAGGTCACCGCGCCGACGGAGCAGCCGGGTTCGTACGCGAGCCCGCCACGCAGCCGGCGCGCGAGGTCGAGCAGGTCGCCCTCGGCGCAGTCGGGGAGCAGGACGGCGAACTCGTCGCCGCCAAGCCGTGCGAGCAGGTCCGTCTCGCGCAGCTGGCCGCGCCACGACGCCGCGACCTCGCGGAGCACCCGGTCCCCCGCGTCGTGGCCGAGCGTGTCATTGACGGCCTTGAAGTCGTTGAGGTCGAGGAGCGCGAGCGCGAGGGGCTGGCCGGACACGGTTGCGTCCTGGATGGCCTGCGGGACCTGGACGTCCCAGGCGCGACGGTTCGGCACGCCGGTGAGCGGGTCGTGCTCGGCGAGGTGCCGGAGGCGGCGCTCGAGGCGGTGGCGGTGGCTGATGTCCAGGAAGTGGCTGAGGATCACCGGCGGCTCGTCGGGCGTGATCTGCAGCCGGGCGGAGGAGATCTGCACCCACATCGCGCGACCGTCGGCGCCGATCAGCCGTCGCTCACCGTGGAGGCGCTGGCGCTTGCCCGACAGCAGCTCGTTCAGCGCGACGAGGTCCTCCGGCGCCGGCTGCTGTTCGCCGAGCGGGCCGTAGCGCATCTGCAGCAGCGCGGAGTGGCTGTGCCCGGTGAGCTCGCAGAGGGCGCGGTTCACGCGGATGTTGCGCCCGTCGGCGTCGGTCAGCGACATGCCGATGGGCGCCTCGTCGAATGCCGCCTCGAACCGGCGCTGGGCGGCGCGCAGCGCGAGCTCGGCCTCCTGGCGCTCGGTCACATCCTGGATGACGCCCTTGACCGCGACGGGTCTCCCCGTCTCGTCGCGCTCGATGCGCGCGCGCATGTGGACGTACGCGGTCGCGCCGCTGCGGTGGACCAGCCGGAAGTAGACCTCGAACGGCCCGGGTCCGTGGGCGTGGTGCTGGTCCCACATGCGCTGGAGCAGCGCTCGGTCGTCGCGGTGGATGTGCTCGAGCATCTCCGCGAAGGTCGCGGGCGGGTCTCCCGGGCGGCGGCCGAAGATCCGGCACATCTCGTCGGACCACTGGTACGTCCCGCCCCGCAGGCACTGTCGCCACGACCCCATCCGGGCGATGGACTGTGCCTCGGCGAGCGCGTCGTGCTCGCCGGCCAGCGCCCGTTCGGCCGCCCGCTGGGCCGTGACGTCGACGAACGAGACGACCGAGTCGCGGCGCCCCGGCTCACCGAGCGCCGGGATCGGCTTGGCGTTGACCAGCAGCCAGCGCTTCTCGCCGTCACCGCGGTCGAGGCCCATCAGGACGTTGCGCTGCGGCTCGCCGGTCTTCCGCGCCTCGTAGCCGGGGAACTCGTTCAGCGGCCACCGTGATCCGTCCTCGCGGAACATGTGCCAGCCGTCCGGGAGTGGCTCGCGGCCCGCGGCCTGCTCGTCGGTCAGGCCCGTCATGCGCCGGGCACTTTCGTTCGCGACCCAGACGCCGTCGCTGGTCAGGAACGTGACGCCTTCGAAGAGGTTGTCCACGGTCGCGCGGTACCGGGCTTCGCGGCTGGCGAGCTCGTCGAGCGCCCCGCGCTCGGCGGCCTCGGCCCGTCGCTGCGCCGTGACGTCGGCGGTGACGCAGACGATGCCGGCGACCCGGCCGCCCGCGCGGCGCGGGATGAGGTCGGCCGCGTAGACCTCGTCGCTGTCGGGAACCGCGAAGTCGAACTGCTGGCGGGAGCCCCGGAGCGCGGCCTCCCAGTAGGGCCGGAGGTACTCCCAGCCGGGCCCGGTCTGCTCGGCGACCGTCGTTCCCACCAGCTCGACGCCCTCCCGGCCGGTGCGCTCAATGAGCGGGCCGCGGGCCATGCGGCAGACGAGGTCCGCGTCGTAGAGCATCGCCGCGGTGTTCGGCATCAGCGCGGACAGCTCGTCGAGGTCGCGCTCGGCATCCGTGAGGGTCGGCGCCTCGGCGGCGAGCTGCGCGGCCCGCCCGATCGCGACGCCCAGCTCGAGCGTGGGCGCGTCGGGGGCGACGGCCGCGGCGACGGGCGCTGCGAGCTCGCCGGGGTGCTCGCCCGTGAGCAGCACGATGCCGACGCTGCCCCCGGCCGCGGGCAGTGCGGCCGCGAGGGCCGGGATGTCGCCGTCGGTGGCTGCGGGGTCGGCGAGCACGATGTGCCGGCCTCCGGCGAGGAGCGGGAGCGCGTGCTCCAGGCTGGCCGCGGTGGCGATCGTCCCCGCATCGAGGGTCGAGAGACGGTCCACGAGATCGTCCCGGACGGCCGGGGCCGGGCTCAGGACGAGGATGTTGCAGCGGACGAGGGCCATCACCGACGGGACCCTCGTGCGGCGGGGGCCCCAAGAACTGGGGATGGCAGAGGTGTCGGCCGTTCTGCGGCCGGGCGCGAGCGTCTTGGCGCGTTGCCGCTAGAAGCGCCAATTCGCGCGGCCCCGGGGGGGGAGGCCGCGCGAACCGGCAACATGGGAGAGAGAGCCGTTGAGAGAGTTCTGCACGACGACTCGTTCTGTACGTCGGACAGCCTTGTTTGGGGCTGAAGGGCGCGTCGCCCGACTGGCCGCCTGACGGGGGCGCCTCATCCCCGGAATCCGGTGCGGTCCGGCATCATCAGGCCAGGTCGTCCCATCCCTGGATCGCAAGGAAATCCGTCATGGCGTTGAAGCGCACCCTGTACGAGCCCGAGCACGAGCTGTTCCGCGAGAGCGTCCGGCAGTTCGTCGCCAAGGAGGTGCTGCCCCGCCGCGAGGAGCACCGGGCCAACCGGCTGATCGACCGCGAGACCTGGAAGAAGGCCGGCGACCTCGGCTTCCTCGGCCTCGGCGTCCCGGCCGAGTACGGCGGCAGCGACGTCGACGACTTCCGCTTCAACGCGATCCTCGCCGAGGAGCTCGCGCCGATCGGCTTGGCCTACTCCTCGAGCTTCGGCCTGCAGGTCGACATCGTCGCCCCGTACCTGATCCGCCTCACGACGCCCGAGCAGAAGGAGCGCTGGCTCCCCGGCTTCTGCACCGGCGACATCATCACCGCGATCGGGATGACCGAGCCGGAGGCGGGCTCCGATCTCGCCGGCCTGAAGACCACGGCCGTGAAGAACGGCGACGGCTGGGTCGTGAACGGCAGCAAGACGTTCATCACCAACGGCGGCAGCGCCGACCTCGTCGTCACGGCGGCGAAGACCGGCGGCGGGCCGAAGGGCAAGGGCATCACGCTGTTCGGCCTCGAGTCGACGCTGGACGGCTTCTCGCACGGGCGCGTGCTCGAGAAGGTCGGCCAGCACGAGGCCGACACCGCTGAGCTGTTCTTCGAGGACGTCCGCGTGCCCGCGGAGCTGCAGATCGGCGAGCTCGACGGCGGCTTCAAGCACATGATGGCCCACCTCGCCCAGGAGCGGATGGGCTCGGCCGTGGCGAACATCGCGCACGCGCGCGCCGCGTTCGAGGTGACGCTCGAGTACGCGAAGTCGCGCAACGCGTTCGGCCGGCCGATCGGCACGTTCCAGAACAGCCGGTTCCTGCTTGCCGACCTCCAGACCCGCATCGACGTCACGCAGGCGTTCGTCGACCAGTGCATCGTCGCGCACGTCGCCGGGGAGCTCGACGCGGTCGACGCCGCCAAGGCGAAGTGGTGGAGCAGCGACATGCAGAACGCCCTGGTCAACGCCTGTGTGCAGCTCCACGGCGGCTACGGCTACATGGAGGAGTACGAGATCGCGCACTTCTGGATGGATGCGCGGATCACGCCGATCTGGGCCGGATCGAACGAGATCATGAAGGAGATCATCGGGCGGAACCTGGGGCTCGGCGACCCCCGGTAGCGCTGACGCGCCACGTCGCGCGGCGAACGGACGAAAACGCTCCTCGCGGGCGTCTTGATGGGTGAGGCAAACAGTGGGGGTCCGATTGGGGGATCCCCCGATGACACCGGTTCATCCGAACGTCACGGTGTGCAGTGCGAGGGAACGCCTATCCATCACCCAAGCGAGGAGCGTCAGCCATGTCGTCCATCACCAAGCACTTCCTGTCTTCCGTCCTGCGTCGTCGTCCAATGCGCCCGGCGTCCGCGGTGGCTCCTCCTGAACGGACCGCCGCCGCTCCGCCTCCACCTCCGACGTTCGCGCCGGCTCCGGCCGAGCTGCCGATGCTGGCCGTGATGCCCGACGAGCCGTCCCCGTCCTGGGCCGAGCCCGCTCCGGCCGCGGTTCTGCGCGAGCAGCTGGCCGTGCTGGAGGCCGAGCGCGCGCTGGCCTCGCTGCACGGACTCGATCGCGACGTCGCCTACGCCGCGGACCTGCGTGACGAGCTGAACGCGGTCCAGGCCGCGTACGTCGGCACCGCCGTCGTCGAGATCGCGGTCATGCGGGCCGAGTTCGACGGCCGCCTCCAGGGCTGACTGCCACCGGCACACAGCGGCTCATGGCTGTCTCGACCCCCACCATCGCGGCGCGCCCGTCTCTCCCCGGGCGCGCCGCGCTGTGGCGCCTCGCGCTCGCGGGCGCGCTCGTCGTCGCCCTGCTCGTGCTCCTGCCGGGCACGGGCGAGGTGCGTGAACTGCTCGCGGGCGCGTCGCCCGCCTGGCTCGCGCTCGCGCTCGTGTTCGAGCTGGGCTCGTGCCTGGCGTTCGTCGTCGCGTTCCGCGCGGTGATGGCACCGCATCTGCACTGGCGATCGGCCACGCGGATCGGCCTGGCGATGCAGGGCGCCAACGTCCTCGTCCCCGCGGGCGGCGCGAGCGGTCTCGCCGTGTCGGCCTGGGCGCTGCGCCGCGGCGGGATGGACACCGAGCGGATCTCCCGGCGCAGCGTCTCGCTGTTCGTCGCGACGAGCGCGGTGAACTTCGTCGCCGCGCTCGCGGCCGGGCTCGCCCTCGCGGCGGGCGCCGCCCAGGCCGACATCCCGCTCGCGGCGACGCTCGGGCCGGCGTTCGCGGCGCTCGGCGCGATCGCCGCGGTCGCCCTGCTGCCCGTGCTCGCGCGGCGGCTCGGCGGCGACGCGGGTTCCGGCCGCGGCCGGCTGGGGCGCTTCGTCGCACAGGCGCGCTCGAGCGTGGTCGGCGGCGTGGGCGACGTCGGTGGGTTCGTGCGGGCCCGGCGCGTGGACGTCGCCGCGGGGGCCGCCGGCTACATGGTCTTCGATCTCCTGGCGCTGGCGGCGGTCTTCGCGGCCGTGGGCGCGCCTCCGCCCGCCGCGGCGCTGGTCCTCGGCTACGCGGTCGGCCAGCTCGGGGGGCTCATCCCCGCGCCGGGCGGAGTGGGCGGGACCGACGGGGCGCTCGTCGGAGCTCTGGTGCTCTACGGGGCGCCGATCGGGCTCGCGGCGGCGGCCGTGATCGGCTACCGGGCGCTGCAGTTGGGCCTCCCCGCGATCCTCGGGTCGGCAGCCGCCGCCGGGCTTCCCCGGACGGTCGCCGGGATGGCCCGGGTATGAGCCCGGATGGACACGCCGTCAAAACCGCGTGGACCGGTGAGGAAGGGTTGGACAGACGTCCAAGAGGGGTGTTGCTCCCTCCCGCTTGGGC
>JAEMSV010000134.1:5296-8880 GCA_016462625.1 Solirubrobacteraceae bacterium | reverse complement strand
CCCCGCCCGCCCCGCGGAGCGCCGCGGCCCGCTCGGCGCTCGTGACGACGATCGCCCCCGCGCCGTCGGTCACCAGACAGCAGTCGCGCACGGTCAGCGGATCGCAGAGCATCCGCGAGCCGAGCACGTCGTCGATCGTCAGCTCCTCGCGGGCGAACGCGGCAGGGTTCAGGCGCGCCCAGGCCCGGGCGGCGACCGCGACCTCCGCGAGCTGCTCGCGGGTCGTCCCGAACTCGTGCATGTGGCGCGCGGCCGCGAGCGCGTACTGGGTGACCGGGTAGCGCGGGCCGTAGAGCTGCTCGTCGGGGAACGCCTCGGCGATGCTCTTCAGGCGCCCGCCGTCGCTGCGCTGGGTCGAGCCGTAGACGATCAGCGCCACGTCGCAGAGCCCGGCAGCGATCGCGGTGGCGGCGTGTCCGACGTGGCTGAGGAACGACGCGCCGCCGAGGTTCGAGCTGTCGGAGAACCGCGGGCGGATGCCGAGGTACTCGCCAACGTTCAGGTTCGGCATCCCGTAGTAGGCCGACGCGGTGAAGAGTCCGTCGACGTCGGTCGTCGCAAGGCCGGCGTCGGCGAGCGCGATGACCGCGGCCTCGCCGATCAGGTCGAGCGGGGTCGAGCCCGGCGCAGCCTCACCAATCCCGGCCTCCCCCACGCCCGCGATCGCCACGGCGCCGCGCAGGGCGTCAGCCATCGGCGAGCGTGAAGACCACACGCGGCTCGTCGCCGCCCTCCGGGTCGAGTCCACCTTGGACGGCGGCACCGATGCGCACGTCCTCGGGCGCGACACCCGTGACCGTCCCCATCACCCGCACGCCCTCTTCGAGATCGATCAGCGAGATGTCCCGCGCACCGTCGCGGCCGCGCAGCGTGGTCGTGCTGTAGACGACCCCGCGCCCTGCGCTCCGATGGATCGTCAGGTCGGTCGATCCGCACACCGGGCACAGCACCCGGAGGTAGACGACCGCCGACCCGCACGCGCCGCAGCGTTGGTAGGCGATCTGGCCGTCGGCGCGAGCCGCGGCGGCGATCTGCTGCGGCGTCTCGCCCATCGACCGGGACCTTAGTGCGAACCCCGGTGGTTCAATGGGCTTCGCGCAGTCAGGACGTCATGTCCGACGACCAGCCCACCGAGACCGTCGTGGTGTTCAAGCGCGTCGGCGAGATCGCCGCCGCGGTGGGCGCGTCCCTGGGCTTCGTCTACTTCGTCGGGGCCGCCGTCATGTGGCTGCGCTTCCGGCAGGCCGGACTGCCGCCGGACCAGGCCGTCGCGCTGATGGGGCGGCAGGACCTGCTCGTCATTGGGGTCCGCCTCATGGTCCTTCCAGCGCTGTTCGCCGGCGGGTTCGCGTGGGTGCTCACGCGCTGGTCGCTGCGCGACCGCCCACCGCAGCGGCTGCTGCACCGCCCCGACTCGGCGTGGAAGGCCCTCGCCGGGGTCGCCGCGGGCCTTGTCGTGCTGGCGTTCGTCCTCCTGCTGCCGCTTTCGTTCGCCAGCGCGACCTGGATCGCCGGGGGCGCGCTGATCGTCGGCGCGTGGCGCTGGCAGGTGCACGAGGGGCGTCGGCCGCGGCGGCTCGGTGGCCGGCCGCCGAGCCGCTGGGCGATGGTCGCCGCCGCGATGCTCGCCGCCGGCGTCGTCTCCCTCGGGCGCCAGCTCGACCAGCCCGTGCAGCTCCTCTCGACCGCGGTGAACATCGAGGGCGCCGACACGCCCGTCGAAGGCGTGTACGTCAGCGCGAGCGGCGACTCGGTGTTCGTCGGCCGCCCTG
This sequence comes from Solirubrobacteraceae bacterium, assembly GCA_016462625.1. The sequence goes on along the minus strand of JAEMSV010000134.1, from coordinate 7,108 downwards.
CCGACGGGACGATCATCGCCGTGCCGCGCGGGAAGGTCACCGCGGTCACCGTCGGCCCGCCGGAGACGCGCAGCCCGAGCCCTTCGCTGCTCAGCCGTGCGATCGATGTCGTCGACTCCGGCAGCGACGACTTCGCGATCACCCCGTTCGAGTGGTGGTGCAACGGCCAGCGCTACCGATGGGGCGAGCTCGGGGACCTCTGCCAGACCCAGCTGGAGATCCTCGACCGCTCGTTCGGGCTGGACGCCAAGTACGCGCCCGTGAAGGTGCGCTGCCCGCCGCAGGCCGAGGACGGGTGCCGCGGGTACCTCCAGATGAAGACGGTCAAGCGCTACCGGCTGGGCCGCGCAGCGCTGCCGCGGCCGGTGACGCTGCGTCCGGTGGCGCTGCGCCTGCGCGCGGCCGCAGAGGCCGCGCCACCGATCGTCCCGCCCGGCAGCACGGGCTTCCTCTGCCCGGAGGTCAACGCCGACGTGCGCGGCCTGCTGCGCAACGTCGCGGCCGAGGGCGAGCCGCGCCCGACGCCCGCGGAAATCCCGTTCGACGTCAAGGTCACGACCGACGCCGCCGGCCACAACGTCATCCGCGAGGTCACGTACACGCTGCACGTCCCGGCGCCGGGCAAGGCCGTCGTCGGCGGGCAGAGCGAGTGCACCGCGCTGAAGTGACCGATCGGTAGGTTCCGGACATGGACTTCGACCTGACGGCGGAACAGGAACTGGTCCGGGAGACCGCTCGGGACTTCACCGACCGCGAGGTCGTGCCGCGCGCCCGCGAGAACTCGCGCAAGCACCACTTTGACGTCGAGCTGGTGCAGAAGATCGCCGACCAGGGGTTCCTCGGCGCGATCGTCCCGAAGGAGTACGGCGGCGCCGGGCTCGACTACATCACCTACGGCCTCATCGTCGAGGAGATCGGGCGCGGCTGCTCGGCGATGCGCACGGTCATCAGCGTGCAGACGTCGCTCGTGTGCAGCGCGCTCCTGCGCTGGGGCACCGAGGCGCAGAAGCAGCAGTACCTGCCGAAGCTCTGCAGCGGCGAGTGGCTCGGCTGCTTCGGGCTGACCGAGCCCGACACCGGCTCGGACGCGGCCAACCAGAAGACGCGTGCGACCAAGGTCGACGGCGGCTGGACCATCTCCGGGGCGAAGATGTGGATCAGCCTCGGCAACCACTCGAAGGTCGCGCTGGTCTTCGCCCAGACCGACCCCGAGCTCGGGCACCGCGGCATCGGCGCGTTCCTCGTCGACTGCGATCAGCCGGGGTTCCAGCCCTCGGTCATCGAGGGGAAGATGGGGCTGCACGCCTCCGACACGGCCGCGATCTTCCTTGACGAGGTGCGCGTCTCCGACGTGGACGTGCTCGGCGAGATCGGGCAGGGCTTCAAGATCGCGATGAGCTCGCTGGACTCCGGCCGGTACTCCGTCGCGGCAGGCTGCGTCGGCATCGGCCAGGCGTGCCTGGAGGAGTCGGTCACGTACGCCAAGGAGCGCGAGCAGTTCGACCGCCCGATCGCGTCGTTCCAGCTCGTGCAGGCGATGCTCGCCGACATCAAGGTGCGGACCGATGCCGCGCGGCTGCTCGTCTGGCGCGCGGGCGCGCTGAAGGACGCCGGCAAGCCGAGCACGCTGGAGACCTCGATCGCGAAGCTGTACGCCACGGAGGCGGCGGTCGAGTCCGCGCACCAGGCGATCCAGGTCCACGGCGGCGCGGGCTACGCGGACGACCACGTGGTGGAGCGCCACTTCCGCGACGTGCGCGTGACCACGCTGTACGAGGGCACGAGCCAGATCCAGAAGCTCATCATCGGCCG
>JAEMSV010000134.1:0-5196 GCA_016462625.1 Solirubrobacteraceae bacterium | reverse complement strand
AGCTACGGCGAGCCGCGCTGGCGCCCGTCGCCGCTCGCCGCGCGGATGGTCGCCGGAGGGCTGCTCGGCCGGAAGACCGGCGAGGGCTGGTACCGCTACGGCGACGAGCCCCACCGCCCCGAGGACCCGCCCGCGCCGGCTCAGAACCGCTCGGGCGAGGACCGCGTCGCGCAGATCGCGGGCGACACGATGCTCGCCGCCGAGCTGCGCGGGCTCGCCGCCGCGAGCGGCTGGTCGGTCTTCGGGCCGGCCGACGAGGCACCGGACGCGCCCGCCATCGCGATCGACGCCGGAGCGGGCCCCGGCGAGGCACCACTGCAGGGTGGCCACCGCGTGCTGCTCTGCGCAGAGGCGCCGCTGCACGCGCTCGACCCCGCAGGTGGCGCCGTCGGCTTCCACGCGCTCCCGCCGCTGGGTCCAGGGGCCCTCGTCGAGTTCACCCGCAGCAGGACGACCGCCGACCGCACCGCCGACGCCGCGGTCGTCTTCTTCAGCTCACTCGGCCTGCGAACTGCCTGGGTGGGCGACGCCCCCGGCCTCGTGCTGGGGCGGATCGTCGCCCAGCTCGTCAACGAGGCCGCCTTCGCCCTCGGGGAGGGCATCGCGTCGGAGGCCGACATCGACGACGGGATGGTGCTCGGCCTGAACCACCCCCGCGGGCCGCTCGCGTGGGCCGATCTCATCGGGCTCGACCACGTCCTGCTGATCCTCGACGGCCTCCACGACCACTACCGCGAGGACCGCTACCGCGCCGCCCCGCGCCTGCGTGCCCTGGTCGACGAGGGCCGGTTCGGCACGATGACCGGCGCCGGCTTCTTCGAGCACGAGGGGTGAACCTCACGTTCCGGCGGCCCGGCGCGTTGTACTGGTGACGATGACCCAGGAGCCGTTCCAGCGGGTGCTCGAGCGACACGCCGACGAGGTGCTGCGGTTCCTCGTTGCCAATCTGGGCCGTCACGACGCCGACGACGCCTTCCAGGAGACCTTCATCTCGGCCCTGCGCGCATATCCCAAGCTGCGCCGCGACTCGGACGTTCGTGCGTGGCTGTTCACGATCGCCCACCGCAAGGCGATCGACATCCACCGCGGCCGGGCGCGGCGGCCAGTCCCCGTCGAGGCGATCGCAGAGCAGCCGGCGCGGACCGAGACCGACGCGTTCCGTCCCGACGAGGGCGAGTGGGCGAAGGTCCGCGAGCTGCCCGACCGCCAGCGGGCGGTGCTGACGCTGCGCTACGCCGTCGACCTCTCGCACGCCGAGATCGCCGCCGTCCTGGAGTGCACCGAGGCCGCCGCCCGCCGCGCCGCTTCCGACGGCCTTGCCACCCTGCGCACCACGGTGACCGCATGACCGAGCTCGTCCCGCCCACCGTCGACGCGGCGGCGCTGGCCGCCCGGTTCGCGGCCCGCGCCGCGGAGTCCGGCGACGCCGACATCGCGTACGCCCTCGTCGATTCCCCTGCCGGCCTCCTCGTCGCCGCCCGCACGCCGGCCGGCCTCGTGCGGCTGGCCTACGAGGACTTCAACGGCGGCGTCGACCGCGTCCTCGAGCAGCTCGCCGCACGGCTCTCTCCACGCATCGTCGAGGCGCCGGGAAGGCTCGACGACACCCGCCGCGAGCTCGACGAGTACTTCACCGGCAAGCGCCACGACTTCGACATCCCGATCGACTGGAGGCTGACGACGCCCTTCGCGCGACGCGTGCTCCAGGCGACCGCGCAGATCCCGTTCGGCGACACCAGCACCTACGCGCAGATCGCCGCCGCAGCCGGCTCCCCGAAGGGCGCGCGCCCGACCGGCAACGCGCTCGGCTCGAACCCGATCCCGATCATCGTGCCGTGCCACCGCGTGATGGCCAGCGGCGGCAAGATGGGCGGCTACACCGGCGGGCTTTCGCGCAAGGAGCTCCTGCTGGGAATCGAAGGCGTACGGTTGCCCTCGTGAGCGCCCACCGTGGGATCTTCCTCGCCCCGTTCGACGACGCCTCCGACCCGCGGCTGATCGCCGAGCTCGCCGCTGAGGCCGAACAGGCCGGCTGGGACGGCTTCTTCCTCTGGGATCACCTGAAGTACTCGAACATCCGCGGCGAGGTCTCGGACCCCTGGGTCGTGCTCAGCGCGATCGCGATGACGACCGAACGCATCCGGATCGGCCCGCTCGTCACTCCGCTCTCGCGCCGGCGGATCCACAAGCTCGCCCGAGAGACCGTCACCCTCGACCGGCTGAGCAATGGTCGTCTCATCCTCGGCGTCGGGCTGGGCAGCGACAACCACGGCGAGCTGCAGCTGCCCGGGGAGGTCCGCGATCCCAAGGAGAGAGCGCAGCTGCTCGACGCGGGGCTCGAGCAGCTCGCCGCCTACTGGGAGGGCGAGTTCATCCCGCCGCCCGTGCAGCAGCCCCGCATCCCCATCTGGGTCGCAGGCCGTTATCCCGCAAAGCCACCCATCCGCCGCGCCGCGCGCTGGGACGGGTACTTCCCCATCGAGTATCCCGGCCCGGACGAACTGCGCGACATTGCCGGGCAGCTGCCCGACACCCGCCCGTTCGATCTCGTGGTCACCCTCGACACCGACGAGGACATCCAGCCCTGGGTCGACGCCGGCGCGACATGGGTGCTCCGGGGATTCGGCAAGTCCCCTGACCTCGACGAGGTCCGGGCGGCCGTCAGGACTTCCCCGGCTGCGGGAACTGGGCGCGCATGATCGCGTCCCACCCCCGGTCCGGTGTGAGCGCCCGCAGCGCGATCATCGCGTGCGCCGAGGGCGCGACCCGGTAGCGGGCGCGCGGGTTCTCGGCGGCGAGCACCTTCTCGATCGTCTTCGCGACGGCATCGGGCGCCACGCCGAGCTTCGCCATCGCACCCTCCTCGTAGACGTCGCGCGTCGCCTCGGCGACCTTGGCGCTGAAGCCCGCGTACGGCCCGTCGGCACTGCCGTCGGACTCGGCCTCCGCCAGCTGCGCGACCGCGCGCTCGCCGAAGTTCGTCCTGATCAGGCCGGGCTGGATGACCACGACCTTCACCCCGAAACCGGCGACCTCGAAGCGCAGCGCGTCGCTGATCGCCTCGATCGCGTACTTCGTGGCGTGGTAGTAGCCGCCGCCTGGGAACGTGAAGTTCGCCCCCATCGACGAGATATTCACGATCCGCCCTGCGCGCTGGGCGCGCATCCCGGGTAGGACGAGCTGCGTGAGCCGCACCAGCCCGAACACGTTCGTGTCGAACTGCCGCTGGACGAGCTCCATCGAAACGTCCTCGATCGCCCCGGACTGCGAGTAACCGGCGTTGTTGATCAGCGTCCCGACCGCGCCCTCGGCGGATTCGATCGCCTGCACCGCCGCCGCCATCGACCGCTCGTCGGTGACGTCGAGCGCGAGGAGCTTGCAGCCTTCGGCCTCGAGGTCCGCGATCGCGTCGAGGCTCCTCGCGGTCGCGTACACCGTGCGTCCGGACCGGGCCAGCCGCTGGGCAGTCGCCCGGCCGATGCCGCTCGAGCACCCCGTGATCAGCACCGCCGTGGACGTCGTCGCGCTCACGCGCCTATGCTACCCGCGCCAATGGCCCAAGAGCACCTCGACCCACTGACCGTTCAGGACGCCCGTCTCCTCGCCAACGAGGACGCCTGCGTACACCCCGTGATCGGCACCGTCGCCACCTTCGAGGGCCCGCCGCCGGAGATCGGCGCGCTGCGCGAGCACATCCGCGGCCGCCTGCGCGTGGTCCCGCGCTACCGCCAGCGCCCCGCCGAGCCGCCCGCCGGCCTCGGCGCACCGCGCTGGGTCGACGATCCGAACTTCAACCTCGACTACCACGTCCGCCACGCCGCGCTGCCCGCACCGGGCGACAGCGGCAAGCTGCAGCGCATGGTCGCGCGGCTGTTCAGCCAGTCGCTGGACCGGACGAAGCCGCTGTGGGAGCTGTACGTCGTCGAGGGCCTGCACGCCGCCGACGGAGGCCGCGACCGCTGGGCCCTCATCTCCAAGACGCATCTCGCGCTCGTCGACGGCACCGACGGCATCGACCTCCTGACGGTGATGTTCGACATCGAGTCCGCAACGGCGACCGGACGGGTGCCGGCCCACGACAGATGGCAGCCGCGCCCCCTCCCCACCACCGCCCAGCTGGCGGCCGCCGCCCTGGAGGACCGCGCCCGCGACATCGCCGACCTCCCGCGCCAGACCCTCGCCCTCGTCAGCCGCCCGAACGAGCTCGCCGCGAAGGCCCTCGGCGCCGCCGGCGCGGTGTGGTCCTCGGTCACGCCGTCGGCCACTGCCCCGCTGAACGAGCCGATCGGGCCGCACCGCCGCTTCGTGTCGATTCCCGCGCGCCTGGCGGAGTTCCGGGCCATCAAGGACGCCCTGGACTGCTCGGTCAACGACGTCATGCTCGCGTCGGTCGCCGGCGGCCTGCGGCACTGGCTGCACCAGCGCGGCGCCCGGACTGCGGGCGTGGAGCTGTCCGCCGCCGTGCCGGTCTCGATCCGCGTCGGCACCGAGCACACCGGGTTCGCCAGCCAGCTCACCCAGGTCGTCGCGCCGCTGCCGGTCGACCTCGGCGACGCTGTCGCGCGCGTGCGGCTGATCCGCGACGTCATGCGTGGGGTCAAGCGCTCTGCCGGCGCCCTCGACGCCGACCTCATCGCCGGCATGGCGGACTTCGCGCCGCCCACCATCCTCGCGCAGGCCTCCCGCCTGGGCGCGCCGCCGGACTCGTACCACGTGGCGGTCACGAACATCCCCGGCCCGCAGTCTGCGCGGTTCGTCCTCGGTCGCCGGCTCGAGTCCATCGCGCCGGTCGGTTTCCTCGACGCGGGCCGACCGCTCAGCGTCGCGGCGATGTCCTACGACGGCAACGTGTCCTTCGGCCTTCTCGCCGACTACGACGCCCTTCCGGACATCATCGAGATCGCCGCGGGCATTGAGGCGTCGCTCCAGGAACTGCTCGAGCACGTCGGCGCCATCGACGAGCCGGACGCGCCGAGCGAGCGCCGCGCCCAGCCCCGCGCACTGAAGTCCTGACGCCTTTCGGCGTCGCGGTGCCGCGCGTGGCTCTACCCTGGTCAGAACGATGAACGAAGCGCGCTCGAACGCATATGGCCGTGTCCTGAAGACGCTCGAGGATTTGGGGCCCACGAAGCTCCAGTCCGATGAGCAGACGCTGATCCGCGCCGCCGCCGACGCCCTCCTCTTCGACGAGGACGG
>JAEMSV010000300.1 GCA_016462625.1 Solirubrobacteraceae bacterium | reverse complement strand
TTCAAGCGCGTCAACGACGAGCACGGCCACGACGTCGGCGACAAGGTCCTCCAGGAGGCCGCATACCGCCTGCGCAGCTCGCTGCGCGCGTTCGACTCCGTCTACCGGATCGGCGGCGAGGAGTTCGTCGTCCTGCTCACCGACGTCGACCCCGACGGGGCCACCGAGACGGCGAACCGGATCGCCGAGGCCGTGCGCGCCGCGCCACTGGCGGGCGTGCCCGTGACGATCTCCCTGGGAGTGGCCTCATCGACGCCCAGTGGGGACTTCGATTACGACCGGACCTTCGCCCGCGCGGACGCCGCGCTCTACGCGGCGAAGGAGAACGGCCGCGACCGCGTCGTCTGCGCCGACCCGCGGACCGGCGAGCTGCTCGCGGCCTGACCGTTTCAGGCAAGCCGCCGGCGCAGCCAAGCCCACGACCGGAGCACCACCAGCGGGAAGCGCTCCGGCGCGCAGTGCGTCGCGTTGCGCACGAGCCAGGTGCGCGTGTCTGCGGGCCCGGCCAGACCGGATGTGTCTCCGGGTGGGATGTATTGGTCCTGCGCACCGTTGATGGCCAGCAGCGGTGATCGGCCCGACCGGGACAGCAGCTCCCGGAGGTCGTAGGCGCCGAGCTGTTCGTTGACGTACTCGGGCGTCGGCATGGCGTCGAGCCCGAGGGCGTTGCCGATGATGCCCGCCATCCCGTACGGCAGGTTCAGGACGTCGATCGTCTCCCCCGACGCTCCGGTTGGCCCGCCGATGTCCACCGCCGCATCGACGGCACCGAGGGCAGCCAGCTTGACGGCCCAGTGCCCACCGAAGCTCAGCCCGAGATACCCGACCTTGCGCCCATGCTCGCGTCGCAGCGCCTCGGTCAGCTCGATCAGCACCGTCTCGGCGCCTGGGCCGAGGGCGAGCTCGGACTCCCCTGTGCCCGGCATGTCGATCGCCACGACGAGCAGTCCCGTCATCCGTGCCGTCAGGACCATCAGGCGGTGCAGCTCGACCTTCCACGTGTCGACCCCGCCGGAGACGACCAGCACGCCCCGTCGCGGCCGCCCGAAGAGGTGGGCCGTCAGCCGGGTGCTCGGGAGCGCGAAGATCCGCCGTTCGAACGGCACGGGGAACGCCTCCGCCGCCCGCAGGTACGCCGCGAGCTGGTTGTCGTATACGTCCAGGCGATCGTCCGTGGCGAGACTCGGGAACCGCGCGGCACCCCAGAGCTGCGCGCCCAACAGCGCGTCGCCGCGCGCCTCGGCGTCCTGCGCCAGGCGCCCCCACTCGGGCACCCATCCTCCGCGCTCCATGCTCCACATGTCGGTGATCGCGGCGCGGGCCTGCGCGATCGCGGCACGCGGGATGCCGCACTGACCGAACTGGCCGGTCCGCTCCTCGAAGAGGGCCTCTGGCTCGACGTCGAATGTGAACACAGGCGTAGTATGCGAGCAATCCTCAGCTCTTCCAACTCGCATTGGCGGCCGTGATGTCCACCCCGCGAAAGCGCCCGCAGCAGCTACGCAGCCAGGACACGTACGACGCGATCCTCGAGGCCGCGGCTCAGCTTTTCGAGTGCGACGGATATCTCAAGACGACGACCAACGGCGTCGCTGAGCGCGCCCGCGTGTCGATCGGATCGCTCTATCAGTACTTCCCGAACAAGGACGCGATGCTCTACGCCCTCGGGGAGCGCCATCTCGAACGCCTCGTCGAGGTGCTCGTGCGCGAGTCGGCGCGGATGCGCGAGTCCCAGCCCGGTCTCGAGGGCTCGGTGCGCGCGCTCGTCGAGGTCGTCGCCGACCTTCACAGCGTGGAGCCCCAGATGCATCGCCTCCTCTACGACCAGGCGCCGCGCACGGCCGAGACGACGGAGCGGATCCGGCGCGTGCAGTCCACCCTCGCCGCCGAGGTCGAACACCACCTTCGCCGGCTCAACGCGGGCGGCCCGGATTTCGCGGTCACGGCGCTCCTGCTCACGCAGGCCGTCGACGCACAGGTCCATGGCGCGTTCCTGCAGCCGCCCCCGGGCGTCGAGCCCGCCGCCGTCCTCGACCGCATCGTCGGACTGACGCTGGGCGCCCTCGCGGCCTGATCAGTCGCCGACCGCGCGGGCCGGCACCTCGCCCCAGAGCTGCTCCAGGCGGTAGTACTCGCGAGCGTCCGGGGTGAAGATGTGGACGACGACGTCGAGGTAGTCCATGAGAACCCAGCGCGACTCCGTGAGCCCCTCGACGCGGCGCGGCAGGACGCCGTGGTCGTCCTTCAGGCCCCGATGGATCGAGTCGTGGATGCCCTTGACCTGACGCTCGGTGTTGCCGGTCGCCACGATGAAGTAATCGGTGTAGCCGAGCACGTCGCGGACCTGGAGCTCGACCAGGTCGATGGCCTTGATGTCGGAGGCGTAGCGGGCGATCGCGGTCGCCAGCTCCT
>JAEMSV010000299.1 GCA_016462625.1 Solirubrobacteraceae bacterium | reverse complement strand
CCTGGCTGATCTCCGGCTGGTAGGGCGTGTAGGGCGTCAGGAACTCCGAGCGCCCCAGCAGCATGTCGATGATCGACGGGATGTAGTGGTCGTACATCCCGGCGCCAAGAAACGTGATCTCGTCCTCGGCACTGGTGTTCTTGGACGCCAGGTCGCGCAGGTGCGCGTAGACCTCCTGCTCCGCCATCCCCTCCGGGAGATCGAGGCGCTCGGCCATCCGCAGGGCGGCCGGGATCGTCTCGAACAGCTCATCCACCGAGGCGACGCCGATCGCGTCGAGCATCGCCTGGCGGTCATCGTCGGTGACGGCGGTGTACAGGGTCATGGTTGCGTCCTAGCTCAGGCTGTCCAGGTAGGTGGTCTGGTTCATGAGTACGTCCGTCTCCGACGGATCGCTCAACTTGACCTTGACCATCCACCCCTCACCGTAGGGGTCGGTGTTCAAGGTCTCCGGGGTGTCGCCCAGCGCCGTGTTGACCTCGATGATCTCGCCCGACAGCGGCGCGAAGACGTCGCTGACGGCCTTGACGGATTCGACCTCGGCGTAAGGCTCATCCTTGGTGACAGTCGTTCCGACCTCGGGCGGGTCGAAGTACACGACCTCGCCGAGGGCGTCCTGGGCGTACCACGTGAGGCCGAAGGTGGCGACGTCGCCGTCGATCTTCGCCCAGTCGTGCTCGGGGTGGTACAGCAGGTCCTCGGGATAGGACGCGTCAGCCATCGCTCTCCTCATCTGGGTACAGGGGCTTGGTGGCGACGACGGCGGGGCGGGTCTTGCCGCGCACGTCGATCTCCAGGGCGGTACCGGGCGTGGCCACGTCTGGACGGACGTAGCCCATGCCGATCCCGATGTCGAGGCTCGGCGAGAGCGTGCCGGTGGTCACGACCCCGACCTCCTCGCCGTCCTTGAGGATCGCGTTCCCCTGCCGCGCGATCCCCTTGTCGGTCAGCTTGAACGAGACGAGCTTCTCGGCCGGGCCGTTCGCGCGGATCTGCGCGATCGTGTCGGCGCCGATGAAGCCGGTGTCCTCCTTCACGGCCCAGCCGAGGCCGGCCGTGATGGGGTCACGCTCCTCCATGAGGTCGTTCCCGTAGAGGTGGAAGCAGACCTCGCTGCGCAGCGTGTCGCGCGCGGCCAGGCCGACGGGCTTCGCGCCCCGCTTCAGCAGTTCGTCCCAGATCCCGGGCGCGTCGTCCGGGTTCACGAGGAGCTCGACGCCGTCTTCACCGGTGTAGCCGGTGCCGGCGACGAGGGCGATCTGGCCCTTCAGGCGCCGCTCGGCGATGGTCATGCGCGCGGGGAGCGGCTGGTCGCTGATCGCCTGCACCACCTCACGGGCCCGCGGGCCCTGCACGGCGAGCATCGCGTAGTCGGCTGCGGAGTCGCGCACCGTCACGCCATCGAAGGCGCGGGCCTGCTCGACGAACCAGGCGAGGTCCTTGTCGTGGTTCGACGCGTTGGTGACCGTCAGGTAGTGGTCGGGCGCCAAGCGGTACGTGAAGAGGTCGTCGATGACGCCGCCGTCCTCACGGGTGAGGAGCGCGTACTGGGCGCCGCCGACGGGGATCTTCGAGACGTCGTTGGAGAGGATCCGCTGCAGGAACTCGAGCGCCTGATCGCCGCGCGTCTCGATCTCGCCCATGTGGGAGACGTCGAAGACGCCCGCGTCCGTGCGAACCGCCTCATGCTCGGCCCGGATGCCCTCATACTGCACGGGCATCTCCCAGCCGGCGAACGGCACGAGTTTTGCGCCCGCCGCCCGATGGCGATCGAACAGCGATGTGCGCTTGAGGCTGGTCTGCTCCACGTGGCCCGCAGGCTAGCGGAGCGCGGCGTGTGAGACCGGTCCGGCCGAAGGCCGATCCGGCCCCGCACGGCCGACGGTTACGAGTACGAGCTGATGAGCACGTTCTCGAGTTCGATCTGCAGATACGGCTCGGCAGCGGGCTTTGCCGGCTTGGCCGGCTTCGGCGCGGCTGAAGCGGCGGTCGCCGTCACCGGCATCACGAGGGCGACGGCGGCGACAGCGGCGAACTGCAGGGCACGGCGGGGCATGGGAGCCTCCTTGGGTCGGTCGGTTGACCTCAGGGATGCTCGACGCCGACCGGCGCGGCGTCTGTCGCCTTCGCGACAGACGGGCCGAATGGCGTTCAGCCGGCTACCGCGCGAAGTTCGGCGCCAGCCGAACTCGCGGCGGCAATCGGCGCCAGCCGATTACCGCAGGAACGGCGGGATGTCGATGTCGTCGTCGCTGATCTCCAGCGAGGAGCGCTGGCGATCGTCGATGCGCGGACCGCGGTCGCGCGGGGCCGGCCGCTCGTCACGCTCGCGCGCGGTGGTGCTCGGCCGCGCACGCTCGGCGCGCGGCGCCAGGCGGCGCCCGCCGGTCTTGTCGAAGCCCGTGGCGATAACGGTGA
>JAEMSV010000298.1 GCA_016462625.1 Solirubrobacteraceae bacterium | reverse complement strand
ACACGTCGATGACGATCAACGCCACGGCGGCGTTCCTGCTCTCGCTCTACATCACCACCGCCGAGGACAACGGCGTCGACCGCAAGCTGCTCCAGGGCACGACGCAGAACGACATCATCAAGGAGTTCCTGGCGCGCGGGACCTACGCGTTCCCGCCCGGCCCCTCCATGCGGCTCATCGCCGACATGGTCGCCTTCACGGTGACCGAGGTGCCGAAGTGGAACCCGATCAACATCTGCAGCTACCACCTGCAGGAGGCCGGGGCCACGCCGGTCCAGGAGATCGCCTACGCGATGAGCAACGCCATCGCGGTCCTCGACGCCGCCCGTGAGCGCGTCCCGCAGGATCAGATGGGCACGGTCTTCAGCCGGATCTCGTTCTTCGTGAACGCCGGCGTCCGCTTCGTCGAGGAGCACGCGAAGCTCCGCACGATGTCGATCCTCTGGGAGGAGATCGGCCGCGAGCGCTACGGCGTCATGGACCCGAAGCACCTGCGCTTCCGCTACGGCGTCCAGGTCAACTCGCTCGGCCTCACCGAGGCCCAGCCGGAGAACAACGTGCAGCGGATCGTCCTCGAGGCGCTCGCCGTGACCCTCGGCCGCAACGCCCGCGCCCGGGCGGTGCAGCTCCCGGCGTGGAACGAGGCACTCGGCCTCCCCCGCCCCTGGGACCAGCAGTGGTCGCTGCGCATCCAGCAGGTGCTCGCCTACGAGACGGACCTGCTCGAGTACCCGGACATCTTCGAGGGCTCCGTCGTCATGGACGGCCTCGTCAACGAGCTGCTGGCGGGTTCGCGCGCCGAGATGGCCGTCGTGGCCGAGCATGGCGGGGCGGTCGAGGCCGTGCCGTACATGAAGGCCGCGCTCGTCGACTCGCACCGCGAGCGCTGGCGCCGCATCGAGGCCGGCGATCAGGTCGTGGTCGGCATGAACAAGTTCACGGAGACCTCGCCGTCCCCGCTCATGGACGAGGACGGCGGCATCATGACCGTCGATCCGAACGTCGAGGCGGGGCAGCGCGAGGCCGTGGAGGCATGGCGCGAGACCCGCGACAACGCCGCTGTCGAGGCCGCGCTGGAGACGTTGCGCGCGGTCGCGCTCGACGAGACCCAGAACATCATGCCCGCGAGCATCGAGGCCGCGAAGGCGGGCGTGACCGTCGGTGAGTGGTCGCAGGCACTGCGCGACGCCTTCGGCGAGTACCGCGGGCCGACCGGTGTCGGCGAGGCGACAGCCGCCGATCACGGCGCGGACCTCGAGGCGCTGCGCGAGGAGGTCTCCCGCGTCGGCGAGGGGCTCGGCCGCAACATCAAGATCCTCGTCGGCAAGCCCGGCCTCGATGGGCACTCCAACGGCGCCGAGCAGATCGCCGTCCGCGCCCGCGACGTGGGGATGGACGTCGTCTACGAAGGCATCCGCCTCACGCCGCAGCAGATCGCGCGCAGCGCCCTGGATGAGGGTGTGCACGTCATCGGCCTGTCGATCCTGTCGGGCTCGCACAAGGAGCTCATCCCGCTCGTGATCGAGGAGCTCCGCGCCGCCGGCGTGGACGTGCCGGTCGTGGTCGGCGGGATCATTCCCGAGGCCGACGTGGCGCCGCTGAAGGCGGCCGGGGTCGCCGGCGTCTACACGCCGAAGGACTTCGACATGAACCAGATCATGAAGGACATTGTGGGGCTCGTCGCGGCACGCGGCGGCGTTCCCGCGGCGGTCTGACCGATGAGCAGCCGCGGCGCCGAGCTCGGCGCCCGCCTGCGCGCCCGGGACCTGAGCGCCGCACCGGCGGTGCTCAACCTGGTCGAGTCGCGCACGCCGGCCGATCGCGCCGAGACCGCCGCGCTACTCGCGGAGGTCTCCCCGGCGAAGCTCGGCGGGGAGGCGCCCGGCCACGTGATCGGCGTGACGGGACCGCCTGGCGCGGGCAAGTCCACCCTGCTCTCCGCCCTGGTCCGGGAGTGGCGCTCACGCGGACTGAGCGTCGCCGTGCTGGCAGTCGACCCGTCCTCGAAGCGCTCCGGCGGATCGCTGCTCGGCGACCGCGCGCGCATCGACTTCGACCCGCGCGATCGCGAGCTGTTCATCCGCTCGACGGCCGCGGGTGAGCGGCTCGGTGGCCTCGCCCCCGCCACGCGCGCCGCAGCGCAGGCGCTGGCACCGGCGTTCGACATCGTGGTGATCGAGACCGTCGGCGTCGGGCAGTCCGAGACCGATGTGGCCGACGTCGCCGACACCGTCGCGGTGATCGTGCAGCCCGGCTCCGGCGACGCGCTGCAGTTCATCAAGAGCGGGATCATGGAGACGCCCGACGTCCTCGTCGTCACGAAGGCCGACCTCGGCCAGATCGCGATGAGCGCGCGCCGTGACCTGTCCGCCGCGCTGCGGTCGCTCGGGGCCCGTGACACGAAGGTCGTGATGGTCAGCTCC
>JAEMSV010000133.1 GCA_016462625.1 Solirubrobacteraceae bacterium | reverse complement strand
GTCGTAGCCGATGCGGTCGCCGCTTTCGAGCTCGAGCTCGTCGTCCTCGGGGTGCACGGCGGCGACGGCGCCGCGGACGTGTCGCACGTCGTGGGTGGCACGCAGCTCGGGGAGCGGCAGCTCGGCCGTCGGTGCGGCGCCGAACGGCTCGGTGACGGTGAGTGGCCGGTAGACGAAGGTGTCCCCCGGGCTGACGAGGTCGATGGTCGGGATCGGACCGGCGAGGGCCCGGAGCGCGAGCGCGGCTTCGATGGCGCCGACTCCGCCGCCGACGATGACGACACGGGACTGATGCGTGGGCTCCATGTCCCGAAGCTACGCCGCGCGGCGGAGTCCGCCAACGGGTGGATGCCGAACGCCCGCCGGGTGAACTACGGATCCGGTACTGTTGGAGGTCAACTGGTTGTACCAGTTGACATTCCAGCCATGAGCCTGCACCCGAACCCCTCGATTCGCCGCCCCCTCGCCTCCGCTGCCGTCCACGACGCGCTGCGCGCCCAGATTCTGGGCGGTGAGCTCGTCCCTGGAGACGCGGTTCCCTCCGAGCGCGTCCTCGCCGACGAGTTCGGCGTCAACCGCCACGCGGTCCGCGAGGCGATCAAGCGCCTCCAGCAATCCGGGCTCGTCGCGGTCAGCCAAGGCGGCGCGACGCGTGTCCTCGACTGGCAGACGACCGGCGGCCTCGAGCTGCTCGTCGACATCGCCCCGCTGCTCGAGGGCGCCGAACGCTGGAAGGCGCTGCGCAGCGTCGCGGAGATGCGCGCGAGCATCGGCGCCGACGCCGCGCGCCTCTGCGCCCGCGATGCGCCCGAGGAGCTCCGCGCGCAGCTGCCGGAGACGGTCGCGCTCATCGACGCCGAGGACGACTTCGAGCAGCGCCTGCTCGCCTACGAGCTGCTGTGGCTGCGGATCGTCGCCGGCAGCGGCAACCTCGCCTATCGCCTGGCGTTCAACAGCCTGGTCGCCGCCCGCCACGGCGCCGGCGTGCCCGCGGAGGTGTACGCCGCCGAGCTCGTCGATCTCGAGCCCGTGCGTTCCCTGGCCGAGGCGATCGCCGCGGGCGACGAGCAGCAGGCCGCCGGCTGGGCGCGCGCACTCCTCGACCTCACGATCGCGGGGCTCGCCTGATGGTCGAGGTCCTCTACTACGCCTTCCCGTTCTTCATCTTGCTGCTCGTCGTCGAGTACCTGAGCTACCGGCACCTGGGTGAGGACGACGACGACCTCGTCGGCTTCGACTACGCGGACTCCCGCACGAGCATCTCGATGGGCGTCGGCAACGTGCTCATCAACGTCGGCTGGAAGCTCGTCGTCGTCCTGATCTACACGGCGCTGTACGAGCTGACGCCGCTGAGGCTGAGCCCGTCGGACTGGTGGGTCTGGGTGCTGCTGTTCTTCGCCGACGACCTCGCCTACTACTGGTTCCATCGCGTCAGCCACGAGAGCCGCGTCTTCTGGGCCAGCCACGTGGTCCACCACAGCTCGCAGCACTACAACCTCTCGACGGCGCTGCGGCAGACGTGGGTGCCGATGACCTACCTGCCGTTCTGGCTGCCGCTCGCCCTCGTGGGCTTCCCGCCGTGGATGATCCTGCTGGCGCAGAGCTGGAGCCTGATCTACCAGTTCTGGATCCACACCGAGCGCGTCCGCAAGCTGCCGCGGCCGCTGGAGGCAGTGCTCAACACGCCGAGCCATCACCGGGTGCACCACGGCTCCAACCAGCAGTACCTGGACAAGAACTACGGCGGGATCCTGATCATCTGGGACCGGCTCTTCGGGACGTATGTCCCCGAGGGCGAGCGCGTGCGCTACGGCCTGACGAAGAACATCGAGACCCACAACCTCGTGCAGGTCGCGTTCCACGAGTACGTCGCGCTGTGGCACGACGTCCGGCACGCGCCGAGCTGGCGGATCCGATTCGGGCTGATGTTCCACGGGCCCGGCTGGCAGCCCGAGGGCGCGCCGCAGGTCGAGTCCTCGTCGC
This sequence comes from Solirubrobacteraceae bacterium, assembly GCA_016462625.1. Next base: position 7,001 of record JAEMSV010000133.1, on the reverse strand, counting down.
GGGGCTGACGCGCAACTCCAGACGCGTGGGCGCGTTTGGAGTGCTCATGCGTTTTCGCGCGATCCTGATCCTGGCCGGGTTGGCGGCGCTCGTCGCACCGGTTCCCGCCGGCGCCGCCGAGGCGCTCGACGACTCGACCCTGCAGGCGACGCCGCTGGGGGCGCACGCCGGCTGGGCGGCGTGGCTGAGCCCGCGCAACCCGGGCATCGACCAGTCCGTCCAGGTCCGGGTGCGGCGGCCCAGCGGACGCCAGGAGAACCTCGAGCTCGACGCGCGGTTGACCCCGCGTGACGTCGCGCTCGGACCCGGGCCGGGCGGCGTCGAGTCTGCGGTCGTCGTGCGCTGCGCGGCGGCGTGCGGGCTCGCGCGGGTCGACCTGCGGCGCCGGCGCCGGGCAGTCATCGCGTCCGAAGCGGTCGGCGTCGGCCCACGGTCCCAGGCGGCCATCTGGGGCCGGACCGTCGTCTTCACGCGGTACGGCCCATCGTGTGACGACCTCCGGGTCCTGCGCCAGGGCTCGATCCGCCGTCTCGCGCTGCCGTGCGGGCGCGTCGCCGATGTCGCGCTGCGCGGCGACCGGGTCGTCCTCAGCATGATCCGTGCGGTCCACGGCCTCGAGCGTGAGCAGGTGTTGACCCTCCGGTTCGGGGAGGGCCGTGCGCGGCTGCTGGCCGACGGGCGGGGTGAGCCCGAGGCGGAGCGCCTGCGTCCCGGTCAGGTTGCCCTGGACGACGATCACGCGTACGTGGCCCGCACCGCGGTGCGTGGCGACGGATGCGTCCCACGCTGCGGGCTGCAGCGGATCGGCCTGCGCCGCGGGACGGTCGACTGGGCGCTCCCGCACGACATCTCGCTCGCCGGTGGGATGGCGCGTCTGGGCGATGGCCGGATCGTCTACCAGTACGCCGCGGCGGCTCCCGACGCGCTCGCCGGCACGTGCACGCTCCAGGAGGACCTGCCGTGCGTCGTCGGCCTGACGTCGGTCGACCCGTTCAGCGGCCGTCGCCACGCCCTGCTCTCGGTCGTCACGATCGACGGGACGGACGCGCCGCGCTACCCGATCACGGGCCAGCCGGTCACCCTGACCGGCAGCGTGCAGGCCCCGGTGGTGCAGGGCGCGCATGTCGTCGGCACCGAGCCGGGCGCCTATGCGTTCGTCGAGCTCCGCCAGAAGGCCCTGTGGGCCTCGGTCTGGGATACCGCGGACGCGCCGTCGGAGCGGACCGACGAGCACGGCCGGTTCACCGTGGTGTGGCGGGCCCGCACAGGGTGGCTGACCGCGGTGCTGGAGCCCGACACCATCGGCGCGGCCGGCTACTCAGCCCCGGGCCTCTGGCGGACGCTGTCCCCGCCCTAGCGTCGTCATCGCCTGACAGGCTGCGCAGCGTGCGCCGCCCGGTCCAGGTCCTCATCGCCCTCCAGCTGGCGTTCCTGGCGGTCGCGGGCACGTGGACGGCGCTGGAGTTCCCCGTCTGGGCGCTGACCGACGAGCTCGCCCACTTCGACTACGTCCGCGTCGTCGCCGACGACGCGCGGCTGCCCGTGCTCGGCGAGAACCAGGTCACCGCCGAGGAGGTCGCGCTCGGCGGGGACGGCGCCGCGACCGGTCTGCGGGCGCAGTCCTATGAGGCCTTCCAGCCGCCCGCCTACTACGTGCTGCTCGCACCGGCCGTCGCCGTGGGCGGGCAGGAGCTCGCGACGGTCCGCGCACTCCGCCTGCTCGGGGTGCTCATGCTCGGTGTCGCCGCGTGGCTGACCTGGCTGCTCGCGCGGCGCGTGTTCGCCGACGACGAGGATGAGCTCGCTGCACCCGCGGCGCTCGCGCTCGCCCTGTGTGTGCTGGTCCTTCCGGCGGTCGTCGTCCGCAACGCGACCGTCTCGAACACCGCACTTGCGCTGCCGATGGCGCTCGCCGTGACGGTCCTCACCTGGGACGCCCTGCGCCGCGCCGATCCGCGCCGCCTGATCGTCGCGGGCGTCGTGCTCGGCCTGGCGCTCCTCGTCAGGACGGAGCTCGTCGTGCTGGCGCCGCTCCTGCTGGGGGCCGCGTTCGTGCTGTGGCGCCGCGGCGAGGTCGGCGCCGGCCCGGCGCTCGTGGCCGTCGCCGCGCCCGCCGTCCTGCTCCTGCCGTGGATCGCATTGAACCTGCACCGCTACGGCGCGCTGACCGCGAGCGACCTCGCGCGTGAGATGCAGGATCCGGTGCTGAACCCGGACGGCACCAGGTACGGCGTGGGGGACCTGCCCGATCTGGGTCGCCGGGTCGCGGGCGGCATGCTGCCCGAGGAGTGGTGGGTGCGCTACCTGTCGTCGGCCTGGCGCGCGCTGCGTGATGTCCTCGCGGCGATCGTCGTCCTGGTGCCCCTTGGCCTCGTGCTGTGGCGCCCGCCGGCGCGGCTCGGCCGGGCGGCCGCGTTCCTCGTCGCGCCGCTCGTCCTGACGCTCGCGGGTCTGGTCTTCGTGCTCTTCGCGGCGCAGTTCGATCTGCTGCAGCCGCGCTACCTGCACCCGGTGCTGCCGGCGTACGCGCTCTTCGTCGCGCTCGCGCTGCGCCAGGTGCTGGCCCCGAGGTGGATCGCCGGAATCGCCGCGGCCGCGACGGTCGGGATCGGCGTGGTCTGGCTCCTCGTCGGCGGCGGGCCGACGTACACCGGCTAGGCCGCGACGTCGTCGTCGGGCGCCATCCGGCGCAGGGCCTCGTCGGTCGAGGCGCCCTCGGGGTGTGCGGTGTCCAGCGCGCGGCGCGCGTCGTCGCGGGCGCGCTCGATCAGCTCACCCGCGCGGGTGAAGTCGGTGGGCAGGACGTCGAGCGGCCACGGCGGCGGCAGCACGATCAGCTCGGCCTGGTCGCGGAGCTCCTCGATCTCGTGGCGCAGTCGCTGGTGCAGGAGCAGCGCCGTGGCCTGGGCGAACATCGCGACGGCCGAGCGCGGCGGCGCGTGCAGGCGGCGGCTCACGCCGGTCGGCATGACGTAGACGCGGTCGCATCCGTGGGCGATCGCGTGGGAGATCGGCGTGTTGTTCGCCACCCCGCCGTCCACGGTGGGGCGTCCGCCGATCGACACCGGCGGGAAGATGCCCGGGATCGCCGCGCTCGCAAGCGTCGCGTCGACGAGCGGGCCGGACTCCAGCAGGATCTCCTCGCCGGAGAGGAGATCGCACACGACGACGCCCACGCGGGTCGGGAGATCCTCCAGGCGGCCGACGGCGAGCTGCTCGGTGATGAGCTCGCGCAGCCCGTCGTTGGGGAAGAGGTAGTTGCGACGCCCGAGGGCACCGCCGATCAGGACCTGGAGGCGCGGCGGGAAGACGCTGTCGCGCCGGATGCCGCGCCACACCGCCTGCAGCGTGCGCGCGGTGTCCAGCGTCGCGGGGCGGCTGCCGAGGAACACCGCGTTCAGCGCGCCGGCCGACGTCCCCACGAGGTAGTCCGGTGCGATGTCGCGCTCGTAGAGCGCTTCGACCATTCCGGCTTCGATGGCGCCGAGCGCGGCACCGCCGGCAAGCACGAACGCGGTAGGCATCCGCCGACCCTAACGCCGCGGGCAGCGGGCTACTGCAGGGTGGCGAGCGCGAGCCGCGTGCTCTCGCCCAGCGCCTCGTCCCGGCTGATGCCGCCGGGGTGCAGATGGTCGACGACCAGTTCGTGCATGGCGCCGAGCATCCCGATGGTGATCGTCTGGAAGTCGCGCTCGGGGATCTCGCCGCGCGCCGCGCGCGCCTCGATCCGCTCCGCCATCGTCGCGGCGACGCGCCGCATCACGGTCCGGCGGTGCGCCTCCATCGCGGAACTGACGCCGACCGCCTCGACGAAGATCACGCGCGCCATGCGCGGGTCGTCGACGACGACGGCGTACAGCGCCTCGAGCTGGGCGGGCAGCGAGACCGACAGCGGGTCATCGTCGTGGCGCTGCAGGGCCTCGGCCAATGCGCCGTACCCGCGCAGGACCGCCTGGTCGTACACGGCGGCCAGCAGCGCCTCGCGGTTCTCGAAGTGCTCGTAGAAGTACCGGGAGGTCAGTCCCGCGTGGCCGAGGACGTCGCTCACCGTCGTCTGGGCGTACCCGCGGGTGCCCAGGAGCTCCAGCCCGGCGTCGAGGAGGCGCTGCCGCCGCTCGCGCCGTCGCTCGTCTGCGGGGACCCCGCCGTATCTCCGCCCGGGGGCCGCCGCGTCCATGGCGTCCATTGTGACTGGTCGTTCGGTCAGGAGTCGTCTGCGGTCGCGCGTCGACTTGGCTGACACGCGGAGGCAAGACCCCCTAACCTTCCGGGGCCCCCTGCTGTTAGGTGGGCCTAATACAAGGAGCGACCTTGCGCACGACCCCGCTGTTCACCGCGCTCGTCCTGGCCGCTGCAGTCGTGACCGGCTGTGGCGACGACGGGGACGAGAAGGCCGAGACGACCGAAACGACTGCCCCTCAGGCCGCAGCGGCTGCTGGTGAAGCGCAGCTCGCGCCGATCAAGGACTACCTGCTCGCCCACACGAGCGACCTCTCGACGAACACGGCCAAGCTCAGCGGGCAGGCGGAGGAGTACTTCGCGCTCGCCAAGGCGGCGAACTTCGACTACGCGCAGATGCTGAAGGACGACCCCGAGAAGGTGCAGGACCTCGTCTCGGGCATGCAGGAGACCTGGCGCAAGGCCAACCCGAGCTACGAGGAGGCCGAGGGCGTCGTCGCCGGCGTGCCGTCCCTCTCCGAGTACGACGTGATCCTCGACGCCGGCTCCTCCGGGGCCGAGCCGGAGACCGCGGTGCCGTTCGACCTCACCTACGCCAACGGCAAGGTCCTGAAGAAGCCGGGCAACTACTTCTTCCTCACGGAGACATCGCTGTGGGGCACGGAAGACAAGTTCGTGGCCAAGGGCGTCAAGCCCGACCTCAACGGCGACGGCAAGGTCGAGTACGGCGAGGCGCTGCCCGACGCCTACCACATCCAGGCCGCCGCGAAGGGCTTCGACCAGCAGGCGAAGAAGCTGGACGCCTCCTCCAAGGAGTGGCAGCCGACGGAGGACGACGTCTTCAACGCCGTCGTCGTCATGACGCCCACCATGGCCGAGTACTTCGAGGCCTGGAAGAACTCCCGCTTCGTCGCCGGCGACAAGGCGACCGAGGCGAGCTTCGTCGGCTCCTCGCGGCTCGGCGACATCACCGGCATCCTGGGCGGCCTGACGGTGGTCTACGACGGCATCGAGCCGAAGATCGCCACCGAGGACCCGGCGCAGGCCAAGCAGGTCGGGGAGAACCTCGATGGCCTGCTCGCCTACGTGGAGAGCCTCCGCGAGAAGGAGGCCGGTGGCACGCAGTTCACCGCCGAGCAGGCCGACACGTACGGCACCGAGGCGCAGAAGCGCGCCGAGGCGATCGCCGGCCAGGTCTCGCAGACCGCGGCGGCGCTCGGAATCAAGGTCGAGTCCTAAGGTGCGTCGGATGCGTCGCTCGGTTCTCGCGCTCCTCCTGACGGTGCTCGCCACGCTCGTGGCGGCGCCATCGGCCCTCGCCGAACAGCCGTGGCGCGCGGTCGAGCAGGCGCGGCAGAGCCTGTTCGAGGCGCAGACGGCCCTCGATCTCGACGAGCCCGCGGACGCGCGGACCGCGTTCGCCGCGGCCCGCACGAGCCTGCGGTCCGGGCTCGCCGATGCCGGCACGCCGGCAGACCGGCGCGTGCTCCGGCCGGGACTGGCCGACGCCGGTGCGGCGATCCGCGCCGACGACGTTCCGGCCCTCGCGGCCGCTCGTGGTGAGATCCAGGCGGCGGCGTACGGGATCGCGACGCACGAGGCGCTCACCGCACTGCGCGAAGGCGATGCGACGGCTGCCCGCCGCTGGCTGCTGCTGCGGGACTTCCGCACGGCGACCCGCTTCACCCGCCCCGGCGTCGACGCGACCCTCGCGGTCCGCTCGCTCGCCGCGCGGCGCATGAGCCCCGCGCGGGCCCGGCTGATCGCGGCCAAGGACCTGCTCGACGCCTACCAGTCCAAGCAGCGCGAGCTGCTGACCGACGCGGAGAAGGCCCGCGGCCGGAAGTTCCGCGCCGCCCAGGCCGAGGCCGCCGGACAGGCCGCGGGGTACTTCGAGATCCTGGCCGACCGCTACACGCACGCGCGCGGCGCGCCCAACACCGAGAAGGCGCGCGCCCGCTTCGCCGCGCTGACCGCCGCTGCCGTTGCCGGTGACGACGCCGCATTCGCCGAGGCCCGCGCCGGGATCGACCGCGCGCTCGACGGCTTCACCGCCGCGCCGTTCACCGCCCAGGAGCAAGCGCGGCGCGCCAACCAGCTCGAGCGGTTCGTCTCCCTGATCCCGATCGAGTACCGCTCCGGTACGAAGGACGGCAAGGTGACCGTCCCCTTCGAGCTGCAGGAGGCCAAGGCGTTCCTCGACGGCGCCGACTCCGCCTACGCCGACCTCGCCGACGCGATGCGCAAGCAGAACGCCGGCGCCGCGGCGAAGGCGAAGGAGGGGATGGCGAAGCTCTCACGCGCGGTCGCGGTCGCGGCGGACGAGAAGCAGTCGATCGACGACGACGAGGTCAAGGAGATCGCCGACCAGACGGTCAAGGATCTGCAGTCGTCCTTCCCGGCGAGCTGGAAGGAATCGTCCGACGAGTCGGAGTTCGACCTCATCGACCTGACCCTCGATCGCGTCGAGAGCGCCGTCGCCGCCGGCCAGTACTCGATCGCCGAGCAGGCGCGTCTGGAGGCCTACGCGTTCTTCGAGTTCGGCCCGGAGCTGCGGCTGCGCCCCTTCGACCCCGCGCTCGCCGCGGACGTCGAGGGCCTCATCTGGTTCGGCGCACGCGACCAGGACGGCCTCGCGGGTCTGATCGCCAACCGCGCGCCCATCCAGCAGGTGCGCGAGACACGCGCCGAGCTCGACACGGCGCTCGACGAGGCGCAGGCCACGCTCGGCGATGGCGCGTCCCAGGCGACGGTCATCACGAACGCGGCGATCATCGTCTTCCGCGAAGGGCTCGAGGGCGTGCTGATCCTCGCCGCGATCA
>JAEMSV010000132.1 GCA_016462625.1 Solirubrobacteraceae bacterium | reverse complement strand
CGACTTCTACGTCCGCGTGCTCGGCCTGCGGATCGTGAAGAAGACGGTCAACCAGGTCGACAAGACGACGTACCACCTGTTCTACGGGGACGAGAAGGCCTCGTACGGGAACAACATCTCGTTCTTCGAGTACCGCGGCCGCCCGCACGGCCGGGCCGGCGCCGGGAATGCGCACACGATCGTGTGGCGGGTCGGCTCGGAGCCTGCGCTGGACTTCTGGGAGCAGCGGCTCGCCGACGAAGGGGTTGCCACGTCGCGCGCCGACGGCACGCTCGACTTCGCCGACCACGAGGGCCTCAAGCACCAGCTGGCCGTCGTCGCCGTCCCCGACCCGCCGCTCATCGGCGAGGCGCCGGACATCCCCGCCGAGTTCGCCCTGCAGGGCTTCGACGGCGTGCGCGCGTACGCCAAGGACGAGGCCGCCAGCACCGCGTTCCTGAAGGACACGCTCAACTTCAAGGAGACGTCGCCCGGGCACTTCGACGTCCGCGGCAGCAAGCGCGGCGCCTGGTACGCGCTCGACCCCGCGCCGGCCGAGAAGCGCAAGTTCGGTGGTGGCATCGTGCAGCACGTCGCGTGGTCCTGCCTGCCGGAGGACATCGACGCGTGGAGCGACCGCGTCGACCCGCTCTGCGTCGACGCGACCGGCACCCTCGACCGTCACTTCTTCCGCTCGACGTACTTCACCGAGCCGGGCGGCGTCCTGTTCGAGATCGCCGAGATGGGCGGCCCGGGCTTCATCATCGACGAGCCGTCGTGGGAGGAGATGGGCGACGAGCTCCAGCTCCCGCCGTTCCTCGAGGATCGCCGGCAGCTCTACAACTACACGCTGACGCCGGTCCCGACGACCGCAGAGCTGCGCGCCAAGGTTCGCACGCCGGCATCGGCCTGATGGGCCACCACGTCACGCGCGAGCCGTTCGGCATCGGGTACGTCGAACAGGCCGCGTTCAAGGACACGTACGGGGGCGTCGAAGGCTTCGTGTTCCTCGAGGCCCACCGCCTGATCCCGGACGGCGTCCCGTCGGACACGGTGCTGCTGTTCATGCACCCGATCGGCGGCGGCGCGTACCTGCCGATGGTCACGCAGCTCGCGCGCGCGGGCAACCACGTGATCTACGCGAACAGCCGCTACCGGGGCAACGACTCCGCGCTGATCATGGAGAAGGTCGTCCTCGATCTCGCCGCCGCGGTGAAGCACGCGAAGGAGACCTTCGGATATCAGAAGGTCGTGCTGGCCGGCTGGAGCGGCGGCGGTTCGCTGTCTCTCTACTACCAGCAGCAGGCGGTCAAGCCGACCGTCACGGCGACACCCGCGGGTGAGCTGCCGGACCTGACGGCCGCAGAGCTCATCCCAGCCGACGGGATGCTGCTGCTCGCCGCGCATCCGAGCCGCCATCAGGTGCTCGTGGACTGCACGGACCCGTCGGTGCTCGACGAGCTCGACCCGTCCAAGCGCGATCCCGAGCTGAACCTGTACGACCCGCAGAACCCGAACCGGCCGCCCTACACAGCCGAGTTCCTCGCCCGGTTCTCCGAAGCTCAGCTCGCCCGCAACCGGCGGATCACGGCGACGGTGAAGGAGCGCCTGGCGAGCTACAAGGACGCCGGTCGCTCCGCCGACGAGTTCGCCTTCGTCGTGCACGGCACGATGGCCGACCCGCGAGCGCTGGACCCGGCCGTCGACCCGAACGACCGCGAGCCCGGCACGTCGTTCCTCGGCGATCCGCGCGTCGTCAACGACGGGCCGATCGGCCTGGCGCGGTTCTCGACGCTGCGCAGCTGGCTGTCGCAGTGGAGCTACGACGACGCCAACGGCGACGGCGTGCGCGCCGCCGCGGACGTCACGGTGCCGGCGCTGGTAATCGCCAATAGCGCGGACAACATCTGCACTCCGCGGTACGCGAACGCGATGTATGACGCGCTCGCCTCCGACGACAAGCAGCTCGTGACCATCGAGGGCGCGAACCACTACTACATCGGCCCGGATCAGCGGGACCAGTTGAAGACGTCGGTCGCGACGTGCACCGAGTGGCTCGCCGCGCGCGGGCTGAGCTCGGCCCAGCCCGTGGCATGACCCCCGTCCACCGCCCCGAGGACGTGACCGCCGACTGGCTGCGCGGCGTCCTCGGGTGCGGTCCGATCACGTCAGTGCAGCTCGCGCAGATCGGCACCGGGCAGATGAGCGAGAACCACCGGGTCCTCGTCACGTACGCGAACCCGGACGAGCCCGCGCCCTCCTCGTTCGTGCTGAAGGTCGCGGCGAGCGACGAGACGAGCCGCGCGACCGGCCTCGCCCTCGGGCTGTACGAGCGGGAGGTGCGTTTCTACCGCGAGGTCGCCCCGCTGCTGAACGGTCCGCTGGCGCCGTGCCACCACGCGTCCTTCGATCCCGCAACGGGGCTGTTCGCCCTGCTGCTCGATGACGCGAGCCCCGCGGTGCAGGGCGACGAGATCGCCGGCTGCACGCCTGAGGACGCGCGGATCGCGATGGCCGAGCTCGGTCGGCTCCACGGCCCAGCGCTCGGCGACGAGCAGCTGGCCTCGGCCGAATGGCTGAACCGCGAGTCGCCGATCAACCAGGCGATCGTGGAGGGGCTGCTCGCCGGGTTCGTCGAGCGCTATGCCGAGCGGATCCGCCCCGAGCACCGCGCCGTCGCGCAGTCGCTCGTGGCGTCGTTCGACGCGAGCATGGACGAGCAGCTGAACGACCCCGACACGGTGCGCGGGCTGATCCACGGCGACTACCGGCTCGACAACCTGCTCTTCGGCACCGCGGGCGCCGCGCGCCCGCTGACGGTCGTCGACTGGCAGACCGTCACCTGGGGTCCCGCGATGACCGACGTCGCGTACTTCCTGGGCTGTGCGCTCACCACCGAGGACCGGCGCGCGCACGCCGGCGAGCTGCTCGAGATCTACCGCGAGGCGCTCGGGCCGGACGCACCGATCACGCGCGAGCAGATCCTCGACGGCGTGCGGCGGCAGAGCTTCTTCGGCGTGTTGATGGCCGTCATCTCCCCCATGCTCGTACAGCAGACCGAGCGCGGCGACGACATGTTCATGGCGCTCTTCGAGCGCCACTGCCAGCACGTGCTCGATCTCGACGCGCTGGAGACGCTGCCGGCGCCCGAGTCGCAGGTGCCGCTCGTGCCGGAGCCCGAGGACGAGGGCTTCCACCCGCCCGGCGCCGAGCCGCTGTGGAACGAGAGCTGGTACTTCGACGTGGCCGATCCGGACCAGGGCATCGGCGCGTGGGTGCGCCTGGGCGTCGACCCGGCGAAGGGCACGTGCTGGGCGACGACGCTGATCTGCGGGCCAGGCCGGCCGACGGTCGCGTTCGTCGACTTCGCCGCTCCGGCGCCGGGTGACGACCTGCGCGTGCGCGCCTTCGCCTTCGCGAGCGGGCAGGTCTGCGAGGAGCCGCTGCGCCGCTATCGGGTGACGGTCCTCGGCACGGCGCTGTCGTATGACGATCCGGCCGCGCTCCTGTACGAGGGCGAGGGCGTGCCGGTCGAGGCCGAGCTCGACCTCGTCTGGGAGACGGCGGGGACGCCCTACCAGTACCGGCTCGCGACCCGCTACGAGATCCCGTGCCGGGTGAGCGGCACGCTGCGGGTCGGCGACGAGACCATCACGATCGCAGGCGCCCCCGGCCAGCGCGACCACTCGTGGGGCGCGCGCGACTGGTGGGCGATGGACTGGGTCTGGAGCGCCGCGCACCTCGACGACGGCACGCACCTGCACGGGGTCGACCTGCGGATCCCCGGGGCGCCCCGGCTCGGCGCCGGGTACGTCCAGGACCCGGATGGGACCGTCACCGAGATCAGCGCGGCGCCGGCCGACGAGCGCCTGGCCGCGAACGGGCTGGGTGCGACGACGGTGCAGACGATCGGCGGCGTCGAGGCGACGTTCGAGCCGCTGGGCCACGGACCGCTGCGGCTGGTCGCCGACGACGGGCGCGTCGCGCTCTTCCCCCGTGCGTGGGGGACGGTGACCACCGCCGACGGGCGAAGCGGCACCGGCTGGATCGAGTGGAACCTCAACCACTGACGTCGCGGCCCACGACGACCGCGGTTCGCGGCAGGATGAGGCGGACATGTACCTGATGTACGTCGACGAATCCGGCTCCCACGGGCTGCGCCACAGCAACCGCGCCTACATCCTCGCTGGCGTCGCGGTGCACGAGCGTGACGTCGGCGCCCTGGGCGGCGCGCTCGACGAGATCATCCGCAACGGCCTGGACTCGCCGCTGGAGCCCGACGAGTACGAGCTACACGCCGCCGAGCTGCGCGCCCCGCGCGCGCCCTCCCCGTGGCGGGACGTCGACGGGCAGCTGCGCCGCCGGCTGCTGGAGGAGGCGGTCGCGGCGGTCTCCCGCTTCGGCGCTGCCGACCCCGCGTTCCCCCTCCAGCTGTTCGTCGAGGTCCTCCCGCCCGGCGGCCACCACGACCAGGAGGCCTACGGCCGGCTGCTCAACCGCTTCGACGACTGGCTCGAGCCCTACGAGCAGCAGGGCCTGGTCCTCTCCGACGTCAACCGGCACGACCGCGAGATCCAGCGGTGGGCGGAGGACTGGCGCGAGACCGCGGGACCGTGGGGTCGTCTGGACCGGCTCACCGAGGTTCCGCTGTTCGCCGACTCGCGGGCCAGCCGGCTGCTGCAGGCCGCCGACCTCGTCGCGTGGTCGAGCTGGCGGCGCTTCGGCATCGATCCTGGCGATCCCTTCTGGTGGGACCAGCTCGCGCCGCGGGTTCACCTGACGCTCCCGGGCGCGTGAGCCGCGTCCAGGTCATCTCGCGTGCTGCCGACGTGCTGCGTGCGCTGCACGGCGAGCCGGACGGGCTGAGCCTGTCCCAGCTGGCGGAACGCACCAGCCTGCCGCGCTCGACGGTCCACCGGCTGCTCGCCGCGCTCGAGACGGAGGGGTTCGTCTCCCCGTCGGATGCAACCGGCCGCATGGTCCTCGGGCCGGAGCTGCTGCGCCTCGCCGACCCTGGCCCGCCCGACGTGCAGGCGCGTCTGCGCCCGACGATGGACGCGCTGTTCGACGACCTCCAGGAGACCGTCGACCTCGCGATCCTCGACGGCGACCACCTGCGCTTCGTCGACCAGATCCCCGCGTCGCATCGCCTGCGCGCCGTCTCGTCGGTCGGCGCGACGTTCCCGCTGCACTGCACGGCCAACGGCAAGGCGGTGCTCGCGCTGCTCAGCGACGACGCGGTCACCGAGCTGCTTCCCGCCCGCCTGCCGCGCTTCACCGAGCACACGATCACGAGCCGGCGCGAGCTGATCGAGCACCTCGCGGAGATCCGCGAGTCGGGGCTGGCGACCGACCTCGAAGAGCACACGCTCGGTATCTCGGCGATCGGGTTCGCGGTCGGCCGGGCGGCGATCAGCGTCCCGATGCCGACCCAGCGGTTCACCGGGCGCGAGGCGCTGTTGCGGCGCACGCTGTCGGCGGCACGAGTGCACGCGGCCGACGCGCTGGCCGGCTGACCAGCGCTACTTCGTCCGCACCGCGCGCGTCCTCCAGAACGAGTTCGCCGCGGGCGTGTAGTCACACGTGGCGGCGGTCGCGCCCTTGGACTGCCTGGTCTGCTTGACGCAGGCCCAGCCGTTGTACGTGCCGCTCTTCTTCAGCGTGCTCTTCAGGGCCTTGCCCGCGGACTTGCAGGTCGCCTTGTCCAGCTTGTTCGCCTTGCCGGTGTCGGTGCCCTCGACCTGCTCGATCTCGTAACCCTGCACGCTGTACGCCTTCTCACCCGACGTGAACGACCCGCAGGACTTGAAGAGGCTCTGCGACCCCGCGGGTGTGGCCAGCAGGCCGAGAGCGAACGTGGCGGTGACGGCAGTGGCCAGCGAGCGGCGGGAAGCGGACATGGCGGGACCGTAGCGCTAGCCGGTGATGGTCACGTAGAAGCGCTCGGACAGGTCCTCACCCGCGTCGATGTAGACGTTGCCGGCCGCACCCGCGGGGTTTGCGACGTAGCCGGACTGCACGGTGAAGCCGCCGGACTGCGCTTCGATCTGCCCGGCCGCGTTCACCAGGACCCAGCGCGTCCGCTGACCGGCCGGACCCTGCGCACCGGTGGGACCGGCGGGGCCGGCGCGCCGCCCGTTCACGCGATGGCCGCCGCGCCCCGCCCGGCCTGGCGCCCGGAGAACAGGCAGCCACCGAGGAACGTGCCCTCCAGCGCGCGGTAGCCGTGCACGCCCCCGCCGCCGAAGCCCGCGACCTCGCCCGCGGCGAAAAGGCCCGGGATGGGCTTGGCATCGGAGCCGAGGACGCGGCCGTTCAGATCGGTCTGCAGCCCGCCGAGCGTCTTGCGCGTGAGGATGTTCATCCGGATCGCGATGAGCGGGCCGGCCGTCGGGCTGAGGATCTTGTGCAGCGTCGCCGTCCGGGCGATCAGATCTCCGGGGTACGACAGCGAGTTACGGATGCCCATGACCTGCGTGTCCTTGCCGAACCAGTTGTCGACCTGGCGATCGCGCGCCTCGATCTGGTCGCGCAGCGGGTCGAGCTTGATCAGGTCCGTGCCGGTGATCGTGTTCATGCCCGCAACCAGCGTCGGCAGATCGTTCGCGACGACGAAGTCCTCGCCCTTGTCGACGAACGCCTTGACCGGCTTCGCCGTGCCACCTCGCAAACGGCCGGCGAGGTACGCGACGAGGTTCTTCGAGGTCAGCTCGGGGTTCTGCTCCGAGCCGGAGAGCACGAACTCCTTGTCGATGATCCGCTTGTTCAGGACGAACCACGAGTAGTCGTAGCCGGAGTCCTGGATCAGCTGGAGGGTGCCGAGCGTGTCGTAGCTGGGAATCCCCGGACTCGGGAAGCGCTTGCCTTCGGCGTCGAACCACATCGAGGACGGGGCGGCGATCACGCGGATGCCGTGGTCGGGCCAGATCGACGAGTGGTTCTTCAGGCCCTCGGTGTAGTGCCACATCCGATCGCGGTTGACGATGCGGCCGCCGGCCAGCTCCGTGATGGCGAGCATCCGGCCGTCGACGTGCGCTGGGACGCCGGTGATCATCTTCTTCGGCGGGGTGCCCAGCCGCGCGGGCCAGTTGCGGCGGACGAGCTCCTGGTTGCCGCCGATGCCACCCGACGTCACGATCACGATCGGCGCGTGGAGCTCGAAGCCCGCGACCTTCGTGCGTGAGGTCGGCTTCCCGCGAGCTTCGCTGGTCGGCTCCAGAACGCTGCCCTGCACGCCGGTCACCACGCCGTTGGTCGTGATGAGCCCGTCGACCTGATGGCGGAACTTGAAGGTCACCAGCCCCTTGGTGACCGCCGCGCGCACGAGCCGCTCGAACGGCTGCATGACCCCGGGGCCGGTGCCGAGCGCGAGGTGGAAGCGCGGCACCGAGTTGCCGTGGCCGTCGGCGAGCTGGCCGCCGCGCTCGGCCCAGCCGACGATCGGAACCCACTTCACGCCGAGGCTCGAGAGCCAGCTGCGCTTCTCGGCCGCGGCGAACTGCACGTAGGCGTCGGCCCACTTGGCCGCCCAGTAGTCCTCGCCGAGCGGATCGTCCATGTCGCGGTCGAAGCCCGCGGTGCCGAACCAGTCGCTGCGGGCGAGCTCGACCGAATCCTTGATCCCGTACGCGCGCTGCTCGGGCGAGTTGACGAAGAACAGCCCGCCCAGCGACCAGAACGCCTGGCCTCCGAGGCTCTGCTCACCCTCCTGGTCGACGAGCAGCACGCGCTTCCCGGCCGCTGCGAGCTCCGCGGTCGCGACGAGGCCGGCGAGGCCGCCGCCCACGACGATGGCGTCGGCTTGGGGCGCCGGCGCGGCGGATGCGCTGCCGGTCTTCCCCTTCAGCCCAAGGGCCGAGCCGAGCGCAGCAGCACCGCCCGTGGCCAGGGCGCGCCTACGGGACATCGACGTATGCGGCATGGGGATGGGTTCCTCCCGGAACGAGGTGATCGCCCCGTGGACGGCAGGGCGCGTTCGGGGACGAAACCTACAGTGAACGTTTCCGTTCAGTCAATACGGCGCGAGCCTGTACGGGCCGTCATGAGACCATGTTCCGGTGCCCCGCTGCCTCGCGCTACTCCCCATGCTGGTGCTGCTCGCGATCGCACCAGCGGCCGAGGCCATCAAGGGCGGTGCGGATGCCCCGCAGCAGCCCCAGCTCGTGTCGATCTCGATCGACGACGGCGTGGGCGGCGCCAGCTCGCACAGCTGCGGTGGCGTGATCCGCGACGCGACGCACGTCCTCACCGCGGCGCACTGCCTGCTGCATCGGGACGAGCCCCGGCTGATGGTCCCGTCGAGTCAGCTGCTGGTGATTGCCGGGGACCGGGACCTCAACGGCGTGGCACCTGGTCGTCAGGTGGTGCGGGTGGCCGAGCAGGCGCTCGATCCGAGGTTCACCTGGGCCGTGCGGAAATGGGACGTCGCCCTGCTCACCCTGGCCACCCCGCTCGCCCTTGGCCCGGCCGTGCAGGCCGCGTCCCTCCCCGCGGCCGGCGCGCTCGAGGCGTCGACGGCCGTGCAGCTCCAGGGCTGGGGCCTTCTGCGCACCGCCTCCGATCCGCCCGGCCCGACGACCACGCTGCGCATGCAGCAGACCCCGGGGACGATGCTCGCGCGCGCCTCCTGCGGAGGGAGCGACCCGGCCTCGCAGGACGTCGTCTGCGTCACGTCGTCGGCCACCGCGGGCGTCTGTGCGGGTGACAGCGGCACCGGGCTGCTGGTGGGCGGCACCGCGTACGGCGTCATGTCGATCGGCAGCGCGAACTGCACGTCGACCGCGTACTACACGCGGCTCGCCGAACCTTCGATCCACGCGTTCGCCGCGGGCACGCCTGCGGCGTGGCCTGAACCGCGCAGGTACCCGGCCGCCTCCGGTCTCCCGGTGGTCGGGCAGCCGTACCCCTGCGACCCGGGCGACTGGACCGGCGCGCCGACTCTGGCCGTCGGCTGGGACCTCGTGACGCGCGGCGCCCCGACCGTGCGGATCGCCGAAGGCGCGACCTACACGCCTTCGGCCTCGGACGTCGGGAAGAGCCTGCGGTGCGTGGTGACGGCGACCGGCGCCGGGGGCACCGCCACCGTCCGCACGCTCGCCGTCCAGGTCGCCCCCGCCACGGTGCTCCCCCCTGGCC
>JAEMSV010000297.1 GCA_016462625.1 Solirubrobacteraceae bacterium | reverse complement strand
CGCCCTCGTTGAGGTCGGTGTCGTCGCCCGGGTTCCAGATCATCCGGTCGTTGCCCGACTGCCCGAAGGCCTGGTCGTCGGCGTCACCGCCGGTGATCGTGTCGTTGTCGGCGCCGCCGAAGAGCAGGTCGAACCCGCCCTTGCCGAGGAGCGTGTCGTTGCCCCCCTGGCCGAAGACCTGATCACCGCCCGAGCCTGCGGTCAGCACATCATTGCCTTCACCACCGAACAGGTTGGCCGACGGCAGCGCGCCGTTGACCTCGCTGAGCGCGACGGTGTCGTTGCCGCCCAGGCCGAAGACCTGGATCTTCGAGGTGTTGGCGACCGTCGGGGTGCCGCCGCTGACCACGACGGCGCCGCCGTTGACGAGGATCGTCCCCGCGGCATTGCGGCTGACGACGATGGTGTTGTCGAGGTTGTCCCCGAACACGCTCAGCTGCCCGGCGCTGAAGTTCGAGGTGACCGCGGCGTTCGCCGTGCCGGCCGTCGCGGCGACGAGACCGGTGGCGAGAGCTGCGGCGGTCAGGGCGTGGCGGGCGTTCCAGATGCGGTTCTTCTGCATGGGTCTCTCCCTTTGAGAGGTTGGGGTCTCGATGGAAGACGCCGCGACTTCCGAAATCCTTCCCGGGGTCGCGAAACTTTTCCGAGAGGAGCCGCGCATGCCCACGACGTACGAGTCGGTCGACGATCTGGCGGACGCCCTCAGGCGGGCGGCCAAGGCCCACGGGGAACACGAGAAGCGGGCCGGCGGCGAGTACGACGAGAACTGGCCGGACTGGTACGCGCTCTACATGGCGCGCGAGGCCGCCGGGGAGGAGCTGCCCGAGTGAGCGAGGCGCTCGCGGTCGCCGAGAGGCAGGTGGCAGCGGTCCGGGACGATCCGGCCGCGCGCCTCGCACTGATGGCGCGTGTGTTCCGCGGGCCGACGGGACGCGCGCCCCGCCATCTCCCCTTTCGCCGTGCCGCGCTCTCGTTCATGCGGTGGCAGGCCGGCCGCGGCGTGCTCGACCCCCTCGACGCCTCCCCGCCCGGCAGCGTCTGGTGGCGGACGCTGAACGAAGGCCTGCTGCGTGACGGCTGCGAGACCGTCGCGCTCCTCGGCGGGGCCCCGGGCGAGCCCTCGTCACCGGCCGTCGGGCTGTGGCTGGAGTTCGCGGCGAGACCGACAGGCCGCCACTGGTACCGCGCGCACAACGCGAGCATCGTGTCCGGCTACCTCGAGCACCGCCATCTGGCCGACGCCGAGACCGCGCCGGAGCGCTTCTTCATGAACGTCGTGCTGCTGCGCGTCCTGTACGCGCACGCGCTCGCGGGCGCGCCGCGGCTCGCGATCGGGCGGTTCGCCCCGCTCGGCCGCCTCCTGGGCGACCCGCGGCTGGGCATGGCCGGCGCGTTCCTCTCACTGGACGCCGTGCTGCCGGACCGCTACCCGCTCGCGAGCGACGTGGACCGCTACATCGCCGACGAGCAGCGCCTCGGCCAGCTCCTCGACTACGGCGTGATCCTGCCGCGGCTGCAGTCCCTGTACGCCTGGTCGGCCGACGAGCTCGGCGAGCCGGGGCTGCTCGGGCTGATCCGCGACGGCAGTCCGACCTACGCCTGGCCGTTCGAGGACCGCCACGTCTGGGCCGCCAGGCCGACCGTCGCCGGGCGGGTCCTCGGACGGGCGACGGGAGCCCGCGCCGCCTGACCGATCTCCGTGATGATGCGATAACCAGCACCACGTGGAAGAGACAAGGGAGTACGTATGAGCTTTGAGGGAACGTCTGCGCTGATCACCGGCGGCGCATCGGGTCTGGGCCTGGCGACGGCGAAGCGCCTGGCGTCCGCCGGCGCGGGCGTCGTCCTGATCGACCTGAACGCCGACACGGGCAAGGCCGCGGCCGACGAGATCGGCGGCGTGTTCGTGCAGGCCGACGTGTCGGACACCGCGCAGGTGCAGGAGGCCGTCGACGCGGCCGTCGCGATCGCGCCGCTGCGCTACGTGCTGAACAGCGCGGGCATCGGCGCCGCCGAGCGCACGGTCAACCGCGACGGCTCCCCGGCGTCGCTGGAGACCTTCGAGCGCGTGATCCGCGTGAACCTGATCGGCACGTTCAACGTCACGCGCCTCGCGGCCGCCGCGATCTCGCAGACCGAGCCCGACGCGGACGGCTGGCGCGGCTCGATCATCAACACCGCCTCCGCGGCGGCGTTCGACGGCCAGATCGGCCAGGCGTCGTACTCGGCGTCGAAGGGCGCGATCGTCGGCATGACCCTGCCGATCGCCCGTGACCTGTCGAGCGTCGGCATCCGGGTCAACACGATCGCCCCGGGCCTCTTCGACACCCCGATCTACGGGACCGGCGAGCAGGCCGAGGCGTTCAAGGCCAACCTCGGGAAGAACGTGCCGTTCCCCAAGCGCCTGGGCGTCGCCGACGAGTTCGCCTCGATGGCGGTCGAGATCCTCAAGAACCCGTACATGAACGGCGAGACCGTGCGGCTCGACGGCGC
>JAEMSV010000296.1 GCA_016462625.1 Solirubrobacteraceae bacterium | reverse complement strand
CGGTTCCCGGTCGCCTTGGCCTGCCCGTAGGTGAACGCCTCACGCCAGTCGGCGATCTTCGCCTCCTTGGCCATGACGTTGAAGAACGCGCGCGGCATCTCCAGTCGCACACGTGCCTGCGGCTCGTCGCCCTTCGTGACCTTGAGGTCGGGCAGCTCGACCCGGTACGTCTGGACGTCGCCACGGCCGCGAAGGTCCACGACCGCGACGAGCTTCATGGGCTGCAGCGCCGGCACCTCCTCGAGGAACCGGCGCACCGCCGTCTCGATGAGGGTCTTCGCGTCCTCCGAGGAGCTCATGCGCGAAGACCCTATCTGGATCAGATCTTGTTCCGCTGGAGCAGCTTCTTGCCGATGACCATGCGCTGGATCTCCGAGGTGCCCTCGCCGATCAGCAGCAGCGGCGCATCGCGGTACAAGCGCTCGATCTCGTACTCCTTGGAGTAGCCGTAGCCGCCGTGGATGCGGAAGCACTCCTCGACGCACATGCGGCCGGTCTCCGAAGCCAGCAGCTTCGCCATGCCGGCCTCGAGGTCCGAGCGCTCGCCGGCGTCCTTCATGCGGACGGCCTTCAGCGTGACGAGGCGGGCCGCCTCGATCTGGGTCGCCATGTCGGCGAGCTTGAACTGGATCGCCTGGTGCTCGGCAATCGGCTTGCCGAACGTCTTGCGCTCCTGCGAGTACTTCAGCGCAAGCTCGAGCGCGCGCTGCGCGATGCCGACGCCGCGGGCGGCGACGTTCACGCGGCCGACCTCGAGCGCGTCCATCATCTGGACGAAGCCCTTGTTCAGGCCCTCCTCGCCGCCGAGGATGTCGCCGTCGGCGCGCTTGTAGCCCTCGAAGACGAGCTCGGTGGACTCGACGCCCTTGTAGCCCATCTTCTTGATCTTGGGCGGGACGATGAAGCCCTTGAGCTCGCCGGTGTTCTCACTGACGCCGGACTCCTTGTCGGCGATGAAGCACGTCATGCCCTTGTAGGCGGGCTGCGCGTTGGGGTCCGTGCGGACGAGGACGAAGCAGACCGACGACATGAGGCCGTTGGTGACCCACATCTTCGCGCCGTTGATCTCCCAGTGGTCACCGGTCTTGGTGGCCGTGGTCTTGATCGCCTGCACGTCGGAGCCGGCCTCCGGCTCGGAGAGCGAGAAGGACGCGCGGATCTCGCCCGTCGCCATCTTCGGCAGGTAGTGGTTCTTCTGCTCCTCGGTGCCGAACTTCATCAGCAGGTAGCAGCCGATGAAGTGCGTGTTGATGATCCCGGAGATCGAGATCCAGCCGCGCGAGAGCTCCTCGACGATCATCGCGTAGGTCGTGAGGTCCAGCCCCATGCCGCCGTACTCCTCGGGGATGGTGACCCCGAACAGCCCGAGCTCCTGCATCTGCTCGACGATCGGCTGCGGGTACGAATCCTCGTGGTCGTACTTCTCCGCGTTCGGCAGGACCTGCTCGTCGACGAACTGGCGGACCATCGCGGTGATGGCCTCCTGATCCTCGGTCTTGTCCTTGTACGTCGGGGCGGCGACGGCCATGTGTGGTCTCCGGATGTCTGGGTGCAAAGCTGTGGACGACCATTCAGGATAGCCCCGATCAGGTCTTCGTGCCCCGACGCTGCGGCCATATAAGCGAACGCCTATATTTCTTGGCCAGAGATGGCGCCCCGAGACCCCTTCCACGCGATCGCCGACCCCACCCGCCGGGCGATCCTCGATCAGCTGCGCGACGGTGAGCTGTCCGCCGGCGATCTCGGCGCGCACGTGCGGATCTCGCAGCCGTCGCTGAGCCAGCACCTGAAGGTCCTCCGTGAGGCCGGCCTTGTCGCCGCCCGCCGCGACGGCCGCCACCGCCTGTACCGCCTCGAGCCCACCACCCTCCGGATCGTGCGTGAGTGGATCCGCGAGTACGAGGGCTACTGGGACGACCGCCTCGCGGACCTCCCCGGCTAGCGTCCCGGCCCCGTGAACTTCGTCACCTCCCTCGTCGACGCCGCGCCGCCCGGACGCCGGGCATTGCTCGAGCTCGCGCGCGACGGCTCGCGGCGCGAGTGGTCCTTCGGCGAGGTCGCCGACCACAGCGCGCGCCTGGCCGGGACGCTCGCCGCGCGCGGGGTGCGCAAGGGCGACGTCGTCCTGACGCTGATCGGCAACCGCCCAGACTGGGTCTTCGCGATGCTCGCCTGCTGGCGGCTCGGCGCGGTCGCGCTGCCGGGCAACGAGATGCTCCGCGCGAAGGACCTGCGCCTGCGCCTGGAGACGGCCACGCCGAAGCTCGTGATCGCCGATGAGCGCAACCGCGCGGAGCTCGAAGCGGCGCGCCCCGAGGTCGACGTGCTGCTGGTCCCCGACGAGTCGCTGTACGACGCACCGCCGGAGCCCGCCGCCGCCGTCACTCCCACCGACCCCGCGGTGGTCATCTTCACGAGCGGCACGAGCGGCGCGCCAAAGGCCGTGGTGCACGGGGTCCGCTACCTCCTCGGCCAGCACGTCCAGGCCGAGCACTGGTTCGGCGCGCGCGAGGA
>JAEMSV010000295.1 GCA_016462625.1 Solirubrobacteraceae bacterium | reverse complement strand
GGGGTGAACTTCCGCGTCGGGCCATGCGCGACGACTTCGGCCTCGTCGAGCAGGCGGTACTGCGGGCAGGTCTCGATGTCGATAGCTGCGCCGCGGTCGCGCTCGCGACGGACGAGCTCGATGACCTCCGCCTGACTGGCGTGCGCGATGGTGACCCGGGCGCCGGTCAGGCGCGCCAGCAGCGCCGTCACCACCACGGCTGTGAGCTCCGCTGTGGCCGATCGCCAGGCCGGCAGGACACCGAAGTCGTCGCGCAGCGCCGCGCGCAGCCGGCGCTCGTCGGCCGCGGTCATCGACTCGTCCTCGCAGTGCGCGATCACGCGGATCCCGGCGTCGGCGGCTGCGCGGAGGAGCTGGAGCTGCTGGTCGGGGTCGAGGCCGTCGATCCCGTGCGTGGTGCACGTGAACGCCTTGATGAACGCCGCACCCGACTCGCGGAGCGAGGCGGCGTCACCGAGCGTGGCGGGGGAGGCGTGGGCTCCGAGGGCGAAGTCGACCAGCGAGCGCTGCGCGAGGTGCCCGCGCTTCTCGTGCATGCGGGCGGCGGTCGTGACCGGCCAGCCGTGCGTGTGCTCGGCGACGCACGTCACCCCGGCGAGCGCCGCCGCGGCCGAGCCGTGGGCGAAGTCCTCCCGCGCGGTCGGGCCGGGCTCCATGAAGTGGACGTGCTGGTCGACCATGCCGGGGAGGGCGACGAGCCCGTCCGCGCTGATCGTGCGTGCCGCCCGCCCGGACGGCGCGTCGCGGAGCTCCGCGATCCGGCCGGCGTCGTCGACGGCGATCGTTCCCGGCCGCGGGCCCGCCGGGGTGATCATCAGCGCATCGGTGATCTCGAGGGCAGGTCGGGCGGTCACGCCGCCCGATGATATGGATCCAATCTCAGACGCGGAAGGCGGCGACCGCGCGCTCGAGCTCGGCGGCCGTCTCGCGCAGCTCCTGCGCCGACGAGGCGATCTCCTGCGTGGATGCCGACGTCTGCTGGGTGGACGCCGAGACGTGCTCGGTCGTCTCGGAGGACCGGTCCGCGATCTGGGCGACCTGATCGACGTCGGCCATCACGTGCTCGGATCCGCTGACGACGGCACCGATCGCGCCGGCGATCTCGTCGACCCGCTCGGCGACGGCGCGGACGGAGTCCTCGATCCGGGCGAACGCCTCACGGGTGCGGGCGACGGTCGCGTCGCCCTCCTCGCTGCGGCGGGCGCCCTCGTCGACCGCGCTGACCGCGGCGTCGGTCTGGGCCTGCATCTCGGCGATCAGCGCGCCGATCGAGGCGGTCGCCTGCTGCGACTCCTCGGCGAGCTTGCGGACCTCCTCGGCCACGACGGCGAAGCCGCGGCCGTGCTCGCCGGCCCGGGCGGCCTCGATGGCCGCGTTCAGCGCGAGGAGGTTCGTCTGCTCGGCGAGGTTGTTGATGGTGTCGACGATGCCGCCGATCTCCCGCGACTGGCTGCCGAGGGCGGCGATCGCCTCGCTGGCCTGCGACGACGCCTCGCGCACGGTCTGCATCGCGGTGGTCGCGTCCTGGGCGGCACGTAGGCCGTCGGTCGCGGCGGTGCGGGCGTCTTCGGCGGCCTCGCGGGTCTGCCCGGCCTGCTCGGCGGACTCGCGGGAGGCCTGGGCGATCGACTCGGTCGCGGCGCGGGTGCTCTGGACGGAGGCTTGCTGGTCGCGGGCGCCGACGGCGACCTGCTCCATGGCGGAGGCGATCTCGTCAACCGCCCGGCTGGCCTGCTCGGAGGTCGAGGCCATCTCGCCCGAGGCGCTCGTGAGCGTCGCCGCGGAACCGGAGACGCGGCCGACGAGGTCGCGCAGGCGATGGACCATCGACTGGAGCGCCTTGCCCAGGACGTCGCGCTCGGAGTGGGGGGCGGGCTCGACCGTCAGGTCCCCGTCGGCGATCCGGTCCGCGACGCCCGCAGACTCGCGGAGGTAGCCGCTCATCCGGTCGAACGCGTCGCCGAGCCGGCCGAACTCGTCGTGGCTCTTGACCTCGACGCGGTGGTCGGCGTCGCCCTCGGCAATGTGCTCGGCGACGTCGACCATCCGGCGGACGGCGCGGGTGATCGCCGAGAACAGCGCGAGGAAGAGGTAGATGCCGACGATGATGCCGAGGCCGCCGATCAGCAGCGTGCGGCGCTGCGCGCTCTCGAGCCCGTCGACGCGGACGCCGATCAGGCGGTCGAGCTGCGGGGAGACCTTGGCCTCGAGTGCCTCGCGCGCCGCGGGGATCTGGGGGTCCTTCGCCGACTTCAGGGTCGCGGCGGCGGAGGCCAGCGCGGGCTTGAGCGCGGCGTCTGTCGTGTTCTTGTAGGCGGTGTCCAGTCCGCCGAGGAGCCCGGTGAGGGTGGTGTCGACGACGCCGTTGGTCGCCGCGAGCTCGATGCGCTCGTCCATGGTGGGTGCGTCACCCATGATCACCTGGAGGTCTGCGGCCTGGCCTGCGGTCTCCGCGAGGGCGGGGAGCTTCAGGACGATGGCGTCCATCAGGTAGTACGTGTCGAGGTCCGGGTCGAGGAT
>JAEMSV010000131.1 GCA_016462625.1 Solirubrobacteraceae bacterium | reverse complement strand
CCGCAGCCCGCCTGACGAGCGCCTACGCGCCAGTTCCTCCTGCCCCGGGACATCCCGGCCCCTAATCCGTGGTCGTGGTGTGGATCCGTATGGTGCATGCGCAGCGCTGATGCCGCCTCCCTCCGTCACCCGCCATGCCGACGAGCGGTCCGCGCAGGCGGTCCGGCGCTACGAGCGCCCGCTCCAGCGCTACGCGGCGAAGATGCTGCGCGGCACGGGCATCGAGCCCGAGGACGTCGTGCAGGAGGTGTTCCTCCGCGCGCACGCGGCGTTCGCCGAGGACCAGGAGATCGAGGACCTCAAGCCGTGGCTGTACCGCCTGACGCGCAACCGGGTCATCGACGAGCTGCGGGCGCGCAAGCTCGTGACCCCGCTCGAGGACGCTGAGCCGGCCGCCGACGACGGCGATCCCGTGGTCGTGCTCGCGCAGCGTGAGCGGCTGCACAGCGTGGTCGCGGACGTCAGCGCGTTGCCCGACGCGCAGCGGGCGGTCCTGCTCGGCCGGGAGATCGACGGCCGCACGCACGAGGAGCTCGCCGCCGAGCTGGGTCTGACGACGAGCGCGACGCGGATGCTCATGAACCGCGCACGGACGAACCTCATGAAGGCGGCGGCCGCGCGCGAGGCCGACTGCGACGCGATCCGCGACGAGCTGCTCACCGCCCACGACGAGGGCACGCGGCCGAGTGAGCATGCACGGCGGCATCTGAAGGGCTGCTCGGCGTGCCAGGAGTTCCAGCGGGATCTGAAGCGGCTGCGGCGCAGCCTGCGGGTGTTCGACCCGAGCGTTGCGGTGGTCGCGGGCGGCGGCGGGCTCTCGCTGGCCGCGCTGTTCGGCGGGGGCGCGTCGACCACGGTGAAGGTGACCGCCGCCGTGGTGGGCGCGGCGGTCCTCACGGCGGGCGCCGCAGGGATCGTCAGCACGCGCGTTATCGGCGACGACGAGCCGCTGCCGCGGGCGGTTCCCGGCGGGCCGGTCGTGGCGGGTCAGCGTTTGCACCGGGGCGACCGGGTCCCGGCGGGCTGGGAGGTCGTCGACCGGGTGGTCCGGGTCCCGGCCGCGCCGCTGGTGCCGCCCGCGCGGGTCACGAAGTTCTCGCTGGGCTGCCGCCCCGGCTTCGTGGTCGCGGCGGTCGCGCCGACCGAGGGCGCGGGGTTCGACGAGGGGGTGTTCGGCCCGCAGCTCGTGGACGACCCGAGCGTGCTGGGGAGGGCGACGTCGGTCACGGTGGCGTTCCGGCGGCCGGCGTCCCCGGGCTCGGGACCGATCGACATCCCGATCGGGGTTCTCTGCAAGCCCGCTTAGAGCCGGCGACGGCCGGCGAACGCGCGGCCGAGCGTGACCTCGTCGGCGTACTCGAGGTCGCCGCCGACGGGTAGTCCTGAGGCGAGCCTGGTCACGGCGACGTCGGGCGCGGCCTCGCGCAGCTCCTCGGCGATGTGCAGCGCGGTCGCCTCGCCGCTCGTCGTGGGGTTCGTCGCGATCACGACCTCGGTGACCCCGTCCTGCAGCACCCGGCGGTAGAGCTCGGCGAGGTGGATGTCCTCGGGGTCGACCCCGTCGATCGGGCTCAGGGCGCCGCCGAGCACGTGGTAGCGCCCGTGGAACTCGTGGGTGCGCTCCATCGGGATGACGTCGCCGAACTCCTCGACCACGCAGATGACCTGCGGATCACGCCGATCGTCCTGGCAGATCCGGCACGTGGGGCCCTCGGCGAGGTTGAAGCAGATCTCGCACGTGCCGATCTTCTCCTTGACCTCGCGGATCGCCGCGGCGAGCGCGGTCGCGTCCTCATCAGTCTCCCGGAGGATGTGGAACGCGAGGCGCTGGGCGGTGCGCTGGCCGATCCCCGGGAGCTTCGACAGCTCGGCGATCAGCCGCTGGATCGGCGGGGCGTACACGGGGTGGAGACGCTACTCAACGCGCCGGTCTTCGTTCCCCTCGACGAAACCTCCGGTGAGCGGAGGTTTCGTCGACGGGAAGCGGCGCTACATCCCGAGCAGGCCGCCCAGGCCACCCGCGCCGCCGCCGAGGCCGCCGGTCACGGCGCCCATCCGGGTCGCGGCGAGCTCCTGGGCCTGGGTGAGCGCCTGGTTGACCGCGGCGAGGACCATGTCCTGCAGCAGCTCGACGTCCTCGGGATCGACCGCGTCCGGGTCGATGGTGACGGCCTTGATCTGCAGGTCGCCCGTGATCTTCACGGTGACCATGCCACCGCCGGCCGACGCCTCGACCACCTCGTTGGCGAGCGACTCCTGCGCAGCGGCCATGTCGGCCTGCATCTTCTGCGCCATCTTGGCCAGCTGGTTCATGTTGGGCTGCGGCATCAGGACTCCTTCGGGGCGTCTGCTTCGGGGATGATTTCCTCGGCGTCGAACGCCGCCATCAGCTTCTCGATGAACTCGGGACCCGGGAGCGGGCCGGCCGGGGCCGAGCCGCCGGCCTCGGCATCCGCCGCGGCCAGGTCGCGCAGCTCGTAGGCGATCTGCGGCGCCGAGCCGGTGACCGCGCGCAGGGCTTCTCCGACGCACTGGCGCATCGCCGGGTCGTCGGCCTTGCGGCGCAGGAACTCCTGGTCGTCGGGGAAGGCGACGGTGAGCGTGTCGGCGTCCAGCGCGACCGGGCGGGCGGTCGAGAGCAGGCCCGCGCACAGCGCGTGGCGCTCGCGCACGCCGTCGAGGACGGCGGGCCAGACGTCGAGCAGGTCGTTCAGCGTCATGCCGACGATCGGCACGGGCGCCGCAGCCGGCGGGGGCGGCGCCGGCATCGGCTCGGGCTCGGGCTCCGGCTCGGGAACCGCGGCGACGGCGGTGGCCGCTCCGGACGGAGCGGATGCGGCCGGGGAAGGCGCTGGCGGGGGCGACGCGACAGCGGGCGGCGGAGCCGATGCCTCCGGCGCCGGTGCTGGCGGCGCGGGCTCAGCGGCGGGCTGAGCGGGTGCCGTGATCGCGGGCGGCGGGACGCTGACGCCTGCGCCTTCGTTGACGGCGCGCTCGAGGCGCTCGAGGCGGGAGGCGATCGCCTTCGTCCCCGGATCGATCTCGGGCGCGGCGGCCTTCACCAGCGCGAGCTCGAGGTAGGTGCGCGGGTCGGCGCCGTCGCGGCAGGCGCGCAGCGCGTCGGCGAGCAGGTCGAGCAGCCGGATGACCTGCGCGCGGCCGATCCGCCCCGCCTGGGCGGCCAGCCGCTGGTCGCGGTCGGCCGTGACGTGCATCTCCGCCGGCACGGTGCCGAGGGTCTGCACGACGAGCAGATCGCGGGCGTGGGCCTCGAGGTCGCGGATAAACGACATCGGGTCGCGGCCGGTGCCGACGAGCTTGGCGGCCCCGCGCAGTGTGGCGGCGGCGTCGCCCTTGCCGACCGCGTCGAGCATCCCGAAGAGCATGTCGGCGTCGGCGATGCCGAGGACCGCGATGACGTCGTCGGTGGTGATCGTGGGCCCGCTGTAGGTGACCATCTGCTCGAGCGTGCCGAGGGCGTCGCGGAAGGACCCGGTCGCGTGGCGGGCGATCAACGCGACGGCGTCCTCGCCGATGGTGATGTGCTCCTCACCAGAGACCCGTGCGACGACCTGAGCGAGCTGCCCGACCGTGGGACGGGTGAAGTCGAAGCGATGGCAGCGGTCGACGACGGTGGGCAGCACCTTGCTCGCCTCGGTCGTCGCGAGCACGAAGATCGTGTTGGGGGGCGGCTCCTCGAGCGTCTTGAGGAACGCGTTCCACGCCTGGGACGAGAGCATGTGCGCCTCGTCGAGGATGTAGACCTTGTGCTTCCCGGACACCGGGGCGAGCGAGACGCGGTCGCGCAGGTCGCGGATGTCGTCGACCGAGTTGTTCGAGGCGGCGTCCATCTCGATGACGTCCATCGACGACGCGCTCGCGATCGAGATGCACGACGAGCAGACGCCGCACGGGTCGATCGTCGGGCCGTTCTCGCAGTTCAGGCAGGACGCGAGGATCTTCGCCATCGACGTCTTGCCGGTGCCGCGCGACCCGACGAAGAGGTAGGCGTGATGGACCTTCCCCTGCTGCACGGCGTTGCGCAGGGTGCGCACGACGTGCTCCTGGCCGACCACCTGGGCGAACGTCCGCGGGCGGTGGCGGCGGTAGAGCGAAGGAGCCTCGGGCACGACGACCGAGTCTAAGACAGCAGCCCGACACGGGCGGTACCGTCGGCGGCGCATGCGCCGCCTGTTCCCTGCCGCCTCAGCCTCCGTGGCGCTCGCGTTGGTCCTGCTCCTCGTCTTCGACGCGGTGCAGCTCATCAACTACGACACGCTCTACACGCTGATCTGGGGGCGCGATGTGGCGCGCGGGGCGCTCCCCGACCTCGAGGTCGGCCTCGCCCCCACCGCGCATCCGCTTCAGGAGCTCGCCGCGATCCCGCTGACACTGTTCTACGGCTCGGCGCCGGAGTTCGGCAGTGTGCCGGCGTGGATCGTGAGCGGCGGCGCCTACCTGCTGCTCGGCGTGCTCGGCGTGCTCGTGTTCTCGCTGGGCCGCGCGTGGTTCGGATGGGCGGCCGGCGCGCTGGCGGCGCTGATCATCCTCACGCGCGAGCCGGTGCTCTCGTACGGACTGCGCGCGTACGTCGATCTCCCCTACCTCTGCCTGCTGCTGGGCGCGCTGCTCGTGGAGACGAAGAAGTCGCGCGCAGGCTGGCCGGTGCTCGCACTGCTGTCGCTGGCCGGGCTGCTGCGGCCGGAGGCGTGGCTGTTCAGCGGCGCCTACGTGCTGTGGCTGGCGTGGGGCCCGGACGGCCTGCGCGGCGCGGCGCTCGCGCGGATGGCGCTCATCGCCGCGAGCGCCCCGCTGCTCTGGGCGTTGCACGACCTCATCATCACCGGGAACCCGCTCTTCTCCCTGACCGAGACGCGCGACAACGCCGCCGAGCTCGGCCGGAAGACCGGGATCGCGAACGTCCCGACGACGCTGCCGCGGCGGATCGGGGAGATCCTGCGCGAGCCCGTCCTGCTCGGCGCAGCCGGTGGCCTCGGGTTCGGGCTGTGGAGGCTGCGCGACCGGTCGCGGCTGCCGCTGATCGCGGGGCTGCTGGGCGTCGCGGCGTTCTGCGTCCTGGCGACGGCGGGGCTTTCGATCCTCGTGCGCTACCTGCTGCCAGTGGCGACGATCGGCGCGATCTTCGCGGGCGCGGGGGTCTTCGGCTGGATGGTGCTCGACCCCGATGACGGCGCGCGGCCGTGGTGGATCGGGTTCGCGGTCGTCGTGGTGGTGGCGCTCGTGGCGTTCACGCCGAAGCAGGTCGATCGCCTCGATGCGCTGCAGCGAGCGCTGTCGACGCAGGAGGCGATCGTGGGGGATCTCGAGACGTTCTTCTCCGAGGACCCGCCGGGGCCGGTGTGTCCGCGCTACGTCGTGCCGAACCGGCGGCCGGTGCCGTACGTCGCGCTGTGGACAGGCGGGCAGCCCGATGACGTCGGGCTGTGGGACGGGGCCGGAACCCGCGAGTTCGCCGCGCGCGGCGGCACGATCTTCGCGCCGCGGACGGAGGCGATCGCCCGGCAGTTCATCTTCGACGCCCGTGACCGCGGGCCGGCGCCCGAGATCGAGTTCGGCTGGACGGCCTACGCCCCGCTGCGGGGCACCACCAGTCGGTACTGGGTCGCGACCGCGATCTGCTGAGGACGCCCGGCGCTAGTCGTCCTCGGCGTGGTCCCGCCCCCGGCCGTGTCCTTCGCCGGAGTCCTCCACCGTCGTCGGTGGGGCCGCCGTCGTCTGCACCGTCACGGTGACGGTGCGGGTCGTCGTTTCGACCGGCGACGGAACGAGGTCGCTGCCCGCGGAGAGCGGCTCGGAATCGAGCCCGATCCGCTGGGACGTCACGCTCGTCGCGGCCATGGTCACCCCGACCGCCAGCGCGACGCCCGCCAGGCCGAGCAGGACCCAGCCGATAAGCAGGCGCGCGCGCATGTCCGGAGCGTAGTCCCGTCAGGAGGTTGCGGCCGCAGGCAGCTCGGACCGCAGGCTCGTCGCGGCCAGGCCGACGAACGCCGCGTCCGCGACGAGCGTGATGAGGCCGGAGAGCTCCCATTCGGCCTCGTGGAAGCCGGGCAGGCCCACGGTGCGGGAGAGGACGAAGCCGGCGAACATGCCGGCGCAGGTCAGCGCCCCGATGCCCCACGCGAGGGGCTCGTCGCGGCGCCAGAGGACGGCGGCGACGGCGCCGCAGGTGATGGCCGCGCCGATGAACAGCACGCCGATGTAGGTCTCCTCCGACAGGTACTCCGGCGCGAGGATGAGATGAATGAGGCCGGTGAGTGCGGCCATAGCGGCGGCGCTCCGGCGGCGGGTCTGTGCAGTCATGCGCCGACGGTACGAACCCGCCGGGAAACCGCCGTCCAGGTCTGGGTAAAGGTTCGGGAAAGTCAGTGCTGCGGCGGGAGCGATACCCGGGCGAGCGCGCCACCGCCGGGCGCGTTGGCGAGGCGGACTTCCCCGCCCCAGCGGCTCGCCAGTTCACGTGCGATCGGCAGTCCGAGACCGGTTCCACCCGGGCCACCGCGCGCGGCGCTCCCTCGGTGGAAACGCTCGAACACCAGCTCGGACTCGTCCGTGGCCAGTCCGGGGCCCGCATCACGCACGGTCAGCTCCCCCGGACGCGCGGCGATGGTCACGGTCGTGGCCGGCGGCGCGTAGTGCAGGGCGTTCTCGACGAGAACGTCGAGCACTCTGTCGATGTCCGCGCGGGGGACGAACGCCTCCGCGTCGGCGGCCTCGTCGACATCCGCGGCCACACGCTGCCCGCGGGTTGCCGCTTCCGCGGCCCAGCGCTCGGCCGCATGCTCGGCAACCTCCCCGAGCAGCAGGGTCTCGGCCGGCGCGTCGCGCTCCCCGGCCCGGCTGAGCTCCAGAAGCTCGGCGACCATGACGGCCAGGCGGTCGACCTCGCCCAGGGCGGCGTCGAGATCCTCCTGCACCTGCGGGTCGGCGCTCTCCGCGCGCGCCTCCTCCAGGCGCAGGCGCAGGCCCGTCAGCGGGGTTCGGAGCTGGTGCGACGCGTCGGCGACGAACTCGCGCTGGGACGCAATGAGCCGCTGCACGCGAGCGGTCATGTCGTTGAACGTCCGCGCAAGGGTGCGCTGCTCTGCCGAGCCCTCGACCGGGGCGCGCGCCCCGAGGTCTCCGTCCCCGACCCTCCGCGCCGTGTCCTCGAGGCGCACGACCGGTCGGGCGATCTGCCCGGCGATCAGCGCCCCCACCGCCAGGCCGATCAGCAGCACGATGACCCCCACGCCGGCCAGGCCGATCCACGCCCGCCGGACGGCACGGTCGACGGCGGCCATGCTCTGCGTGATGCGGACCGCGCCCACGGTCTCCGCCTCCTCGACGACGGGGACCGCGGTGGCGAGCAGGGACTGATCCAGCGTGTCGGAATGGCGCTCTCGCTGATCGGCGTCCCCGCGCAGCGCACGGGCGATCTCCGGCCGGTCGGCGTAGTTGGTTCCCCGAGGGGAACCGCCGGAGTCGGCCAGCAGCCGGCCACGCGCGTTGACCACGATCACGCGCCCACGCACCGAGCGGGCGGCGCTCGTCACGAGCGTGTCGAGCCCGGCGCGGTCCGGCGGTTTGACGAGCTCGGAGGCCGACGACGCCACCACATCGGCCTGCCCGCGCGCCTGCGAGCGGATCTCCGCGTCGACCCGGTCGGCGGTGCTGACCGCGAGCGGGACCTCGAGCGCGATGATCGCGAGCACCAGCACGTAGGCCAGAGCCAGCAGGAGGCGGGCTCTCAGACCGACGGGTCCAGCTCCTCGGGCGCGATGAAGCGGAACCCGACCCCGCGGACCGTCTGGATGAGCTTCGGAGCGGATGGGTCGTCGCCGAGCTTGCGGCGCAGCCAGCCCACGTGGACGTCGAGCGTCTTCGTCGAGCCGAACCAGTTCTCGTCCCACACGCGCGCCATGAGGTCTTCGCGCGTGACGACGGCGCCCGCGTGCCGCATGAGCTCGGCGAGCAGGTCGAACTCCTTGCGGGTCAGATCGAGCTCGCTGCCGTCGAGGCGCGCCCGGCGGGCGGCGGGGTCGAGCGTCACGCCGCCGGCCTCCAGCGCTGCGCGGGCGGCGGGCGCATCCTCCGCCCTGCCGGTGCGCCGCAGGACGGCCCGGATGCGCGCGACGACCTCGGCGCCCGAGAACGGCTTGACGACGTAGTCGTCGGCGCCCAGCTCCAGGCCCACGATGCGATCGACCTCGGTCCCGCGCGCGGTGACCATGATCACCGGGACGTTCGAGCGCGCGCGGAGCTCGCGGCACACGTCGCGGCCGTCCCCGTCGGGCAGGGCGAGATCGAGCAGGACCAGGTCGGGCTGGACCCGATCGAAGGCGGCCAGCGCGTCGGCGGCGGTCGCCGCGATCGTCGGGTCGAATCCCTCGCGCGCAAGCACGCGGGCGAACGGCTCGGCGATCGACGCCTCGTCCTCGACGAGCAGGATGCGTGGTCCGGAGCCGGTCACGACGCGAGCGTAACCCCCACCGAAGCCGTCTCGCGCAGGCTTTGCCAAGGCTTTACCCAGGGTTGCGCGGGGCTTGCCCCGGCGGTCGTCACGGTGGACCGCACGATGACCCCGAACCTGAGGAGCACCCCATGTCCCTGAGCCCCCGGATGTTCGTCGCGGGTGGGACCGTCGCAGGCCTGGGCGCGTTGGCGGCGATCGCGCTGGCCGCGGGCGGTCAGCCGACCCCGACGAAGACGGTCGCGCCGGTCGCTGCGACTCCGCAGGTTCGCACCGAGGTCGTGCGGACCACGATCCACGTCACCAAGCGTGAGAAGCCGAAGACCACGGTTGCGGCGCCCGCCGCGGCGCCCGTCACCGCACCGGCTGCCCCGCCCGTCGCCTCGTCTCCGCAGCCCACGGCCGTCCGAGTCGCCCAGCGCGTACGCCAAGACGACGACCTCGAGTACGAGCAGGAGGAGCGCGGCGACGACCACGGCGAGGACGGCTTCGAGGCCGACGACGACCACGGCGGCGACGATGACTGACGCAGCCCCGAAGCGCCGCCCGGTGCGCCCGATCGCGCCCCAGTGGGTGTGGTCGTCGGCCGCCGGTGCCTTCTGCGTCGCGCTCGCCGCGCTCGCCCTGCAGGTACGTGCGGGCGGCGATCCCGCGCTCGGCGCCGGCACCCCGGCGCCCGCGGCTCAGGTCGCGTCGGCGCCGCCGCAGGTCGTCATCCGCCGGATCGAGCAGCGGCGCGTCGTCACGCACGTGGTGCCGGCGCCCGAGCCGCAGGCCGTCGCGGCCGCCCCGGCCCCTGAAGCGAGCACGCCGACGCCCGCTGTGAGCGCTCCGGCACCGGTCGTCAGCGCTCCGGCACCGGTCGTCAGCGCGCCGGCGCCGGCCCCGTCCCCCGCCCCCGCACCGGCCCCCCCGGTG
>JAEMSV010000294.1 GCA_016462625.1 Solirubrobacteraceae bacterium | reverse complement strand
CGGATCATCGTCCCGAACAAGGAGATGATCGGCGCGATCGTCCGCAACGACACGATCGTCTCCGCCGAGGTCGGGACCGAGGTCGTCCTCTGGCTCCCCGCCGACGCCGACGCCGGACGGGCAGCGGAGGAGCTCCGCGACGAAACCGCCGGCCTGGCGAGCGTCCGCGTGGCCGACATGTCGCCGGAGGGCGCGGTCAAGCTCGTCGTGAGCGGGCCGACAACCATCCCTGGGCAGCGGCTCACCGCCGAAGGGGAGCTGCGCGCGCAATGCCTGGCGCGCCTGCGCTCTGCGGGCCTCCTCTCGGTCGATTCGCAGGACCGCACCCTTTAAGCCAGAACAAGGCACCTGGCTAAACTCGTCGTTTCGCCGCGGCCATGTGAGCCCGTCGAAACTCCCCGTACTCGCTCATGTCCGCTCGCCGTGATCGCCTGCGCCGCCGTCGTCAACGCGGTGGCGCCGCCAAGCCCCTCTTCCTCGTGTTCGGGCTGCTCGGCACGCTGCTCGCGCTCGCTGGGCTCGGCGCGGTCGGCTGGGTGGTCTCCACGGCCAACAGCGCGCCGGACCTGCGCGAGCTCAAGCCGCAGGACCCCGGCGCCACGAGCGTCGTCTACGCCGCCGACGGCACCCGCCTGGGCTTCATCGAGTCGAGCGTCCTGCGGCGGCCGATCAACTCCGAGGAGATCCCGCAGAACGTCAAGAACGCGACGGTCGCGATCGAGGACCGGCGCTTCTACGACCACACGGGCGTCGACTTCGAGGGCGTCATCCGGGCCGGCGTGAAGAACATCACCTCCGGCAAGACCGTCGAGGGCGGCTCCACGCTGACGATGCAGCTCGTCCGCGCGCTCTACGGCGACAAGGAGAAGACCTTCAAGCGCAAGATCCGCGAGGCGAAGCTCGCCGAGGAGCTCGAGAACGCGCACCCGGGCAAGCAGGGCAAGCAGTGGATCCTCAACAAGTACGTCAACTCGGTCCCGTACGGCACCGAGGGCGGGGTCACCGCGGTCGGCATCCAGGCCGCGGCGCGCACGTACTTCGACAAGCCCGCCAGCAAGCTGAAGCTCCGTGAGGCCGCGATGCTCGCGGGCCTCCCGCAGGCGCCGTCGGCCTACAGCCCGTTCCGCTTCCCCGAGAAGGCGCTGGCCCGCCGTAACGACGTCCTCGACCGCATGGCCGACGAGGGCATGATCTCCCGCGCGACCGCGGAGCGGACGAAGGCGTACACGCTCGGCGTGCACCCCAGCAAGTACTACACCGAGCGCCGCGAGGGCTTCTTCTTCGACTACGTCAAGCAGGAGCTGATCGACCGCTACGGCGTCGAGAAGGTCCGCCAGGGCGGCCTCTCGATCAAGACCACGATCGACCTCGGCCTCCAGAAGGCCGCCCGCAAGGCGATCGCCGGCCGGCTGAACTTCCCCGACGCGCCGTCTTCGGCGATCGTCTCGATCGACCCGCGCAACGGCTACATCCGCACGATGGCGACGAGCGCGAGCTACGCGAACCGCAAGTTCAACCTCGCCGCCCAGGGCACGCGCCAGCCCGGATCGACCTTCAAGATCATGGTGCTCACGGCCGCGATCGCCAAGGGCATCGACCCGAAGAGCACGAGCTACTCGAGCAAGCCCCTGAACCTGAACGACCCGACCTACGGCAAGGTCCAGGTCAAGACGTACTCGAACTCGTACATCGGCAGCGCGAACCTCGTGAAGGCCACGCTCGCGTCGGACAACTCGATCTACATGCAGCTCGATCTTGATGTCGGCCCGGAGAACGTCACGCAGGCCGCGCGCGACCTCGGGATCAAGAGCAAGCTGAACTCCTACCCCGCCGAGGGCCTCGGTGGCCTGGAGAACGGCGTCTCCCCGCTGGAGATGGCCAACGCGTACGCGACGATCGCCTCGGGCGGCTGGCGCAACAAGCCGAAGGCGATCACGAAGGTCTCGTTCCCTGACGGCAAGGTCGACGACCTCACCAAGCCGCGACGCCACAAGGCGTTCACCGACGGCGAGATGTACGAGATCACGAAGATCCTCGAGGCGAACATCCAGGGCGGCACCGGCACGAAGGCGAACATCGGCTGCCCCGCCGGCGGCAAGACCGGCACGACCGACAACCACCGCGACGCCTGGTTCGTCGGCTTCACGCCGCACCTCGCGACGTCGACGTGGGTCGGCTACCCCGACGCGCAGATCTCGATGTTCACCCAGTACCACGGCGGCTCGGTCGCCGGCGGCACGTTCCCCGCCGAGATCTGGGGCGATTACATGCGCGTCGCCAAGCGCAAGTTCTGCGGCGGCTTCGCCCAGCCCAAGACGCCGTTCCAGGGCTCGAGCTTCTCCGGCAAGTACCAGCGCCAAGGCGGCGGCAAGGACGAGGACGGCTTCGACACCGACGGCCAGCAGTCCGCCCAGCAGTACGAGACTGGCGGGACGAAGACGAACGGCGGCTCGCAGTACGACGACGACGCGTACGAGACGCCGCCGCAGCAGGATCCGACGACGAAGGTCCCGGCCGACCCGACGCC
>JAEMSV010000130.1 GCA_016462625.1 Solirubrobacteraceae bacterium | reverse complement strand
GTCGGTGCCGTCCTGCCGGGCACCGGTCCGGGCCTCGCCGCGCGCTTCCGCGGAGAGATTGATGTCGAGCCGCAGGACGTCGATGCCGCGGTCCTCCAGCTGCTTGCGCAGCTGGTCACCGGCAGCGGCGAGCGCCTGGAGCGCCTCGGGCCTGTCCGCGGTCATCGACGCGGTGAGGCCACCGCCTGCCGCGCTGCGCAGGCGGACCTCGACCTTGCCGAGCTCCTCGGGGTGCAGCTCGATCCGGGCGGAGGCGGATCCGTTCCGCGTCGCCAGGTCGATGAGGGTCTGCACCTTGAGGATCTGCGCCGCGAGAAACGGACCGCTCGTGCCGTGGGCCGCCTGAACGGCCGTGGGCAGGGCGGGCGCCTGCGGAGCGGGGGCCTGGGTTGCAAGCCCGCCCACCCCGCTGGGCGCCACCGGGGCAGGAGCCTCCGCCACCGGCGCGGACGCCGGTGCGGTCTGCTGCTTGGGCTGATCGCCCGCGGTGCCGGCGTCGGTGCCCTTCGCACCGGACGCGCCCGGGAGCTTCTCGGCCTCGGCGGCCTGCGCGGCGATGGCCGGCGCGCTGTCCGCGTCGGTCAGCACCGGGGCCGTGGCAAGAGGAGGCTCGGAGCCCGTGGACTCCGAGCCGACAGCCGGTCCAGCGACCGTGCCCGAGCCCTCCAGCACGGGCACGGTCGCCTCCGGCGTCGGCGACAGACCACCAACGGCAGCGGGAGCCTCCACACCCGGCTGCGCCGTCCCGATGCCCTCCAGCACCGGGACGATGGCCGACGCCTGAGCGTCGGCGGTGGTCGTCGACGGCAAGCCCGTGGACACCTCGTCAGCGACGACCGTGCCGGTACCCGAGGGGAGGGCAGGCACGGTGGGATCGACAGCGGCGACTGCCGGATCCACAGGCATCGCGTCCGCGGGATCGAGCGGCGCGCCAGGGGCGTCCGTCTCGCTCTGCGGAGCAATGTCCTTCTCGCTGGCCCCACCGTTCGTGGTGGTGGCCTTGGGGGTCTGACCTTCCGCAGGTGCGGTCCAGGTCTGGGCTTGAAGTTCGAGGATCAGGTCGAAGCCTGTTCCCGGTGGTCCGCCAGGAGGTGGTCCTCCTGGGGGCGCGGACCTCGGCGGGCTGGCCGCCGGGGAGAGCGTGCGAGGGGTCACGGTCATGTCGTCGAGTAGGCCAGGCCGCCGGATGACGGAGAGGCTGGGGTCGTGGTGGTCATGGACGTGGTCGGCACCCCTGCCGCGATCGACTGCGCGGCGAGCGCACTCGCCACCGGAGTCGGCGTCGCTGCGGTCCCGGCGGCGCGATATTCCTGCGCGTAGCCGAGGACCTTCGTGACGTAGTTCTGGGTCTCCGCGTAAGGCGGCACGCCGCCGTACTTCTTGACCGCACCTGGACCGGCGTTGTACGCGGCCAGCGCCAGCTTCTCGTCGCCGTTGAAGGCGTCGAGCTGCTGCTTGAGGTACTTCGCGCCGCCGTCGAGCGCCTGCGCCGGATCGGTGACGTCGGTGACACCGAGCGAGGCGGCGGTGCCGGGCATGAGCTGGGTCAGGCCGCGGGCACCGGCCGGGCTGCCGGCGGTCGGGTTGAAGTTCGACTCCTGGCGGACCAGTGCGGCGAGGAGGGCCGGATCGACGCCGTGCTTGGCGGCGGCGGCCTGGATCTCGCTCGCGTACGGCGTGTTCAAGGTGGTGGTCGCGCCGGTGCCGGCGGCGTTCGCGGCCAGCGGCGTGAGCGGGTTGCCCGCGGCGGTCGCGGTGGCGGCCTGCGGATTCGACGCGGTGGTCGCGCTCTGCAGGGTCGCGGCGAAGTCCCCGCCGGACGTCTCGGCCGTGCCCCCGTGGAGCTGGCCGATCATCTGCTGGATCTCCTCGACCCGTGCGTTGATGGCGGTGACGCTCATCGGCCGGCCATCTTCCGGACGTGCATCGTGATCGCCATCTCGTCGAGGACGACACCCTGGCGGCGCGCGTTCTCGGCGTCGTGCTCGCCGCGGCGGCGCTCCTTCAGCTTCTCGAGGACCTCACGGCGCTGACGCGCTTCGTTGAGCTCGTCCCGGCGCTGGAGCAGCTCGTTGTCCGACCGGTCGAGCTCCTGCGCGGCGGACGTCTTGTGCCGCTCGAGGCGCTCGAGCCAAAGCTGCTGGGCGATGAGGTCCTGCCCGCTCACCTGCGCGCCGGCGGTCTCGCGACGGCCGTCCTGCGCCTGCACGATGAGATCCTGCGCAGCCTGGAGCATCGCGGCGCCTCGGGCGCGGCGATTGAGGCTGGCGGCGAACTCTTCGCGAGCCTTGTCCTCGTCGTGCTCGCGAATCTCGCGAACCCGCTCGAGTCCAAACCTGAAGGGGACATCGGTCATCAGACCGGGTGGTCGGCTGCCGCGGTGCGGCGTTCAGGCCGTCTGGACGGGTGTCCGGGCGGGGGGTGTGCGCATTGTGCCTCGCGTGAGGAACCAGAATGCTCACACCCCTGGGCGCTATCCCTGCAAAGCGGCCCGAATCGGCTCGGGAATCGGGGTCTTCGTCCCCTTGTCCGGATCGATGAAGACGTACCGCAGCTCAGCGTCCAGGATGGACTCCCCGTTCCTGGTGATCTCCACCGCCATCGTCGTGCTGGTGGTCCCGACCTGCGGGAACGCGAGGGCGATGTCGAGCAGATCGTCGCCGCGGGCGGGCAGCCGGAAGCGCTGGTTGGCCTCGGCGACGACGAGGTCCACGCCGTGGTCGGCGATCATCCGCGCGTAGGAGCCGAACCGCTCGCGCATCCACTCGGTGACGGCGACGTCGATCAGCGCCAGGTAGTTCGCGTTGAAGACGAACCCCTGCGGATCACACTCGGCGAAGCGGACGCGGAGGGTGTGGACGTAGGGCACGTCGTCAGTCATAGCCGAGGAGCGAGAGCGCGGCCAGCTCGTACTGCATCGAGAGCTCCTGGTTGAACGCGAACTCCGGCGTCTCCTCGCGAAACGACCACGTGAGCGCACCGAGCCGATCCGAGACGTCCATGAGCGCGCGCCCGTCACCTCGGCCGGCTTCGCGCAGCGCGGCCAGGTCGTCTCCGCTCCCGTGCCGCTGGAACCAGTCCCGGGTCAGCCGGTCGACGTGCGGCTGCTGCACCGCGGCCAGATCGGTCGGCGACGCCTCAGCGGCGATCACCGGGGTCAGCGGGACGTCAGGGCCGATCACCACGCCCCCGACGATGTCCCGCGCGGCGAGCAGCGGCTGGACGCCCGCGACTCCCGGCCCCGGCGACCCTGCGCCGGCGCCGTCGGGTCCTGGGCCGCCGACCAGCCGATCACCGCGCCGGGAGAACCGCCAGCCCCAGTCGGGCCCTCGTCCCGGACCGGTCGCCGACCGAAGCCGGATCTCCGCGAGCCCCTCGGGAGCGACCAAGACCATGATCCCGTCGCCGCGCTGCCGGTCGCGTCCTTCGACCGCCGCCCACGCCGTCAGGACCGGATCGAAATCGAGGATCCACCACCCCTCGTCATACGAGGTGCTCGCGAGGACGACGGCCACCCGAGCAGTGTCTCCGATCGCCGCTCTTGACCGAGCGTTCAGAACGGCGTACGGTCCCGGTCTCATCCGTCTGGGGGGGCGGAACTCTGTCCAGAACACGCACACTGTCCGGTGCGTGCGGCTACCTGGTGGCCGCCGTACTCGTGCTCATATCGGGGACCGCGACGGCGCACGCCGCCGATCGCGAAGCCTGCAAGCCGGTCAAGGCACTGACCGAGGAGACGCAGCCGTCGAGCGGCTCCGTCATCAAGACGCTGCCCGCGCCGCCACCCGGCGCGGACCGCTGGCGGGTGACGTTCGGGACGAACCTCAACGGGTTCGTCGTGCGCCTGTTCGTCGGAGACGAGCAGCTCGGCAGCGGCTTGATCCGCTGGGACCGCAGCTACCGGTTCACGCTGGCTCTGCACGACCCGGTCGACCTGTCCGGCCGGCTCGAGGGCTGCGACCTCTTCGCCAAGGACCCGATGACGAAGGTCACGGGATCGGTCGGGGGGCCGATCGCGTTGACGGACGGGATCTCGCTGAGCGGGGCGGGCGTCGTGTGGGACGCCGCCGGCCTGCGCCTGCGCGGGGACGCCCGGATCGGGTGCGCAACGGGGGGCGCACTGAAGGGCGCCGGGGCCGTGGACTACGCCGGAGCCGGGGACTGGCGGCTCGACGTCCTCGGCAGCAGCGACGGACCCCCGTGCGTGATGGAGGACGGGATGGAGATCGGCGACGCGACGATCGGGGGAACGATCACCAGCGTCGCCGGACTCGTCGACGGGAAGGTCACGGGGTACGCGCGCGTCGCCGCGCCGGACCTGCCGTTCGGCCCGTGGGAGGCGACGTTCGCGCTGCTCATCGGCGGGCCCAACCCGGGCTTCAGCGCGGACGCGAAGTCGGCGGCCGGGTTCGCGAAGGTGACGATCGGTGCCGACGGGAAGCTGGTCATCACGCTGAACCTGCTGGGCGGGGAGACGACGGCGGAGCAGCCGGCGCCGGACACGGGGGGCGACTACGTCGACCCGGCGTCGCTGCTCCCGCCGTCGGTCAAGACGCCCGCGCGCGCGAAGCGACGCTGCGTGGTGCCCAAGGTGAAGCGGGGTGCGACGCTGACGAGCGTCCGCCGCTCGTTCTCGAAGGCGAACTGCAGGGTGCGGGCGAAGCGCGTGCGGTCGGCGAAGGTCCGGCGCGGTCGCGTGATCGGCACCTCGCGGAAGACCGGGACCAAGCTCGCGGCCGGAACGAAGGTCACGGTGACTGTCTCACTGGGAGGGCGCCGGCGATGAGTCTGGTGCGGCCGTCCGAGATGATGCGCCTCGATGCTTCGCGCACCACTGTTCGGCGTGTTCGGCGGCGCCCTCGGCATTGCCGCGGTGGCTGCGGCGCGCCTGCTCGGGAGTGAGCTGAACATCGCATGGTTCCTGGGAGCTGCGGTCGCGGCCGGCGTCGCGGGCCTTCTCGCAGCTCGATGGAAGGGCGACATCGCCCTGAGCGTGGTCTCGAGTCTCCTGGCGTTCGCCGCCTTCGCGGGAGTGATCGTTCTCCTCGTCATGCTGGCCATCGGTGCGGCGCTGAACGAGAACTGACGGAACGTTGGACGCGCGCGGCAGGCACTCCGTGTCTCAGACGCCCAGGTTCAACGGCGGGATCGCGCTGGGATTCGCCGCGGGGAACTCCGCGCCGATCCCGTCGGCGGTGCCGCCACCGGACTGATCAGGCATCGGCGCCACCGGCGCCAGGCCACCCGCAGCACCCGCGAGCTGCAGCAGCCACTCGTCCGCCGACTCGGCCGTCGAGACGTCCTCGACGGTCTGGCGCAGGAAGGTGTCGATCGGCTCGCGCATCGCGATCGCGCGATCGGTCATCGGGTCCGAACCGGCCTCGTACGCGCCGATCGAGATCAGGTCGCGCTTGTCCTTGTACGCGGCCATCAGCGAGCGCACGTCGGTGCCGGCGGCCCGGACCTCGGGGGTCATGATCTCGCCGACCAGACGCGAGACGGACTGCAGCACGTCGACCGCCGGATAGTGGCCCTGGTGGGCGAGGTCGCGAGTCAGCACGATGTGGCCGTCGAGAATCGACCGCACCGCATCCGCGATCGGCTCGTTCATGTCGTCGCCGTCGACGAGCACGGTGTACAACGCGGTGATCGAGCCCTCCGCCGACGTCCCCGAGCGCTCCAGCAGCTTCGGGAGCAGCGCGAACACCGAAGGGGTGTAGCCACGGGTCGCCGGCGGCTCGCCGATCGCCAGGCCGACCTCACGCTGGGCCATCGCGAAGCGCGTGACCGAGTCCATCATCAGCATCACGTTCGCGCCGCCGTCGCGGAAGGACTCCGCAATCGTCGTCGCCGTCATGGCCGCCTTGATGCGCACCAGCGCGGGCTGGTCGGAGGTCGCCACGACCACCACGGAACGCGAGATCGCGTCGCCCAGGTCGCGCTCGATGAACTCGCGCACCTCGCGGCCACGCTCGCCGACCAGGCAGATCACGTTGATGTCGGCCGAGGTCGACTTCGCGATCATCCCCAGCAGAGAAGACTTGCCGACACCAGAGCCGGCGAAGATGCCCATGCGCTGACCGCGGCCGCACGGAACCAACGCGTCCAGCGCACGCACGCCCAGAGACACCCGGTCCTCGATCCGCGGGCGCGACATGGGATCGGGAGGCGAAGCGCTCGCCCCACGCCGCGGCGCGAGCACCGGGTCCTCGCCGCCGTCCAGCGGACGACCAAGACCGTCGAGCACCCGGCCGAGCATGTGCTCGCCGACCGGCACGGTCAGCTGCTCGCCCGTCGCGATGACGACGTTGCCCGGGCCGATCCCGTGCATGTCGCCCAGAGGCATCAAGAGCGTTCGGCCGGCGCGGAAGCCGACCACCTCGGCGGGGACCGTCGGGCGGTCGCGTCCCGTCGAGATGTCGCAGATCTCGCCGACCTCCACCTCGAGGCCCGCGGCTTCGATGATCAGGCCGATGACGTCCGAGACGCGGCCCCGGCGCACCGAGAGGTCCGCGCGGCTGACCGCGACGGCCAGGCGTGCGAGCTTCTCCAGCCCATCCTCGAGCACGACCTCAGCTGTCGGCGAACTCACGCTCGAGCACCTCACGCGCACGGGTCAGCTTGGTCTCGATCGACGCGTCGACGTCGCCTTCGCCGGTGCGGACGATCGCGCCGCCGCGGGACACCCGCCGCTCGGACTGCACGTCCACCGAACCGATGCCGCCGAGCTGCTGCACGACGTCGTCGATCTGCGAGCGGACGATGTCCAGATCGTCGGGGTTCACCATGATCTGCACGCGGTCGCGCTCGGTCAGGCGCCGCAGCGCGCCGCGGATCGCTTCGAGGACGAGCTCCGGATCAACCGTCACGGCCGCGCCGACGACCTGCTCGGCAATGCGCAGCGCGAGGCCGACCGAGCCGCGCTCCAAGCCATCGGCGACGTGCACGCGCATCTCGTCGAGCCCCGCCGCGGCGGACGTCATCGCCTCGACGGCCGGGGTCGCCGCGGCCTGGGCCTCGGCGAGCCCGGCGGCGTAGCCCTCGTCGTAGGCGCGCTGGCGGATCGCGTCGGCCTCGGCCATCGCCTCGGCGACGTGGTCGCGGTGGTCGATCACCGCCGCTCCGGGGAGGGGCGTCAGCTCCGGCAGGTCGTAGCTCATCAGAGAACCTCCCCGCCGCCCTCGTCCTCACCGCGCGGGAGGACGATCGTGCCCTCCTCGTCGAGGCGGCGGACGATCGCCACGATCTTGCCCTGCGCCTCTTCGACGACGGTGCGCCGCTGCGGGGGCATGACCTCCATGTCCTCGCGCAGCGTCTGGGCTGCGCGCTCGGACATGTTCGACAGGAACTTGTTGACCAGATCGTCCGGCACGCCGCGGAGCGCCAGGACCAGGTCCTTGCCCTCGACCTCGCGCAGGATGAGCTGCATGTCGCGGTCCTCGAGCACCGACAGGTCCTCGAAGGTGAACAGCTTCATGCGGACCTCGTCGGCCAGCTCGGGGTCGCTCGCGGCGAGGTGCTCGATGACGTGGCGCTCCGTCGAGCGGCCCGCGTTGTTGAGGATGTCCGCGAGCGCGTCGACGCCTCCGGGGGAGTGGAACTCCGCCGTGCTGATCGCCGAGATCTTCTGGCGCAGACCCTGGTCGATCGCACCGATGACGCCCGGGTTCGTCTCCTTCATCGTGGCGATGCGGACGGCGATCTCCGCCTGCACTTCGGGCGGAAGGTGCGTGAGGACCTGGCCGGCGACGCTCGGCCACAGGGACGCGATGACGAGCGCGATCGTCTGCGGCGCCTCGTCCTTCAGCAGCGTGTAGATCTGCTCAGGCGGCGTGCGCCGCAGGAACTCGAACGGGCGGACCTCGCCGCGCGCCTGCAGCAAGCTGATGATCTCGTCGGCGCGCTGCGGGCCGAGCAGGTTCTCCAGGACCTCGCGCGTGTACTCGAGGCCGCCGAGGGCGACCTCGGAGCCCGGCGCCATCCGGATGTAGAGCTCTTCGTACAGGGCCTCGGAGACGCCCGGGTCCACGCGGTAGATCTCGGCCATGTCGGCGGAGAGCTGCTCGACCTCCTCGTCGGGCATGAACCGCATGATCTCGGCGGCCTTCTCCGGGCCGAGGCTGACCAGCATGGCGGCGGCCTTCTGGCGGCCGGTGTAGGCGACGGTCGCGCGGGGCGCCTCGACGGGCTCGAGGGCGGTCCCGACCTCCGCGTCGACTTCGGCTTCGGCGAGATCGCTCACGACTCCTCCGACATCCATGCGCGCAGCTGCTGGGCCACCTTCTCCGGCTCCTTGTCGACCATCTCGCCGATCTGGGTTCTCGCGGCGCTCGGCGGCGCGGCCTGGGGCAGCGTCGAGCCTTGCGGCGCGCCGCCCGCGGCGGTCAGCTCGGCCAGGGGGCGGGGCTCATCGATCTCGGTGAGCCAGCGCGCGTCGCCGAGCGCCTCGCTCTCGCGCTTGCGCAGCGCCCGGGTGACGAAGAAGAGGAACAGCAGACCGGCGATGCCGAGACCGACCCACTTGGCGGCGCCGGCGGCGGCCTTCGGCACGGGCCCGCCCTTGGCCTCTTCCGGCTTGGCGGCCTTCGCGAACGCGATCTGGCTGACCGAGAGGTTGTCGCCGCGCTGCGTGTCGACGCCGGCGGCGTTGGCGACATAGGCCTCCATCTCGGAGACGTCCGCCTTCGGGACGGTCTTGTCGAAGACGACGGCCACGTCGAGCTTCTCGACCGCGCCCTGCGCGACCTTGGTGCGCTCGACCTGCTTGTCGACGCCGAAGGAATCCTCCTTCGACTCACGGTTGTAGTTCGACTGGCTCCCGGCGCCCGTGGCGGCCGCGTCCTCGAGCTGCGCCCGGACGCCCGACGGCGTGGCCGCCTCGCCCTGGCTCTCCAGCTGTTCCTTCTCGGACTTGCTGGTCAGCGCGGTGCCCTTGTCGCCCCACGTCAGCGTGTCGCGGCTGATGTCGTTCATGTTCAGCGTCGGAC
Source organism: Solirubrobacteraceae bacterium (assembly GCA_016462625.1). The sequence goes on along the minus strand of JAEMSV010000130.1, from coordinate 424 downwards.
TGACCTGGACGTACGCCTTGTTGGCGCCGAGCATCTGCGTGAGCTTCGCGTTGATCTTGCCCTCGAGCTGCGCGGCGTACCGGTTCTCGGCCGAGATCTTCGAGGTGGAGCCGCCACCGGGCTGGCCGTTCTCGCCCACCGGCCAGAGCAGGGAGCCGTCGGCCGCCGTGATCGTGACGTCCTCCTCCTTCAGGCCCTCGACCGCGCCCGAGACGAGCTTGGCCATGCCGCGGATCTGGGCCGGGTCCATGTCGGCCGAATCGAGGAGCACCGCCGCGGTGGCGGGCTTCGACTCGTCGGCGAAGAGCTGGTCCTCGGGAAGCGAGAGCTGCACCGTGGCGCTGTTGACGCCGTCGATGGTGCCGATGTTGTTCGCGATCTCGCCCTCGAGCGCACGCTGGTAGTTGACCTTCTGCTGGAAGTC
>JAEMSV010000041.1 GCA_016462625.1 Solirubrobacteraceae bacterium | reverse complement strand
GCTACCTCCTCGGCCAGCACGTCCAGGCCGAGCACTGGTTCGGCGCGCGCGAGGAAGAGCTCGCCTGGTGCACGGCGGCCAGCGGCTGGTCGAAGTCGGCGCGCAACGTGTTCGTCGCGCCATGGCTCCAGGGTGCCGCCGCGCTGCTGCACGACGACCGTTTCGACCCGGCCGAGCGGCTCGACCTCCTCGAGCGCGAGCGCGTCGACGTCCTCTGCATGGCGCCGACCGAGTACCGCGTCATGGCGAAGCGCACCGAGTTGCGCGCGCTGCCGCTGCGCACCGCCGTCGCCGCGGGCGAGGCGCTGAACCCCGAGGTCCTCCACGCCTGGCGCGGAGCGGTCGGCGTCGACGTCCGTGACGGCTACGGCCAGACGGAGACCGGTCAGACGACCAGCGCGCCCACCGGCGAACCACCGCGCCCAGGCTCGATGGGCAAGCCTCTCCCGGGCGTGCGCGCGTGGATCGACGAGGGCGAGCTCGTCCTCGACCCGGCGACGGTGCCCACGTTCTTCCTGGGATATCTCGGCAGCGACCCATGGAACCTTGCAACCCCCTGGCGCACGGGCGACAAGGTCCACGACGACCGCGACGGATGGCTCTACTTCGAGGGCCGCGCCGACGACGTGATCATCTCCGCCGGTTACCGGATCGGCCCGTTCGAGGTGGAATCGGCGCTCGTGTCCCATGCGGCGGTCGCCGAGGCCGCGGTCGTCGCGGCACCGGATGAGGAGCGCGGCTCGATCGTGCGCGCCATCGTGGTCCTGCGCGACGGCCACGCCCCGAGCGACACGCTCGCGCGCGAGCTACAGGACCACGTCAAGGCCGAGACCGCGCCCTACAAGTACCCGCGGGTCATCGACTTCGCCCCGGACCTTCCCAAGACCGCGAGCGGGAAGATCCGGCGGGCGCAGCTACGGGGCGAGGCGTAGGACGACGACCCGCGGCCGGCCCCCGTCGAGCTGCACGAACAGGCGGTTGCCGGTGGCGGCGACCGCGCCGATCGAGTCGCCCGGATACCCGAACGTCGCAGTGGTGCGACCGCCCGTCACGCGGCGCACGCGGACCCGATCGCGCCGCACCCAGACGACCTTGCCGCGGTGCAGCAGCGCGGGCCCGCAGGCAGTCGCGCACAGGACCTCGCGCCGGGCAGATCCGCACCGCTGGAGCACGGTCTCGGACGCCTCGTCCGGCCAGGGGTAGGCCGGCCGTTCGAGGGCCCAGCTCCCATCCATCGCGACGGGAACAAAGCCGTCCACCGTCTGAGCAGGGTTGTCGGTCCCACTCGCAAGCTGACGCACCGGGGCGCACACCGTCCGAACGAGGTCCGGACGATCGAGATCTGGTTGGAGTCGCACGTCGTACGGCGACGGGCCAAACGGGATTCCGCGTATGACGCCGCCGGAACGCGGCACGAAGACGTGCACGCGCGCGTGGTAGCTGTGCCACACCGCGGACAGCCAGTGCCGGCCGACGCCTTCCCATTCGATGGCCTCGGGATGCCCTGCCAGCAGCTCGGGCAGCCGGCCGTCGGGCTCCTGCAGCGAGCCTGTCGCCAGGTCACGAAGCACCGGCCGGCTGATGGACGGCGGATCGGCGGAGCACGAATAGAGCAGCTGGCCCACGCCCAGCCCGGCCGGCGTGCACCCGGGCGGGGTCGGAATGACGGTCTTCCGGCCCGTGGTCAGATGCAGGGCCGTCACGATCGGCGGAAGGGTCCGGCTCACCGCCGCCGCCCAGGGTCCCGACGCACCCAGCAGGGTGGCGTCGGTCGCCAGCACGCGCTGCTCCGCACCGGCGGCAGGCGCCGCCGCGCCGAGCAGCCCCGCAACGACCCACAACGCCAGTGTCCATCGTCGCACCACATGCGCCCCTCGACTCGATTGGTCGAGAAGCTCCAACGGCGCAGCGACCGCCAGGTTGCGCGTTTACGGCGCGTTGCGCACCCGGTCGCCTGACGGGGCCGGCACCTTCGAATGCTGGTCGGTGTCCCCGAGCTCGCTGTCGGAATCGGGCTCCGGCGCGGCGGGCAGCGTGTCCTTGTCGTCAGACCCTTCGGGGCCGGGCTTCTGCTTCTCGTTCGGATCAGTCATGCCCGGCCCGTACCCGGACGGCACGGGACCTACCCCGAGATGAGCACCACCGCGTCGACCTCGACGTCCGCGCCCTTCGGCAGCCCCGCCACCTCGATGGCGACCCGGGCAGGCGGAGCCCCGGGGAAGAAGCGCGCGTAGACCTCGTTGACCTCCGCGAAGTCCGCCATGTCCGTGAGATAGACCGTGACCTTCACCGCGCGCGCCAGCTCGGTGCCGGCGGCCGCGCACACGGCCTCGAGGTTCTTCAAGCACTGCTCGGCCTGGATGCCCGCGCTGCCGAGGATCAGCTCACCACTCTGGGGATCCAGCGAGATCTGTCCGGAGCAGAAGAGAAGGTCGCCTGCCCGCACTGCGTGCGAGTACGGCCCCACAGCGGCCGGTGCTCCGGGCGCATCGATCGGGGTGCGGATGGGTTCGGACACTCGGATCCCTTCTTCGTTGAATCTTCGTCCCGAAGGTACTGCTCTTGCTACCGTCGCTCGTCTTGTCTGTCCGCCGTCGTCTGTCCCCGGCCGCCATCGCGGCGTCCGTCGCTGTCGCCGTGGGGCTCGGCATCGCCGCACCGGCGCAGGCTGATCTCGCGTGGAAGGCCTGCGCCCAGCCGCAGGGCTACCAATGCGCGCGGGCCTCGGTCGCCATCGACCGGACCGGCGCCTTCCCGGGTGCCCTGAGCCTGAACGTCGTGCGCGGACCGGCGGCGAGCAATCCCGAGCGCTCCGCGGTCATCGCCCTGGCCGGCGGGCCGGGCCAGGCCGCAGCACCGCTCGCGGCGGATTTCGCAGCCGGGCTCGCCCCCGCGCTCGCGACCCGGGACCTCGTCGTCTTCGACCAGCGCGGCACCGGCCAGTCCAACCCTCTTTCCTGCGGCGCGTTCTCCAAGACGAGCTTCGACAGCATCACCCAGATCGCCAGCCAGTGCGCGACCCAGATCGGCGCCGGCCGCCGCTTCTTCACGACGGCCGACAGCGTCCAGGACATCGAGGATCTGCGCATCCAGATCGGCTACGACAAGCTCGTGCTCTACGGCGTCTCGTACGGGACGAAGGTCGCCGAGGCCTACGCGGCCGCCTACCCGCAGCGCGTCGAGCGCCTTGTGCTCGATTCCGTCGTCACGCCCGAGGGTCCCGACCCACTGCAGCGCTCGACGTTCGCGTCGGTCAAGCGCGTGCTCGGCGACCTGTGCGCGAACCGCGCGTGCAGTGGAATCACGAGCGCCCCGACCGCCGACCTGCGCAAGATCGTCCGCCAGCTGCAGAAGCGCGACCTGCGCGGCCAGTTCGTCGCGCCGAACGGCAAGATCCGCTCGGGCACGTTCTCGCGCGACGACTTGCTCAGCGTGCTCGTCGCGGGTGACCTAAATCCCACGCTTCGCGCTGACCTCCCGGCCGCGCTGCGCTCTGCGGCACGTGGCGACCGCTGGCTGCTCACGCGCCTCGTGGCTCGTCTCGGCGGCCTGACCGCCTCGCAGGCGGCCGATGAGGGCGTGAACTCGGCGCTCTACGCCTCCACGGTGTGCGAGGAGCTTCCGTTCCCGTGGGCCCGTGACGCGGACGCGACGACGCGCGGCGGCCAGCTGAAGGCCGCGCTGAACGGCCTCTCACCGAATCTGTTCCTGCCGTTCGATCGCTCGACCGCCGCCGCGTCCACGCTCGTCGGCCTCTGCCAGGGCTGGCCGAACGCCGGCCCCGCCCCCGCGGTCAACGGCAACCTGCCCGCCGTGCCGACGCTCATCATCAACGGCAAGGCCGATCTGCGGACCCCGCTCGAGGACGCCCAGTCTGTGGGGAGTCGCATCCCCGGCTCCCAGACCGTCGGCGTCCCGTTCACCGGCCACTCCGTTCTCGGCAGCGAGCTCTCGCAGGAGGCGTGCGCGGAGACCGCGCTCAAGACGTTCTTCGCGGGAGGGCCCGTCGCGCAGTGCACGGAGACCGTCAACCCGCTCGACCTCTCGCCGATGGCCGCCCGGCAGGTGTCGAGCCTGCGTTCGGTGCGCGGCAGCTCAGGCCGGCTCGGCCGCACGCTGCGCGCCGTCCTGCTCGCCGCCGACGACGTCCGGTCGCAGATCCGCGGCTGGGTCTTCGAGAACGGCGAGTGCCCGCGTCGCGTTGGCGGCCTGCGCAGCGGCTCGACCGTGATCGAGACCAGCGGCACCCAGCGGCTGCGCGCGGTCCAGTTCGTCCGCGGCGTGAAGGTCTCCGGCCGGGTCGCCAAGGGCCCGTCGGCCGTCCCGTGCCTCGGCACGTCGATGCGGCTGACCGTCCGCGGCGGTGGCGCCCTGAGCGGCACCGTGAATCTCAGCTCGAACGGCCGGGTGCTCTCGGGGCGCCTGGGTGGCCGCAAGTACCGCCTGGTCGCCGCGAACTCGGCCTCGCTCCGCACCTCGGAGCCGAGCGCCGAGGCGCTCGTGCGGGGCTGGAAGCTGCGCCAGGCCGGATAGTCCGGGCCGGATACCCTCCGCGGCGTGCCGAACGCTCTCGCCGCGGAGACCTCGCCCTACCTCCTGCAGCACCGGGACAACCCCGTCGACTGGCTGCCGTGGGGCGAGGCGGCGCTGCGGCGGGCGCGTGAGCTCGACCGGCCGATGCTCGTGTCGATCGGCTACTCCTCCTGTCACTGGTGCCACGTCATGGAGCGCGAATGCTTCGAGGACGAGGCGATCGCCGCGGTGATGAACGAGCACCTCGTCTGCGTGAAGGTCGATCGCGAGGAGCGCCCGGACATCGACGCGATCTACATGGACGCGCTCCAGGCGATGACCGGCCGCGGCGGCTGGCCGCTGAACATGTTCGTCACGCCCGACCAGGTCCCGTTCTTCGGCGGCACGTACTTCCCGCCGCAGCCCCGCAACGGCCTCCCCGCGTGGCCGGACGTGGTCCGCGCCGTCGCCGACGCGTGGCGCGATCGCCGCGAGGAGATCCTCGGCCAGAGCGACGAGATGGTCACGCACCTGTCCGGCGGCGCGCGGCTGCAGCCCCCGCCCGGCGGGGTCGCCGGTCCGGAGGCGCTCGATGCCGCGATCGCCGAGCTCCGCACTGCGTACGACAGCGTGCAGGGCGGGTTCGGCGGTGCCCCGAAGTTCCCGCCGTCGTGCCTCCTCGGGTTCCTGCTGAGGCGCGAGGACGGGCACGGCATGGCGCTGCAGACGCTGCGCAGCATGGCCTCGGGCGGCATCTTCGACCAGGTCGGCGGAGGCTTCGCGCGCTACGCGGTCGACGCGACTTGGACCGTCCCGCACTTCGAGAAGATGCTCTACGACAACGCGCTGCTCGCCCGCGCGTACGTCGAGGGCTGGCAGGTCAGCCGCGATCCGCTGCTGCGCCGCACCGCCGAGGAGACGCTCGACTGGGCACTGCGCGAGATGCGCGGGCCCGAGGGCGGCTTCTCCGCGGCCCTCGATGCCGACACCGAAGGCGTCGAGGGCAAGTTCTACGTGTGGAGCCTCGAGGAGCTCCGGGACGCCCTCGGCGACGCCGATTTCGACGCCGCCACCTTCTGGCTGGGGACCAGCCGGGAGGGCAACTTCGAGGGCGCGAACGTCCTCGAGTCCCGTGGCCCCGAGCCGGACCCCGAGACGCGCGACCGGATCCGGTCCACGCTGTTGTCCGCGCGCGAGCTGCGGGTCCGCCCCGGGCTCGACGACAAACGCCTGACCGCGTGGAACGCGCTGATGATCGCCGCCCTGGCCGACGCGGGCGCGGTGTTCGGCCGCGAGGACTACCTCGACGCCGCCCGGTCCACCGCCGAGTTCCTCCTGACGACGATGCGGACGGACGACGGCCGGCTCTTGCGCAGCTACAACCACGGCGAGGCGCGGCTCGCGGGGTATCTCGAGGACCACGCCTTCACCGTCGAAGCGCTGCTCGCCCTCTACGAGGCGACGTTCGAACCCAGGTGGTTCGTCGCCGCGCGCGAGACCGCCGACGCGATGATCGCGCACTTCGCCGACCCCGAGCACGGCGGGTTCTTCACGACGGCCGATGACCACGAAGCGCTCGTCGCCCGGCGCAAAGACCTCGAGGACAACCCGATCCCGTCGGGCTCGGCGAGCGCAGCACTTGGTCTCCTGCGCCTTGCCGCCATCACCGGCGAGGGCAGCTACGAAGACCACGCCCACAGCGCACTCGCCCCACTGTCCGTCCTCGCCGCGAAGCACCCGCAGGCCTTCGGATATGCCCTGCAAGCGCTGGATTTCGTCCATGGTGCGACGCGCGAGATCGCGCTGGTCGGAGACGACCTCGGCCCCCTCGCCGCAGTGGTCCGCGAAGAGCTGCGCCCCCACGTGGTTCTCGCCGGCGGGGACGGCCGCGACGACGGTGGCGTGCCGCTCCTTCGCGATCGCCCCACCCGCGACGGTGCACCCACGGCGTACGTCTGCGAGCACTTCGCGTGCCGCGCCCCGGTCACCGAAGCGGACGAGCTCCGCGCCCTGCTCAAATAGGCGCCAACGCGCCAACTGACTTCCGGAGTCGCTGACTTCAGCGGACACCCGGAGTCACCATCACCGTCACGTCCACCGACCACTGGTAGAACCCATCCCCACATGAGCTCCCTCCTCGCCTTCCCCGCTGGCCCGCGCGCGAAATGGGTCGTCTTCTTCGTGTGGGTGCTGGTCGTCGTCGGCACCACCGCCGCCGGCCTGCCCGACAAGTTCATGGACGCGGAGAAGAACGAGTCGACCTCGTTCCTGCCGGGTGATGCCGAGTCGACGAAGGCGCTCGAAGTCACCGAGAAGCTCAACGACGGCGAGAAGGCGCCGACGATCGTCGTCTACCGGCGCGACAGCGGCCTGACCGCGGCGGACAAGCAGGCGATCGGGGCGGACATCGCCAAGCTCAACAAGATCACGGCGGAGTACCGCCAGACCTCCCCGTTCGGCAACCCCGCCGGCCGGGGCGCCGACACGCCGTTCCAGCTCTCCGAAGATGGAACCACCGCTCTGATCGGCAACCAGATCACCGGCACGGGTGAGTCCGCGGACATCATCGACCCGGTCGAGGACTACCGCGACGCCGTGTCGCGCGACGAGGACGGGCTCGTGGTGAAGGTCACCGGTCCCGCGGGCATCTCCGCGGACGCGATCAAGGTCTTCGAGAACATCAACGGCACGCTGGTCGCGGCCGCGCTCGGGCTGGTCATCTTCCTGCTGATCCTCATCTACCGCAGCCCGGTCTTCTGGTTCTTCCCGATTCTCGCGGTCGTGTTCGCGGAGATCGCGGCCCGCGGCCTCGGCTACGGGCTCACGCAGCTCGACGTCACGGTGAACGGGCAGTCCTCGTCGATTCTCTCGGTCCTCGTGATCGGCGCGGGAACCGACTATGCGCTGCTGCTCGTCGCGCGATATCGAGAGGAGCTGCACAAGCACCAGGACAAGCACGAGGCGATGGCCATCGCCCTGCGACGTGCGGGCCCCGCCATCGTGGCGTCCGGTGCGACGGTCGCGGTGGCGCTGCTGTCGCTCACGCTCGCGAAGGTCAACGGCACCGCCGGCCTCGGCCCGATCGGCGCCATGGGCATCGTCATCGCCGTCATCTCGATGCTGACGTTCCTCCCCGCGGTGCTCGTCATCGTCGGTCGCCGCCGCTTCTGGCCGTTCGTGCCGTACGGGCCCGAGGGCCCGGACGCGCCGGACCACACGCCGATGCGCGTCGCCGGCCTGTCCTGGGTCACCGACCGTCTCGGCCCTGCCGTGACCACGTTCGCGATCATCGGGCTGCTGGCCTTCCTTCCCGCCCTGGTGATTCCCGGCGTCGTGATCGTCCTCCTGCTCTCGGCGCTCTTCCGGTTCGCCGGCCCGTGGCTCGACCGCAAGGTCTTCCTGCGCGTCGAGCACCGATACAGCTCCGACCACGAAGGCGCGGACGAGACGCACGGCTTCTGGCGACGGACGGCCGAGAAGACCTCGCGCCATCCCGTGCGAGTCGCCATCGCGTCGACCGCCCTGCTGCTCGTGTTCTGCCTCGGGCTGCTGAACTTCGACGACGGCCTGACCCAGGGCAACTCGTTCCGCGGTGAGGTCGAATCGATCGGGGGCCAGGAGGAGATCGCGAAGGCGTTCCCGTCCGGCCAGTCCGCGCCGACGGACATCGTCGTTCCCGAGGGCACAGACCTCGCGCAGGTCGCCAAGGCCGCTGCCGCGATCGACGGAGTCGCGGCGGTCGCGCCCCAGCCCGTCGCTGAGGGCGACGGCTTCGTCCAGCTCGCGGCGTTCCTCCAGCTCGACCCGTATTCGACGGCTGCGTTCGACGTGATCCCCGAGCTGCGCGACGCCGTCCGCCAGGTGACCCCCGAAGGCCTCGTGGGCGGATCGACCGCCGTCGAGGCGGATCTCCGCGTCGCCTCGTCGGACGACAACAAGCTGCTCGTCCCGCTCGCGCTTGTGATCGTCTTCGTGATCCTGATGATCCTGCTGCGGGCGCTGGTCATCCCGCTCATCCTGATCGCGACGGTGGTCCTGTCGTTCTTCGCCGCGCTCGGTGTCGGCGCCGTCGTGTTCGACGTGCTCTTCGGCTTCCCCGGCAGCGACCCGTCGCTGCCGCTGTTCACGTTCATCTTCCTCGTGGCGCTCGGCGTCGACTACAACATCTTCCTGATGACCCGGGCGCGGGAGGAGACGTTCACGTACGGGACGAGACGAGGCATGGTCCGCGCCGTCGCGGTGACGGGCGGGGTCATCACCGCGGCGGGCATCGTGCTCGCCGGCACGTTCAGCGTGCTCGCGGTGCTGCCCCTCGTGTTCCTCACCGAGATGGGCTTCGTCGTCGCGTTCGGCGTCCTGCTCGACACGTTCCTCGTCCGCTCTGTGCTCGTGCCCTCGCTCGTGCACATCGTCGGACCGAAGGTGTGGTGGCCGTCCGCGCTGGCGCGCGAGGAGGGCCACGAGGAAGAGCGGATCGACCCGGTCCCGACCTCGACCCCGGCGACCGACTCGATCTAAGCCACTCAGACGGGCGCCACGGGGATGTCCCCGTAGAGCGCCCAGGCGACGAGCCCCGCGACCGCCAGCGCCGCCGCGATCCCCGTGAGCGTGCGCTGGAGCTTCGTCGTCTCGGCCGCCTTCTGCTTGGCCTTGTCCGCCTGCTCGAGCGACTTCTCCAGCGCCGCCTCGGCCCACGTGAACTCGAGCGCGAGGATGAACAGCCCGAGCGGGATGACGGCGAACGCCGGGCCCGGCGTGATGAGCATGACGAGGCCGCCGAGCAGCAGGGTGATGCCGACGGCCGTGTAGAGCGCACGGATGATCTTCGGGCGCTGCTTGTGGGTCTCGCGCTGCTCGGCCAGCTTCTGGATCAGCTTCGGCCGATCGTCCTGGGCAGCCTCGTCCTCGACAGACATCCTCATACCGTAGCGACGGGCAGGACTGGGTCGATGACGTTCTCCGGCGGCACGCCGCGGCGGAGCTTCACGGGGAGGCCGAGGCCCGGGCCGTCAGCAGTCAGGCGGTCGGCGCAGCGCTCGGCCACCGCCGTGATCGTCAGCGACGGGTTGACGCCCAGCGAAGTCGGGATGATCGACGACCCGACGCAGAGCAGCCCCTCGTAGCCGTGCACGCGCCCGGCGTCGTCGACCACGCCGTCCTCCGGCGACTCGGCCATCCGTGCGCCGCCGAGCGGGTGGGCCGCGTACACGCCGGGGGTCTCGGTGAGCCCCATGAAGCGGCCGACCCCGTCACGCGTCACGATCTCCCTGACAGCGGCATCCGCAGCCGCGCGCACCCGGCGTGACTGCTCGGAGAGCTGGTAGACGAGGGGCGAGATCGAGATCGGCCCCGGGTTCGGCTCGATCGCCGACCCCACGAGCGGCGGCACCGTGAGCGTCCCGTCATGGGTGTCCTCGACCATCGCGAGGATCTCGATCCGGCTCGACCACTTCGCGATCGCGCGCTTCTTCTGCGCGCCGAACCACGATGGGTCGCCCGGCGGGTCGCGCCCGTCGTCGTAGAGCACGTTCGTCAGCGTCGACAGGAAGATCTCCTGGAGCGTGAACCGCGTGCCGTCCTGCGCGTTGCCCGGCTTGCCGACGTAGTGGTCGTAGGTCATGGTCGTGATCGGCCGGCCCTGGTGGAAGTGCGAGTAGCCGGGCAGGCCCAGGACGTCGCGCAGGCGATCGGAGTCGATCTCGACCCCGACCACGTGGTCGCCGTTGCAGCCCACGTGCCGGCCGGCCGCGCGCGAGAGCTGGGGCAGCGCGTGGCGGGACCGCAGCAGGATCGGGGCGTCGCCCAGCGCGCCGCACGCCAGGACGCAGACCTTGCACATGATCTCCACCTGCTCGACGGGCAGCCGCGTCCGCGGATGCAGCCGGTTGACCGTCACGACGTAGCGGTACGGGCGCGCACTCGTCTGGCGCACGGACTCGACCTCCATCAGCGGCCGGATCCGGACGCCCGCCGCCTCGGCCGCCGCGAGGTAGTTCGTGATCAGCGAGTTCTTGCCTCCGAAGATGCAGCCGGTGTGGCACCAGTTCGCGTCGACGCAGCGCTCGTCGCTGATCGCCAGCGGGACGCGATCGCAGGTGTGTCCCGCCGCGTCCAGGAGCGCCGCCCAGACCCCGCCGGCGCGGGAGACCTTGTCCCAGCCGGGGCGTCGGACGCGCAGCGCCGCCTCGGCCCGCGCGTAGTACGGATCCAGCGCGTGGCGCGAGAGCGCCGCCGGCCACATCCGGCGGGGGTCGCCGTCCCCGGGGCGGCGGTCGCGCCGCTCGAAGGTCTCCGACGGCGCCCGCAGCGACGCCGCCAGGTAGACGTTCGACCCGCCGCCGACGGCGTTGCCGACCACGAACTGGCCGCCGGTCGCCGTGACGAGGCGATAGACGCTGGAGAGGTGGTCGATGTCCATCGACTGCTTGAAGTCGCGGTGCGCCAGCCGCGGCCCGCGGTCGAGCACCGTGATCGCCGAAGGATCGGCGTCGCCCGCGAGGTACCCCTCGGCGAGCCTCCACGCCGTGACCGCCCCGCCGAACCCCGATCCCGCGATCAGGACATCGACGCGCTCGCGCCTCATGCCAGCGACCCGGTCGTCGTCAGCTCGTGCGCGAGCACGCGACGGTACGAGGGCTCGGGGTACCCACCAGGGGCGGCCCCGGGATGACCGAGTGTGCGGTACCCGCCAGAGCGCGCGGGGTTCTGGGCGGGCGCGAGCGCGCCCGCAAACGCAGCGAATGGCACCGCGGCCGCGGCCTCCCACAGCAGCCGCGTGGGATTGCGGTACGCAAGCCCTTCGACGCAGACCCGCGTGCGCTGGTCGAACCGCAGCGAGAGGAATCGTCCACCGCGCCGCGCCGCCCGCGCCTCGAGATCTGCGAGGAACACCGGGGCCACCAGCTGGAAGCCGATCTTCGGATGGCGGTACAGCGCGACCACGTCGGTCTCCACCGCCCCGGGGTCAGGATCCACGCCCGCGATCGCCCCCGCCGGGACGGGATGCCCGAGGTCGGTGCGGTCCACGATGCGCCCCGGGATGATCGTGTCGGCGAACGCGGCAAGCGTCGCCGCCTGCGGGCCGGTCTGCGCCAGAGCTGGAACAGGCGCCGCGAGCGTGCGGACCATCGGGTGGGCCGCGGCGACCGCCGCGGCCACGCCGATCAGCAGCTCGCGCCGGCGGAGACCCTCATCGAGGCTGGACATAGATCGTCGACGCCTCGGTCCGGGCGCGCGTGGCGCACCCCGGGATCACGGGGAACAACCACGGCGCCTTGATCCGAAGCGACCACGTGATCGGCTTCATCCGACCTGGCGGACCCGCGTACAGGTTCGTCATGTGGAGCCCGGCCTCGCCCGTTGAGCGGTCGATGAAGTACTGCCCATCCCAGTTCCACAGCTGGGTGCTCGGACGGTTCTGCACGATCGCGCCACGCCAGTGGTCGCGCTGGTAGTAGAAGCACTTGCCGAACGCGGTCGAGAACCGCAGCGGCTCGCGCTTGAGGAACTCCACGAGCCCGAAGCTCGGCAGGACGCTCTGCCGTGTCTTGTCGAACTCGATGCAGTAGGGATCCGCCGCCCCGTCCGGCGCGAGGGCGTTCAGGCCCGCGTACTGGACGGTGCACTGGTACGGACTCGAGCCGTTCCAGGAGCGGATCAGCGGCTGAGCCGCCAGCGCAGAAGACGCGCCGGCGGCAAGCGTGACGGCACAGCAGAGCACGGCCTTCCGGCCAGGTCGGGACACGACCCATCACCTCCCGGCGCGAACCTACCGGCAGGTATGACGGGAAGTCAATCGGGGTCCGTCAGAGGACCGGCAGGTAGCGGTCGAGCTCCCACTGCGTGACCTGCACGCGGTAGTCCTCCCACTCCTGGCGCTTGATCTCGATGTAGCGGTTGAACATGTGCTCACCGAGCGTGCGCAGGACGAGCTCGCTCTCCGCGGTCAGCTCGATCGCCTCGCCGAGCGTCTCGGGCAGCTGCTCGATGCCGAGACGCTTCCGGTCGTCCGGCGCCAGGTGGTACAGGTTCTTCTCCATCGGCTCGGGCAGCTCGTAGCCCTTCTCGATGCCCTCGAGACCGGCCTGCAGCAGCACCGCGAACGTCAGGTACGGGTTGCACGCCGGGTCCGGACAGCGCAGCTCCATCCGCGTGGTCTGCTCCTTGCCGGGGTGGTACAGCGGCACGCGCACCAGCGCGCTGCGGTTGCGCCGCGACCACGCCACGTAGACCGGCGCCTCGTAGCCCGGAACGAGCCGCTTGTAGGAGTTGACCCACTGGGCGAAGATCGAGCTCATCTCGCGCGCGTGACGCAGCTGGCCGGCGATGAACGCCTTGCCGATGTCGCTCAGGAAGTACGGGTCGTCGGCGTCGAAGAACGCGTTCTTCCCATCGTTGAAGAGGCTCATGTGCGTGTGCATGCCCGAGCCGTTCTCACCGAACAGCGGCTTGGGCATGAACGTCGCGTGCCAGCCGTACTTCATCGCGTATTCCTTGACCGTGATGCGGTACGTCATGCAGTCATCGGCCATCTTCAGCGCGTCGGCGTAGCGCATGTCGACCTCGTGCTGCGAGGGGCCGACCTCGTGGTGGCTGTACTCCACGTGGATGCCCAGCTGCTCGAGCGCGAGGACCGTCTCGCGGCGGACGTCGGAGCCGGCGTCGAGCGTCGTGAGGTCGAAGTAGCCGCCCTGGTCCAGCACCTCGGTGCCGTTCTTGTCCTTGAAGAGGAAGTACTCGAGCTCGGGGCCGACGTTGAACGTGTCGAAGCCCATGGACTTCGCGCGTTCGAGCGCGCGACGCAGCACATGGCGAGGATCGCCCTCGTACGGGGTCCGCTCCGGGGTCTGGACATCGGCGAACATGCGCGCGACGCCCGATTCCTCAGGCCGCCAGGGCAGCAGCGAGAACGTCGATGGATCCGGCATGGCGATCATGTCGGACTCCTCGATGGCGTTGAAGCCGGTGATCGAAGAGCCGTCGAAGCCCATCCCACCCTCGAACGCGTCGTCGAGCTCCTCCGCGTTGATGGAGAACGACTTCAGCTGGCCCAGGATGTCGGTGAACCACAGCCGGATGAACCGGATGTCGTGCTCCTGCACGAGCGCCTTGACGTCGTCCTGGGTCTTCGGGGAATCGGCCATGGACCGGACCCTAGTAAACGCACGGCAACGGCCGCACCGCCATGCGGTCCAAGGCGCAGGCGGTGCGGGTGGTCGGGCGGTCAGGCAGCCCGCAGCGTGCGCGCCTGTTCGACGGATCCGTCAACCGGCACGTCGCCCGCGACGTTGATCATCGCGGTGAAGGACTCGAGCGCCACGAAAGCGATCGCCTCGAGGAGCTCCTCCTCGGTCCAGCCGAGCTCGAGCGCCTCCTCCTTCAGCCACGCCGGAGGCTTCTTGTCGCCCGCGACCAACGGCTGGAGGAACTTCAGCATCGCGGCCTCACGCGCGTCCGAGGAGTTCCACACGCGCGCGGCGGAGACCTCGTCGATGCCCAGGCCGGCCGCTCGGGCGGTGCGCATGCGCATCGCAATCTGCGGCTTCGCGTGGTGGTGCTCGGCGACCGCGAGCGCGATCCGCTCGAGCGTCGGCTCCGGCAGGAGCCCACGGCGCAGCTCGGAGCGCATCCGCGCGTATCCGCGCAGCGCGGCGGGGGAACCGGCGAGCACACCCAGGAAGTTGGGGAGCTGCCCGCCCGTCGCCATGGCTCCGCGCAGGACGGGCACGGAGCCCTCGGGCGCGGTGAGGTCGTCGTGGATCGGGAACCTGCTGCTTGCTGTCTTCATTGGGTCCTCCGGGGAGTGGGACCGGAGCCGATCGACGAGATCCGACCGACACCGCCCGCCCTTTCTACGGAGGCTGCCTAAAGACAGGTTCAGCGCAAGCCTAAGACCAGCTCAGGATCGCGGTGCGACCCGCGGCTACAGCGTGGCTGCGGAGGCGTCGCCACTGCCGATGGCGACGAGGATCAGCACGATCCCGAGCAGCAGCGCCCACAGGGCGATGCGATCCGGGCGCTGACCGAAGACCTCGACGGCGCCGCCTGACGGACGGCGGCGGACGGCCGGAGCGGCGGTGTCGCGAACGGCCATCGGCGAGGGCGAGGCGACGGTGCGCCCGCGAATCTCGACGGTGCGGCGCCCGCCACGCAGCTCGGCGATCTCGACATCCCGCGGACCCGTGGGGTCGCGGTCGTCGGAGTACGAGGCCGCAGGGCTCTCGCTGCGGGGGCGGCGGGGCGCGTCGTCGCGCTCCAGCACGATCTCGCGCACGATCGGCCCGGCGGGACGGTCGGCATCCCAGCCGGCGAGCAGGTCGTCGACCGGGGCGAGATCCGCCACCGGCGCGCGCCGCTCGGTCATGGCCACGCCCGTCAGATCCTCCTGGCCGCGGGAGAAGCGCCCGTCGGTCCGCTCACGGATCCGTTCAAAGCTGCGAACGGGCTCGGAGTCGGCGTCGCGACGACGCTGGTACCCCTCGCGGAGGTGTTCCACGTCAGTCCACCAGGAGCGGAGCTGCGTTTCAGCCATGTGCGGTGCGTGTCCTCTTTCCGTGCCTACGGGGTTAGCTGACGGGCTCGCGCTGAAAGAGCGGCGCTACGGCGTGCGGCCGATTCGCCCCAACTCGTGGGTCCCCCGATCTCCACCATTGTGCGGCAGAGACTCGGCGATTTGACGTTTGCCATCGTACCAGGGCGGGTTTTCCCTGCATATTGCGGAGGATTATGGAGACTGCATCGGTCGGTACGGCGCGCGGGCGCTCGCACAAGCTCTTACCGGCCCGCCACGGCCGCGATGTAGTTGGCCACGTTCTCGGCATCTTCGCCCTGGAGCAGGTTCTGCGGCATCTGCCCCGCACCGCCTGCGCGCCCTATCTCGATGGCGTTGAGCGTGAGCGACGGCTGCGGCCGCATGTCGTCCAGGTTCGGCCCAACCCGGCCGGACGCCCCGGCGTCGGCGAGCGTGTGGCACGTGGCGCAGTTGTGGCGGAACTGCTCACGGCCTTCGGTCTCGGCGGCGGTGAGCTCGACGCCGTGGATGGCCTCGTCGCTCGTGTTGTCGGCGTTGTTGACGACCGCATACGCGGGCACGCCCAGGCCGAACACCGTGATACCGACCATGAGCACGATGAAGCCCGCGTTCGAGCCCGAGGGTTCGGGTCCACGGCGAGGACCACTGCGCATCGCACCCAGCACGACGAGGAGCGCGAGGGCGACGAAGGCGGCGGCGATGATGAGAATCGTCATGACGGGCCGACCATACACCGGGGCTCGGCCGACGGACAAAGAGGAAGTGAACGATCTATCGGCGGCGCCCCTGCGCGAAGCTCATGACCGGCGGGGCCACGGCGCGGAAGTCCCCGGCCGCCATCGCAGCCGCCCCCTCGCGCTCCCGCCGCTCGCGCTCCTGCTCATCGAGCGGGTGGAAGTCCGTGACCTCGGCCTGTGGCCGGCCCGGTGCCTCCAGCGCCCGGACCCCCCGAACCAGGACGTTGATGCCACCCGCCGCCGCTGGGTGGCGCTCGAGGACCCCCTCCGCGATGAGCAGCGGTTCGGTGCGGACCGCGAGCCGGTCGCGCTCGTAGACCTCGGGCCGTACGACGAGATTGATCGTGCCGGTCTCGTCCTCCAGCAGCAGGAACACGATGCCGGACGCGGTGCCTGGCCGCTGCCGGGCGACCGTGAGCCCGCCGACCACCACTGGCGTGCCGTGCTCGACGGACTTCAGGTCCGCAGCCGTCGTCGCGCCGCGCGCGTTCAGCGTGCTGCGCAGCAGGCCGATCGGATGGGCCGCGGCGGTGAGCCCCGTCGTGGCATAGTCGGCCAGCATGCGGCCCCAGTCCCCGAGCTTCGGCAGCGCGGGCGCGGCGCCGACGTCCAGGGCCAGCGAGAGCTGGGTGCCCGCGCCTCCGCCCCGCGCGAGATCGACGCCCGGGGCGGCGACGCCGAGCTGCCAGAGTGCCCGGCGGCGATCGCCGCCGGCGAGGGCGTCGCAGGCGCCTGACCAGGCGAGCTGCTCCAGCGCGGCCCGCCCCGCGCCGGCGCGCGAGGCCAGGTCCTCCAGCGAGCGGAACGGCCCCGTGTCCTCGCGCTCGGCGACGAGCGCCTCGACCTGGTCGGCCCGCACACCGAGGACGTAGCCCAGCCCGACCTGCACGTGCCCCTCCGAGGTCACCGTGCATCCCACGGCGCTGGTGTTCACGTCCGGTGCGAATACCTCGATCCCGCGCCGCTGTGCCTCGTGCACCAGCGCGTCGGGCGGGTAGAAGCCCATCGGCTGCTCATCGAGCAGGGAGCAGAGGAACTCCGGGCCGTAGTGCACGCGCAGCCAGGTCGACTGGTAGGCCAACAGCCCGAACGCAGCGGCGTGCGCCTTGGGGAAGCCGAAGCCCGAGAAACCCGCGACCATCGAGAAGACCGCCTCGGCCTGCGCGGCCGTCACGTCCGGGTGCGTGCGCTGCGCGCCCTCGACGAACGCCTTGTGGTGGGCCTCGATCGCGGCCTCCGAGCGCTTGCGGCTCATCGCACGGCGCAGCCCCTCCGCCTGACCGGGGGTGAAGCCCGCGAACGCCTGCGAGACCTCGATGACCTGATCCTGGAAGATGATCGTCCCGAGTGTCTCCCCCAGCGGCCCGCGCAGCGAGTGGTGCAGGTACGGGACCTCGAACGACGGGTCGACGCGCAGCCGCTGCAGTCGGTCGATGTACGGATTCACCGCCCCGCCGACGATCGGGCCCGGCCGGACGATCGCGACCTGGATCGTCAGCTCCTCCAGCGATCGGGGCCGCGTGCGCAGCAGCGACGCCATCTGCGCGCGCGACTCGATCTGGAAGACGCCCGTGGTGTCGGCCGTCGTGATCGCGTCGTAGGTGTCGGTGTCGTCGAGCGGCACGCGGGAGAGATCGACCCGCTCGCCGCGCCGCGTGTGAATGAGCTCCACGCAGCGCTCGACGCACGACAGCATCCCGAGCCCGAGCAGGTCGATCTTCAAGAAGCCCGCGTCCGCGCACGAGTCCTTGTCCCAATGGGCCATCTGCCGGCCCTCCATCGCGGCGGGCACGAGCGGGACGCAGTCGACCAGCGGCCGGGTCGCGACGATCATGCCGCCGGAGTGCTGGGACAGATGCCGCGGCAGGCCATAGGCCTCGTCGGAGAGGCGGGCCAGCCACTCCCATCGGGTGAGCGGCGCCTCGGGTGGGCGGGATTGGCTTCCGGTCGGCACCCGCCCGAGCGCCGTGGCGATGTCCTGCCCGACGTTGCGCGCCGACCAGCCCTCCGAGCCCCGTGCCACCCGTTCGATCTCCCCCGGCGGCAGTCCGAGCGCCTTGCCGAGATCGCGGATCGCCCCGCGGGCCCGGTACGTCGGGAAGGCTGCGACAAGCGCGGAGTGCTCGCGGCCGTAGCGCTCATGCACGCGCGGGATCAGCTTGGCGCGGATGTCCCGGGGAAAGTCGAGATCGATGTCCGGCAGCGACTGCAGGTCGTCGTTGAGGAACCGCCCGAGTCCGAGCTCGGCGACGAGCGGGTCGACGTGCGACAGGCCCGTGAGGTAACAGACGATCGACGACACCGACGAGCCACGGCCACGACCCGGCGGCAGCAGCGCCCGCACCGTGTCGGGACCGCGCACCTCCACCGCCACCTCACGCGCAAGCTCGAGCAGGTCGCGATGCAGGAGGAAGAACCCGGCGAGGCCGAGCCGCTCGATGATCGCGAGCTCCTCGTCGAGGCGGGCGAGTGCCTGATCGCGCCGCGGATGGCCGGGCGGGTACCGCTCCTGCAGCCGCTCGCCGCAGATCTGCGCGAGATCCCGCGCCGCCGTCAGGTTCTCCTCGCCGGGGTAGCGGTAGCCGAGATCGCTGCGCAGATCGAACCGCAGCGTCTCGGCCAGCCGGACGGTCTCGGCGACGGCCTCGGGATGGTCGGCGAAGCGCGCAGCCATCGCGGCGGGCGGAGCGAGGACGTGGCTGTGGTTGCCGCGGCGCAGCGGCTCGGAGGCGTCAAGCGTCTGCCCGCTGCGAACCGCGACGAACGCGTCCTGCAGGTACGCCCGCTCGCGCGAGTGCGCGTGGACGTTGCCCGTCGCGACCGTCGGGATCTCCAACCGCCGGGCCAGCGACGCGAGACCGCGGTTGCGCGCGCGGTCGTGCGCGAGCATGGGCCGCTGGAGCTCCACGCGGAAGTTCTCGGTCCCGAAGAGCTCACGCAGCCGCCGCATCGTCGGCTCGTCGCGCACGCCGTGCTCGGCGCAGCCCGACAGGCACACGAGCCCCTCGGCGCGATCGGCGAGATCGTCCAGCAGAAGCGCGGGCTCACTGCGCACCCGTCTAGGGCTGTCGCGCGTATGCGCGTGCGCGCGGGTGAGGAGCCGGCACAGGTTGCTCCAGCCCGTCTCATCGCGCACGAGGAGCGTGAGGTGACGAGCGGGGTGAGGATCGTCCGCGCGATCGCGGACCGTGACCTCCGCGCCGTGGATCGCCCGCACCCCGGCCGCCGCGGCCGCCTGTGCGAACTCCATGGAGCCGTACAGGCCGTCGTGGTCGGTCAGCGCGAACGTCTCATAGCCGAGCTCCGCCGCCTGCCGCGCCAGCTCGTCGGGCAGCGAGGCGCCGTCCAAGAACGAGAAGGCGGAATGGGCGTGCAGCTCGACGTACTCCATGCGAACACATGTTCGCATGGATGGCCGACGGTGCGGAGATCAGGCCTCGACGCAGTCGAACCGCCGCTCCCAGATCCCGCCCGGCGGCTTCGTGCTCGCCTGCGTAAGCCGGGCGCGCTCGGTGCGCTCGGTGTAGCCGCCGCCGAGCTTGAGGCCCAGCGCGATCGAACCCGACGCGCCCTTCTCGTCGTCGTCCACCACGTAGGTGCGCTTGTCGACCCGGCCGTTGTCGTGCAGCGAGCGCACGAGATCGGACATCGCCGCAGGACTCGCCGGCGAGCCGCGCCAGGCCCCGAGTGCCGCGAGGATCGCCGGATCGTCCGGGTCGGCGTGGATCTCGACCTCGTGCCGCCCGGTCCCCACCGCCCCGTTCGGGCCGCTCTTCATCGCGTACCCGGCGCTCGCCGAGTACGCCCCGAGGAACCCGACATCGACCGGGCGGCCCTTTCGATCGGTCGTGACCGTGACCATCCCCGCGCCGCGGGCCGCCGCGTTCGCCTCCCCCACCCGGGTCACACCCGCCGACGCACCGACCTGGTTGTCCGCCGCCAGGTACCAGGTGGTCTCCCCCGTCCGGTGGTTCACCCGCCGCCCGATCGCCCGCGTGAGCGCTGCCGTCACGCCCACCTTCGCCTCCGCCAGCGCGCTGGTGCCCACCTCGGTGCCGTCGTCCTTTGCGTCCTCGTCCTTCGCGTCCTTCTTGTCCTGTTTGCCGCCGCTGACCTTCCCGCCCACGCTCGCCTCGACGCCCGCCGTCGCCGACCCGTCCAGCTCCAGTCCGCCCTCGTGGAACGAGACCTCCGGCTCCGGCGCGCGGTCATCCTCGATCCGGCGAACGAGTTTCCGCGCTGCCCCTGCATCGCGCACGACGTACGTCTTGCCGCGGCCGTACAGGCCGAGCAGCGTCGCGTTCGCCTGCAGCGAGGCGTCGAGCTCGAGCGGGCCGAGATGCACGTCGGCGTCGACCCCGATCCCGACCTCCCCGCCGGCCTTCGACTTGTCGGTGACCGTGATGCGGATCCGCCCGTCGGACAGCCGCTCCTGCAGCAGCAGGCGACCGTCCTGCAGGCGGACGAAGGCGATGTCGGCCGAGAGCGTCTTGTCGGCGGACTGCGACCGCACCACGCACGGCTGCTCGTCGAGCGAGCGACACTCCCGGCCGGCGACGATGCAGAGCGCCTTGCGGAAGCCGCCGACGGTCGCGTTCGCGTAGCCGGGCGCATACGTCGCGACGCTGCCCACAGCGACGATCACGGTCACGAGCGCGATGACGGCGACGTACTCGAGGGTGGCCTGACCGCGCTCGCTGGACATGCCGGGAGCCTGTCGCGGTCGCTGTCGGACGTTGGCGCAGGGCTGTGCCAAAAGCCCGGAGCGGATGGAACATCGTTCACCCCCGATGCACGCCGGAGCAGTGGGTGTCCGACCCACAGCCGAACCGGGTCATCTCATCCCCTCGACCCGGTAGGTGCTCGTCTGACGCCGGCGGCGGTGAGCCCTCACCGCTGCCGGCGCCAGGCACCTGCCACCAGATCGCGAAAGACGACCACGAGGTCCCCGCGAACGGTCACGACCTCCCAGTAGCGGCGGCGCAGCGGCCGGTCGGTCCACCAGCGATCCTCGAGCAGCCATGTCTCGCGGATCGCCTCGACGCGCGCGCCGTCGATCTCCAGCGGGCGGCCGCCCTCGCCGGCCCGCACCCGCGCCGCGCGGGGCTGCCCCAGGCGCTTGGCGCCCGTCATAGCTCGAACGGCGTCAGCACGGCGCGGCGCTCCTCGACGCGCGACCCCGGATCGATCTCCAGCACGCGCAGCGCGCCCTCCGGGCCGGCGACCGCCCGCACCTGCCCCACCGCCTCGCGCAGCCGCCCGCGCCGGCGCTCCTCGTCATCGCGCAGCAGGGAGGGACCGGCCGAGGCCGGCGGACCGAACCGCTCGACGGACAGGCGCAGCTTCTCTGCCGGCGCGGGCAACAGCTCCAGCCGCCCGCCGAGCGCCAGGCGAATGCGCTGGGGGTCGACCGTCGCCTCACGGAAGACCACCCGTTCGCGCCACGTGCCGCCCTCGACCAGCCGCGCGGAGAGCACCGCCGAGCGCAGCGTGCGTCCGTCGCGCTCACGGCGCGCGAGCACCCGGTCGACGAGCAGTGCCATCGCGCGCTGCAACTGCTCACCGGACGAGGACTCCGGCAGCTCCAGCGTCTCGGCGAGCGTCGCGCCGGGGCGCCGGGGACGCAGCGGCAGGTCCTTCCCGTTCGCGACATCGTGCGCCCGCTGCCCCGCGACCCCGAACCGCTCACCGAGCGCGGGCCGGGGCATCGCGGCGAGCTGCCCGAGCGTGTCGATCCCCAGCCGTCGCAGCGGCGCGGGCAGCTCGGCGAGATCGGGGCGCGAGTGCAGCAGCTCGATCGGCAGTGCCGCGAGATCCTCCGCTCCGCGTACCTCCGCCGCCCGCCGGACCCGTGCCTGCGACGCCGCGGCCACCGCGCAGAACCGCACCGGCCCGAGCCCGATCCGCACCGGTCGATGCAGCGCCGTCCGCACCGCCGCGACCACGCCGTCGACATGACCGCCGTGCAGGCGCCGCAGGCCTCGCGCCTCGAAGCAGGCCGACCCCGGCCTCAGCGACTCGACCGCCGCGCCGATGTTCTCCAAGCGGACGAGCACGCGTTCCCATTCGTCGGCCACACCCGCTGGGTCGGGTGGGAGCAGGACGAGCTGCGGGCAGCGCGCCAGCGCCTCGCCCAGCCGCAGCCCCGGTTGGACGCCCACCGCCTCGGCCGCCGGAGAGACCTCGCCGATGAGCTGCGCGCGCCCCAGCTCAGGGGCTAGGGCGACCGGCCCGGTCAGCAGCTCGCGGCGCGTGCCGGCAGCGGTGACGAGCGCGAAGCGCGGCAGGGAGACGCAGACGATCACGACCGCGCCTCCGGCTCGACGCCTTCGAGGCCCGGGATCAGCCACGGCGCCATCCCATCCCCCGACCGCACCAGCACCCCGCGCTGCACCGCCGTCGTGCCGAACCGGTCGCGCACCCGGTCGACCGCCGCGTCGAGATCCGCGTGCGATGGCCCGTCGAGTGGCAGCTCGAGCTGCCCGTCCTCACGCGCGAGGTTCGTCACCGTGATGCCGAGCAGCGTGATGCCGCGCTGGGCGATCAGCTCCGCATCGGCCGCGATGAGCGAGCGCAGCGCCGCGAGGACCACGGCGCTCGTCGCCGTCGGCCGGCGCAGCGTACGCGAGCGGGTCGCGCGCGTGTAGTCGGCGAAGCGCAGCCGCAGCACCACCGTCCGTCCGGTGCGCCCCTTCGCGCGCATGCGCCGCGTGACCCGGTCGACCAGCGCGACCGCGATCCGGTCGAGCTTCTCCGGCGAATGCGATCCGCGGCCGATCGCGCTCTGCGAGCCGAACGACCGGCGCCGGCCGTCGCTGCGTACCCGCCGCGGATCGCGGTTGTGCGCGAGCGCGTGCAACTGGCGCCCGGTCCCGCGCCCCATGATCTCCACGAGCGCGTCCTCGGGCATCCCCGCGAGCTGGCCGACCGTCGTGAGCCCGTGCTCGTGCAGCTTCGCCGTCGTCTTCGGCCCCACACCCCACAGCCGCTCGACCGGCAGCGGATGCAGGTACGCGAGCTCGTCTCCGGGCTCGACCGCGAGCAGCCCGTCGGGCTTCGACGCCGCGCTGAGGATCTTCGCCAGGTGCTTGGTCGACGCGACCCCGACGCTCAGCGGCAGCCCGACCTGCTCGCGCACCTCAGTGCGCAGCCAGCCCGCGATCTCGACCGGCGTGCCGCGGATGTGCTCCAGCCCGCGGACGTCGAGGAACGCCTCGTCGATCGAGAGCCGCTCGACGACCGGCGCGGCCTCGCGGAAGATCGTGACGACCTGCTTGCTCGCCTCGACGTAGGCCTCGAAGCGCGGCCGCACGACGATCGCATCAGGGCAGAGCCGCCGCGCCTCGCCCCCGGGCATCGCCGACCGGATGCCGAATGCCCGTGCCTCGTAGCTGGCGGCGAGCACGACACCCGGCCCGACGATGACCGGCTTGCCGCGCAGGGAAGGATCATCCCGTTGCTCGACCGAGGCGAAGAACGCGTCGAGGTCGGCGTGCAGGATGCTGGCGGCGGGCACGAACGTATGTTCGCATACTCGTTCGCCTCCGAACAACTCCTGAACGCGAGGCTGCAATCACCCGCGGTCGAGCGCGACCCGCCCACCGAGCCCGAGCAGCACGACCCCCGTGACCACCTGCATCGCCGCCCGCGCCCGCGCACCAAGCACGGCGCGGCTGCGGTGCAGCACCCAGGCGTAGCCGCACAGCCAGGCGATGCCGAGCGTCGCGTGGATGCCCGCCAGCAGCAGCGATACCGGCAGGACCGGATCTCCGGGCGCGACGAACTGCGGCAGCACCGCCGTGTAGAAGACCGCGATCTTCGGGTTCAGCAGATTCGTGACGAGTCCCTCGCGAAACGCCGCCCACGCCGAACGGCTCTCGGCGGCCAGTGCTTCCTCGGCGACGCCGTCGCGCAGCGTGCGGCGCGCGTCGCGGAACGCGAGCAGCCCGAGGAGCACGAGATAGATCCCGCCGGCCACTTTCAGCGCGGTGTACGCCGTCGCCGACGCTGCCAGGATCGCCGCCACCCCGATCGCCGACAGCGCCGCCCAGGCGATCACGCCGGCCGAGATCCCGAGCGCCGCCAGACACGCGTCGCGCAGCGGCCCCGGACCGAGGGCACGGCGCCCGACGAGCGCCATGTCGGCGCCCGGAGAGATCGTCAGGAGCGCCGCGACGCCCGCGAACGCGATGACCTCAGATCGCACTCGACTGGCCGAACATCGGCCCCAGCTTGGCCGCGATCGCGAGGTCGCCGCGGATCTGCAGCCGGCCGGTGATGAGCGCCTTTGCCGGATGCAGCTCCTCCGCCACGACCCGCGCGAAGTCCGCCGTCGACATCGTGAGGACGAGCTTGGGCTCGTTCGCCTGGCCCGGCCGGACCTTCGCCCGGCGGCCATCGATGTCGACCGTCCAGGACTTGTTGCCGGCCGTGCCGCGCATCGTCCACTGGATCTCCCCGGTGAACCCGTTCGCGGCGCCCGCGTCGAAGCGCCGTGCCATCGCGCCGAAGATCATGCGAAGTGCGGGATCCGAGCCCACCGTCCGCTCGAGCGTCCGGTCGTCCGACCGCCGGACGAACGTGCCGAACACGACCTCGCCGCGCTGCTGCGCGCGCCGCATGACCTCAGCCATGAAGCCGGCGCTCGCGCCGTTGCCGCCCGCCGCGGCGGTGGCCGCCACCGGGACCGACTCGGGCTCCGGCGGCGCGCCCGCCCCAACGATGCCGGGTGCAGGACCGGTCGCCATCGGCGAGATCGACACGCCGGGCGCGACCTGCTGCGGCGGCTCGCGGCGCTCCAGCGCGCTCGAGACCGCTCCAGCCAGCCGGGCGCGCTTGTCCGCCTCCTGCGCCGGCGCCCGCTCGTGGAACTCCGGCATGACCTCCTTCGCGAACAGCTCGAGCGACTCGCATACGTGCTCGTGCTTCGTGCGCCCGGTCTGCACGAGGAAGATCATCTGGTCGATGCCCGCCTCCTCGTAGCGGCGGCACAGCTCGGCGACCTGGTCGGGCGTCCCGATCGCGCCGCGCAGCGAACCCGGTCCGTCGGTCAGCACCTTCACGCCGAGCGGCTCGCCCTCGGGCACCACGACATCACGCGCGAAGCCGACCTCGTGACGCGTCTTCTCGAACTCGTCACGGATCGACGTCTTCCCCGGCTCGTGCTCGGCGAAGTAGTAGTAGTGCGCCAGCGCGTAGCCGAAGAAGTGGGCGCCGTCGATGCCCCGCTCGATCGCGTCCTCCTCGTTGCGGGCGACCATCATCGGCAGCGCGGTGGCGATCTGGGCGTTGACGTCGAATCCGATCGGCAGACAGCGCTCGCCGGTGATGATCTCCTCGTACTCGCGGACCCACTCGGCCGCCTCCTCCGGCTCGGCGAAGGAGAAGCTCAGCGCGCCGATTCCCGTCTCGGCGGCGAGCAGGATCGTGTCCCGGCGCGAACAGGCGACCCACAAAGGCGGGTGCGGCTTCTGCAGTGGCTTGGGGACGACGTTGCGCGCCGGCATCGTGACGTACCGCCCGTCCACCCCGGCGAACGGCTCCTCGACGAACATGCGCGTGACGACGTCGAGGGCCTCGGCCCATTGCGCGCGCTTGGTGGCGCGGTCGACGCCGAAGCCCTCGAGCTCAGCGCCCGACGACGTCTCGCCCGAGCCGAAGTCGACGCGGCCGTTGCTGACCAGGTCCAGGGTCGCGACCGTCTCCGCCACGCGCGCGGGGTGCTGGAACCCCGGCGGGAGAGGAAGGATGCCCAGGCCGAGGCGGATGTTCTTCGTCCGTTGGGAGCAGGCGGCGAGGAAGACGTCGGACGCCGAGGAGTGCGAGTACTCCTCGAGGAAGTGGTGCTCGACGGCCCAGACGTAGTCGAACCCGAGCTTGTCCGCGAGCTCGACCTGCGCGAGCGCGTCCTGAAAGAGCTGGTGCTCGTCGTCCGGTGCCCACGGCCGAGGGAGCTGGTGCTCGTACAGCAGACCGAAGCGCATGCGGCGAGCCTACCGCCGCGGGAGCTGGGCGATGTTGCCCCGATGTGAGCCGCTCAACCCGCCCTGAGTCGACTACGATCGGCGCGCGACGATGCGAGCCCGAGCCGGTACTGCGCATCCCCGTGGTGCGCAGCGCCCTCCGGGGCTCCCCCGGGGACGACCTCCACACCTCAGCACCACATCACGTGCGACCTGCCGCTGCTTCGCCGCGGGTCTACGCACGTACGACGGGAGACGTCGGGCCGTGTCGTCGCGTGTCTTTGGTCCCCCATGGTGACCTCCGATCTCCAGACGGTCGCCGGGGCGCTTGCTTCGGCGTTCCTTCGCGGGGTCTGGAACGAGCGGCGCCTGGTCGCACGCGGAGAGCGGATGATCGGGCAGCGCCCCGTGTGGCTGACCCCGCTCGTCCGCCGGGTCCTCGAGGGATACCACCGGCCGCCGGCCGACCGGCCACGGGAGCTCCAGGCCTTCATCCGGGTGTCGCTGCGCGACATCACCGGGCGGGCCCGCCTCGCGAAGCGGGTCGAGATGCGGCACTGGAGCCCGACGCCGACCGTCATGGTCGACCGGCGCTGGCGCGTGCCCATCCTCCACACCGTCGGCGACCTCGGCGCGCTCCTCGGCCTCGACCCGGGGGCGCTGATGTGGCTCGCCGATGCCCGGGGCCTGGAGCGCTTCGCCCCCGAAGAGCGACTGCGCAACTACCGCTACACCTGGGTCCCTCGTACGACGGGCGCACCCCGGCTCCTCGAGGCACCGAAGGCCCGCCTGAAGGTCGCCCAGCGTGACGTGCTGCGCCGGATCCTGTGCTGGGTGCCGCCGCACGACGCCGCCTACGGGTTCATCCGCGGCCGCTCTGCTCGTGACCACGCCGCACGTCACACCGGCCGGGAGGTCGTCCTCTCGTTCGATCTCATGGACTTCTTCGCAGGCGTGCCCGCTCGGCGCGTCTACGGGATCTACCGGCTGGCCGGCTATCCGGAACCTGTCGCGCACTGCTTGACGGCGCTCTGCACCAACCAGATCCCGCGGACGGTTTCGAACGACATCCTCGGCCGGCCCGATCCCGCGTACGCCCTGCTGCGGCGGCGGCTGGGGACGCCGCATCTGCCGCAGGGCGCGCCGACCTCTCCGGCGCTGGCGAACCTCGTCGCACACGCGCTCGACCGTCGGCTGACCGGACTCGCCGCGGCGCTCGGAGGCACATATACGCGCTACGCCGATGACCTCGTGATCTCCGGCGATGCGCAGCTGGCGCGGCGGATCGGCGTCGCACAGCGTGCCGTCGCGGAGATCGCCGCCGACGAGGGGTTCGTCATCCGCCCGGCCAAGACCCGGCGGATGTCGCGTGCCGATCGTCAGGCGGTCTGCGGCATCGTGGTCAACGCGAGGACGAACATCCCGCGCCGCGACTACGACCGGCTGAAGGCGATCCTGCATGACGCGGTCCGCCACGGGCCCGACGCCGCGAACCGCGATGGCATCGCCGACTTCCGCGCGCACCTCGCCGGCCGAGTCGCCTGGGTCACCTCGCTGAACCCCGATCGCGGCGCCAAGCTGCGGACCACCTTCGACGCCATCGTCTGGGATCCCCGACCGCAGACATAGATCGGGCCCCTCGAGAGGGGCCCGATCCGTAGCACTCCGGTAAGCCGGATTCTGTCGTGGACAGTCATCCATCTATGCGACCGACCTGGACCTCGGCGGGCAGCCTACGAACGGCCCTGCTTGGTCTTGCATCGGGTGGGGTTTGCCTGGACGCGGCCTGTCACCAGGACGCCGGTGCGCTCTTACCGCACCTTTTCACCCTTACCTGTAGCCCGCCACGTGAACGGGCCCATCGGCGGTGTGTTTCTGTGGCACTTTCCCGCGGGTTTCCCCGGGTCGGTATCCCGACCACCCTGCCCTGTGATGTCCGGACTTTCCTCGAAGGGTCTTGCACCTCCGCGACTGCCTGGAGTACACGTTCGAGGGTACCGCGCACAGGGAGCCGTGTCGCCTACGTCAGCTCGGTGCCACAGTCGTTGCAGCGGCCGGCGACGGGCGCCGGCCCCGCGCCCCAGCGGGCCTGGAGCGTCCCGCCGCACATCGGGCACGCTGCGGCGGCGCGCCGCCGCAGCTCGGTCCACGTGCCGGACATCAGCTGCTCGAGCGTCTGCTCGGACGCGCGCTCGCGCGTGGGCGGCGGACCGAACAGCGAGGCTGGGCGCTCGATCTCGTGTGCGGCCGCCGCCGGGGTCATGTGACGCTCCGGAAGAGGCCGACGACCTTGCCGAGCACCTGCACCTCGTCCGACAGGATCGGATCGAGCCGCGTGTTCTCCGGCTGCAGGCGAATGTGGTCGCCCTCGTGGAAGAACCGCTTGACGGTCGCCGATTCCTCACCGACGAGCGCCACGACGATCTCGCCGTCGGTGGCGGTGTTCTGCGGGCGGACGACCACGTAGTCGCCCTCGAGGATGCCCGCGTCGATCATCGAGTCGCCGCGAACCCGCAGCACGTACTCGCCGGTCTCACCGCCCGCGGCCGGGGGCACGGCCACGTACTCCTCGATGTTCTCCTCCGCGAGCAGCGGGGCGCCCGCGGCCACCTGGCCGACGACGGGCAATCCGATGTCCCGGAGGGGGTTGAGCTTGGCCGCCTGCTCGACGGCACGGTCGAGCAACTCCATGGCCCGCGGCTTCGACGGGTCACGGCGGAGCAGCCCGAGCTTCTCGAGATTCGCGAGATGCGCATGCACGGTGGACGACGAGGCGAGCCCGACGGCCTTCCCGATGTCGCGCACCGTAGGCGGGTAGCCGTTGTCGGCCGAGTACCGCTTGATGAAGTCGAAGATCTCCTGCTGGCGCTTTGTCAGATCCATGCGCGGGGCTCCTATCGCGCGGCGGTTTTGGGAAGTGGCACGAACATGTGTTCGAGAAACATAGATACCCCCCAGGACGGACTCAAGGTCCGGGCCCCACGATGCAGCCGCCGGAGCCCATCGTCGTCCTATACTCCGCGGTCCACCTGCGCCGGTGGCGGAATTGGTAGACGCGCAAGGTTGAGGGCCTTGTGGGGGATAACCCCGTGGAGGTTCGAGTCCTCTTCGGCGCACTGTGAGACGAAAGCCCCCGAAACCCCGGGGGCTTTCGCGTTTCTATGCGCAGCGGCAGCGCACAGCGGCCGGCCGAAAGCTGAACACCCCGGCGCTCAACTTCATATGGTCTGACCCAGGTTGGCAAAGAACGTCCGGGATCCGAAGGCGCGCGAGCGCATCGTCGAGGCCGCTGCGACTGCGGTCGCGACGCGTGGCGTCAACGGCGCGAGCATGCGCGTGATCGCCGCGCAGGCCGGCGTCTCGACGGGGTTCATCACCCACTACTTCGACGACAAGCAGGAGCTGATGGAGGCGGTGCTCACCGCCACCAACACCGCGGCCGCGCGGCGCGTCGCGCGTGCGATCGCCACCGACAAGCCGGCGCTGGAGCGACTGCACGCCGCGGCCGAAGCGCTCCTACCGATCGATCCGCAGCGCCGTCAGGAGTGGCAGGTCTGGGTCGCGGTGTGGGGCGAGGCGGCCGGGGGCGGCAGCCTCGCGGTGGGCTCCCGCGAGAGCTGGGCCGGGCTGCGGGAGATGCTCACCGCGATCCTCG
Source organism: Solirubrobacteraceae bacterium (assembly GCA_016462625.1). The sequence goes on along the minus strand of JAEMSV010000041.1, from coordinate 6,357 downwards.
TCGAAGCGCAGGAAGAGGAGCAGATCCACGAAGAGATCGACGTCGAGTACCGCGCCCACCGATTGGTGATCGTGCTCGCCGGCATCGGCCTGCTCGCGGGCGTCGAACGGGTGGCACGCGTCCGCGAGCTGGCCAGCAACATGCTCGCCGAAGAGCTGGCGCGGTTGGGAGACCCGCAGCCGCTCGTCCCTCGCCGGACGAGCGACAACCCGGAGTGACTCAGGGGTAGGTCGGCGTGCTCCCGCCGCCGCCCGCCGGCGGCAGCGAGCCCGGGAAGTTCGGGTTGTTCATGTCCGGGATCTCGATGAGGAGCCGCTGGCCCTCGCTGAGGTACAGGAGCGAGAACTGACGCAGGAACTCGGCGAAGAAGTTCCAGAACTCCTTGGCCTGGCGGGGGGCGAACCACAGCGTGCCCTCCTGCACTCCCACGTAGAGGGGCCAGGCGGCGGCCAGCAGCTCGTCCTGCCACGGGTGACGCGGGACGTCGAGCATTCCCGCGATCCGCGGGCCGACGAAGGTCCGCGTGATCGACTCGAGCAGCGGCCGGGTGATGTACCCGCCGTCGAGGTCGGCGCCGAGGCGGACCAGCATCGCCGCGAGCTTCTTGCCCTCGGGCGTCGGTCCGATCACCGGATCGAGGGTCTGCTGCGCCTGCGTCTCCGCGGCCTCCCAGGTCGCCGGGATGTACTCGTCCTTCACGCCCAGCATGTGCGCACAGATCTGCCAGGAGTGCAGGAAGGAGTCACGATCCTTCGGGGGCATCCGGACGCCCCACTTGCGGAACGACCGCATGACCGAGGTCGGCAGGCTGTGCCACGTGATGAGGATGTCGCGCTGGCTGATCGGGATGCCGCCGACCTCGTCGGCCCCGCCCTTCCAGGTCGGCGAGTTCGGCAGCAGGTGCCGCACGCCCGCGTGGGCCATCCGCGTCTTCACGCAGGTGACGATCATCTCGCCGTTGGGGTCGTGGAAGGCGCGGTCCGAGCCGATGTCGTAGCCGAGCTTGGCGGTCTTGGAGATGCGGTCCTTCATGTCCGCACCGCCCTTGGAGTAGTACACCGCGCGTGCCTCGTGCGGGATCGCCGAGCTCATCATGCCGCTGACGAAGCCGTAGGCGACGCCGAGGTACACCCCGCGCCGGTGGTTGAAGTCGACCGCGTCCTTGAGCTTCTGGCGGTCCGTCCACTCCGGGAGCTTGCGCGCGTTCTCCATGAACTCGCGCAGGTCGGCCGGCAGGCCCGCGGGAAGCGGCTGACCGTTCTTCGTCCACTGGCGCAGCAGCCTGTTGACCTTCCCCACCTCGCCACGCTCGATGACGGCGGCGATCACCGGATCGGCCTCGGCGTCCCAGACCTCCCAGGGCGGGATGCCGACGCCGCCGACACCTGCGATCGAGTTCGACGCGGCCCATGTCCACTGCGGCAGCGCCACCCCGGCGCCCAGGGCGGCGCCCGCGCCAAGAAGCCTGCGCCGGCTCATGCCGGTGCTATCCGTCTTCATCCCCATATCTCTCTCCTCTTCTCCCAACCCCATAACACCCGTTTCGCAACAGGTGTTTCGAACCTTATCCAGACCTAGTTCCCGGAGTCAACAGTCCATTTGCAAAATTCCCGGGCTCGGCTGCCGTACGCTCGACACCGTGTCGACTCCACTGACCCGCCGAGACGCCCTCAAGGGGGTCGTCGGCCTCGCCGCCCTTGGCGCCGGCGTGTCTCTGAGCGCGCCGAAGCCCGCGTCAGCGGCGGGACGCGACCGCGTCGCGATCATCGGCGCAGGCGCCGGAGGCGTGGCGGCCGCGTACTTCCTCGCCGGCACGTTCGACGTCGACGTCTTCGAGGCACGCTCGCGCATCGGCGGGCATTGCGACTCGCGGACCATCGACTACCAGGGACAGCCCGTCACGGTCGACCTCGGCGCGCAGTTCTTCCACCCGGACACCCACCCGCTGTACGTCACGCTGCTCGACGACGTCGGCCTCGCCGGAGAAGCGCACGCGGCGCCGGGCAGCCTGTCGGTGTTCCCGGTGGCCGGCGGGCGGCTGCGGTTCTCATCGACGAACCCCTTCGTGACGCTGCCGAACGCGATCGGGTTCGCCGCGTTCACGCAGCTCGCGCGCCGCGCGGTACGGGGCGGCATGTCCTGGGACACCACCGTCGATCAGTGGATCCGCCGCCAGCCGCTCGACCCGTCCTTCAAGTCCCAGGTCCTCTATCCGTGGATCACCGCGACGATCGGCTGCTCGCGCGCCGAGGCCGCGCAGGCGTCGGCGCGCTCGATCCTGCAGACGTTCGCCCTAGCGTTCCCCGCCAACCCGCTCAACGGCGCCAGCACCTACAACTCGAAGATCGGCCTGCAGGGCAACCTCCAGCGCCTGCTCGACCGGGCGCCCACGGCACGGGTCCACCTCGACGCCCCCACCCAGGGCCTGGCCCGGGAGGGCGACGACTGGTTCCTGCAGACGCCCGCGGGACGGCAGGGTCCGTACCGATACGTCGTGCTGAACGCGCCGCCGCGCGTCGGCCGCGAGCTGCTGCGACCGCTGCCCGCATTCGGCGACGTCACCGCGCAGCTCGACAAGTACGAGTACTTCGACTCGCGCCTGCTGATCCACCGCGACCCCGTCTACGCGCACCCCAAGCGCAGGTACTGGGCCGCGTACAACGCCGGGGTCGACGGGCTCGAGTGCGAGGGCAGCGCGTGGGTCGGTGCGCTGCACGACCGGCTGCCCTCGGGGGCGCCGATCGACGTGTTCAAGTCCTGGGCCCAGCGCCGGCGCGACGAGCCCCAGCAGGTCCTGCTGGAGCGGCGGTTCCAGCACCCGCTCATCAACGCCCGAGCACTCTCGGCCGCTCGCGCGCTGCGCCCGCTGCAGGGCCGCAGCGGGCTGTACTTCAGCGGGACCTACACGACGGGCACCGACCTGCAGGAGACCGCGGTCTACTCGGCCATGAAGGTTGCCGAGGCGATTGCCCCGTCCAGCCCGACCCTCGCGTCGCTGCAGGCCCGGATGACGGCCAAGGGGATCCGGAACATCTCGTACGACCTCTAGCCCCACCGCGGTCCGCGAGCCTTTCGCGGACTCACGCCGTCCCGGCGGCGCCGCGCTGACCGCCCGACAGGCCGCGCTCCATGTCGTCGATGAGCTCGAACAGTCCGACGCACTCCCATTGGCGGTTGCGCTTGCCGACGGTGACCTGCCGCAGCACCCCCGCGTCTTCAAGGCGATTCAGCGCCCGCAGCGTCGCCGACTCATTCGCGCCCGTGAGGCTCTGCGCAGCGGCGGAGCTGACGATCGGCGCTCCAGGGAGCGCATGGATGACTTTCAGTGCCGCCGAGTTCGCGCGCGGCCGACCCGCCCGTTCGATCCACTCCTCGATGAGCTGGGCCACCCCGTCAGCGAGATCGCTCGTGGCAAGCGCTGCCGACTCTGCCGCGCCGGCGAGCAGCGCGATCCACCGATCGGCTCCGTACTCGGAGTCGTACCGCCATGCGGTGAGCTCGTCGACGTACGCCTCCTTGTCGCGCGCGAGCACCAGGCTGATTGGAGGAATGACGTCCTCGGCGAGGCCACGCCGGATGAGGACACCACCGATGAGGGCGCGGCCGACCCGGCCGTTGCCGTCAGCAAACGGATGAATGGTCTCGAACTGCGCGTGTACGACCGCCGCCTGGATGATCGCGTGGACGTCGTCGCGGTTCGCGTAGACGGACAGGTCCTCGAGCAGCTCTTCCACGAACCGCCCTGGCGGCGGAATGAAGTCGGCGCCGACCGGCGTGTTCGCGTTGCGCCCGATCCAGTTCTGCCGCGTGCGGATGACGCCCGCGTGCGCCGCGAGGTACCGATCGGCGGCGGCGAGCTCCGCATGCACATCCTGCAGCGCCTCGATGCTCAGAGGTTCAGCGCGGCCGGCACGTTCGTAGACGGCGCGGATCGCCCGAATGTTCGCGACGGTCGCCGCCACCGTCGGCTTGTGCTGATCGCCTGCGATCGCCTTGGCCAGGCTGCGATGCGACGGGACCTGAACGCCCTCTATGCGACTCGACGCGATCGCCTCCGAGCGCAGCAGCTGGGAAGCGACCGTCGCGACGCCGACGCTCGCGCTGTGTGTCTGCGCAGCGCGGACGGCGCGCTCCGCATCAGCCACGGCAGCGATCACGTCATCGCCGAGACGCAGACGGAGGTCACCAATGCGACCCGGCTCATAGGCGACGATCGTCGCGGGCCGGCGCGCGGCTTTGGGTACGCCGGTCTGGAGCGTCAGATCGGGCTCCCAGCGCTCCTCGTGCGTTGCAAAGGCGGGATAACGTACAGGACCCACAGCCATACTGTACGTTATTTCTACAACGTACAGTAGATGGGCGTAGTGCCGTACGTTCGTGACGCGACCCTAGATCGCGGCGCCCCGCCGCGGAGGCGGCGTCGTAGGTTTCCGGACTCCGACGTCGGCCCGCCGGTCCACCCGGTTGGGCCACGCGGGCCTGACCAAATCGGGCGATCGGTCGATACGTTCGCGCGCATGGCGAAGCCGAGCAACGGCCACGGAAGGTTCTCCCGCTCCGAGCAGGTCACCGTCGGCCACACCGACGATCACGCGCGGCGACTGCACGCGCTGGTGAACGCCACGCGCAAGACGCGCGGCGCGACGACCGACCGCGCGTTCCTCGGGGACGCGCTCACGATCACCGCGGGCGCGTTCGGCGGGCACTCGATCGCCGTCGCGCTCCTGCGCGGGGACGAGGTGCAGGTTCCCGACCGCCTCATCCGCGGCCGGCTGGCGGTCGACGCGGCGACGCTGGTCGCGGCGCTGTCGCTCGACGCCGGGGAGCCCGTCGAGCGTCCTGACGGCGACGGCTTCGCGCTCGCATTCCCGATGACCGTCGACGGACGGCCGGCCGCGGCGCTCGTCGTCACAGGACGTCGCGCGGAGCTCACCGACGACGACCGGCTGCTGCTCGAGCTGCTCGCGACCCACCTCGCGATGGGGATGGAGAACCTCGAGCTCCGGGCCCGCAGCGTGCTCCCCGCGCAGGCGCCGGCGCGACCGTCAGTCGCCTAGGGCCGACGCGAGCTCGCGCAGGGCCGCAGGCTCCCAGCCGAGGGACTCGGCGCCGCGGATCCATTCGTCGAGCATCAGCCGGCTCTGCGCCGACACCTTCGTGAAGTGCCGCTCGACGTAGGCCTCGGCGTCGAACGGCGGGAACGCCATCGCGGCGCGGAACCCGAGCCGAGTCGGCCACGCCACGGTCCGCGACGGCCGCCGTCCCCGGCCGCGCAGCACGGCGTCCGCCTCCGCGGCCGCACGGACGGCGACCCCGAACCGCCCGCTGCGCCGGAGCGCCGCGCCGGACCAGCCGCACGACTCCAGCGCCACGATCAGCGGGATCGTGCGCGCCGCGAGCCGGACCCCGAGCCGGTCGGCCTGCCTCGAGTACCGCGCCCGCAGCCCACCCGCGCGGAGCCCGCCGGCGACCTCGCCCGCGGCCGCCGGGTCGCCGCCGACCAGGCGCACGCTGCCCGGCGGGACCCAGAACGCGATGCCCTCGGCAGCCTCGTCGCGCAGCGGCGCCGTCCAGGCAAGGAGCGCCGTCACGATGGAGACGGTCCTCGCGTCCCCGATCGCCTCCGCGACGGCCGCGCGATCGCCGGCCGCCTGTCCGAGCATCGCGATCGGGGCTGGTCCCGTCGCTGCCGCGAGCTCGCCGAGCCACGGCTCGCGCAGCGCCGGCGACGAGACGCACAGCAGGACCCAGTCGTAGTCGCCTCCCCTGGCCTCGGCGACGTCGGTGATCACGCTCCGCGGGCGGACCGGGACCGCCCGCGCGCGGCGCCACCGCCGGATCTCCCAGACCGTCCAGCCCCGGCGGGCCTCGTCCGCGCGGCCGGGCCGCACGAGCACGTCGACCTGCGCGCCCGCGCCCGCGAGCCGGGCGGTGAAGACCTGGCCCAGCGCCCCTGCTGCGCCGACGATGAGCACGCGCTCCATACCGGGGCGCACCGTACCTCCTGCACAACCGCCATACCTTCAGGTACGTTCATCGCGTTCGCTTGGGTCTGAGGAGGGGCGATGTCCGTTCATGACGGTGGGGGGCATCCCCTGCGCGATTCCCGTTTCACCCGCCGCACGGCGCTGGTCGGCGCCGCCGCGACGAGCCTGACGCTGGCCGCGCGCGCCGCGGCGGCGCCGTACACGCCGTCGCACCGCCTCGACCAGCCGAGCGTCCCGACCTTCGGGCTCGAGTACAAGTCGCCGCGCCTGACGCCCTTCGTCGACGACCTGACCATCCCGCCGCGCCGACGCCTCGGCGGCGAGATCGTCATGGCCGAAGGCCGGCACCGCTTCCACCGCGACCTGAAGG
>JAEMSV010000129.1 GCA_016462625.1 Solirubrobacteraceae bacterium | reverse complement strand
CCCGAGGCCATCCGGCCGGAGACGTACTTGACCAACGGTGAATAGGCGACCACGAGCCTTTCGCGCGCACGCTCGTCTCCGGTGGCTTTGTATCGCCGCCAGAGATCCTTCAGCTCGATCGCCTTGACGTTCGTTTCCAGGGTGCTTCCCTCCCCCGCTACGCCCGAGGATGCGCCCGGGCGTACGCGGTCTTCAGCCGCGCGGACTCTACCCGAGTGTAGACCTGCGTCGTCGATATCGAGCTGTGGCCCAACAGCTCCTGAATGGCACGGAGATCCGCACCGCCGTCCAGTAGGTGCGTCGCGAACGAGTGTCGCAGCGCGTGCGGCGTCACGCCGCCCTGCAGCGCGGCATGGCGAGCCCACGTCCGCAGACGGCGGCGGACGTCGGAGGTCGAGAGCCTTCGACCGGACTTCGAAACGAACAATGCGGGCTCGTCCGCAGGCGGACGAAGCGCCGGGCGGCCACGCTCCAGCCAGCCGTGGATCGAGCTCAGCGCTGTCTCACCGCACGGCACGAACCGCGTCTTGGAGCCTTTGCCCTCGACGCGGATCTGCTCGCGATCGAAGTCGACGGCGGAGACCGACAGCGTGACGATCTCCTCGGCGCGCAGGCCGCACGCGTAGGCCACCTCGAACATCGCGCGATCGCGCAGCTCGAGCGGCGTGGAGGCCGGGATCCGGTCGAGGAGCGCCGACATCTGGTCAGACGTCAGGACCTTCGGCAGGGACGCGGGCTTCTTCGGGGCCGCGATCAGGTCCGCCGGGTTCGCCGGGACGACGCCGTGCTCGCGCAGAGAGCGGTAGAGGCTCCGGATCGCCGCGAGCTTGCGGGCCATGCTCGTCGGGGCGAGGCCGCCTTCGGACAGCGACGCCGCATACCGGCGCAGCTGGCGCCCGGTCGCAGCCTCGGGCTCGATCCCCTGCGCCGTGCACCAGCGGGCGAGCGCGAGCAGATCGGAGCCGTACGCCTGCTCGGTCTTCGCCGCAGCGCCCCGAGTGCGCAGATCGGCCTCGTGGAGCGCGAGGGCGCGCTGCCAGCCGTCGCTAGGGTCTTGATCCGTGGGCAAGTTCTTCATCGACACGACTCAGGGCGCCGTTGCGACGCAGCGCCAGCTCATGGAATCCGGCGTTGCGGGCGACGACGGCATACCGCCGCGGCCGTGGCACCGGATCCAGGGGACGGACGACGCATCGACGCTCTGGTACGCCGTGCTGCGCAGGCAAGAGAAGGGGATCTTCATCGGGTCGCTGGTCATTCGCCACAGCGACCACCATGCCCTTCTCCTGCAGCGCGGTTGGCAGGAGGTTCCGATCGAGGAGATCGGACCGACCGTGCCACATCCCTTCGGGTAGTGGCGCTCAGGTGACGTAGACCGGCGTCCCGACCTTCACGCGCTCGTACAGCTCCTCGACGTCCCAGACGTGCATGCGGATGCAGCCGTGGGAGGCGTTGGACCCGATCGACGCGTCGTCGGACGTGCCGTGGATCCCCACGCCGTCGTACAGGCCCATCCAGCGCGCCTTGATCGGGTTCGAGGGGCCGGGCGGGACGACGGTGCCGGCCAGATCGCCCGCCCAGGCGGAGTTGGGCACGTGCCAGGCCGGGTTCACCGCCATGTTCGCGATCGGGTACATGCCGGCCGGCGTCTCGAGACCTGCGGCGCCGACTGCGATGCCGTAGGTCTTGACCAGCTTGAGCTGCTTGAACAGCCGAAGCGTGAACGCGCCGCGGTCGACCAGGACGATCGTCGGATACTTCTTCGCGAGCTGCCCGTTGCTGACCTTCGGCTTGGTCGTCCGCACCGTCGCCGTGATCTCCCGGTCCTGCGACGGGTCGGCGAGCGTGGTCTTCACCGTGTTGCGGAGGGTCGTCAGGTTGACGGCGATGCCCTTGCGCGCCGACTGGACCGTGACATCGTCGGCCTCGACGGCGACCTTCGCGTCGCGTGCCTTGACGTCGGTCGCCACGCGGACCCGGTCGATCAGCCGGGACACGGCGTCGTGGTCGTAGTCGACCTCGGCCGGCACCTTGACGTCGAGCTCGCCGCCGGTGACCGAGCGCCAGGTGCGGGCGACCGCATTGCCCTCACGACTGCGCGCCAGTGCGACCGCGACCGTCGCGTCGACGTCCACCGTGGTCCTGGCCTCCTTCGCCCCCAGCCGGAAGGTCTTGTCGCGAGCCTGCACGACGATCGCGCGGTTCAGCGGAGCGACGTACTCGCGCTGGAGCTTCGCCTTCGCCTCGCCCACCGTGAGCCCGCCGACATCGACGCCCCCGACGCTTACGCCCTTGGCGATCTTGTCGTCGTTCGAGCTGTCGACCGCAAAGACGGCGCCCGCGCAGACCAGCAGCAGGACGACACCGGCGATGACAGCGATGAGGCTCTTCTTGGGCATGGGGCGGAGACGACCTGTCAGATGCTCGAACGGTTGAAGAAGGCTAGCTGCCGGACCTGTCGTGATCGACCGTTTCGAGGGTGATGAACGCTTCAGCCCACGGGGTCCTGGCGCGCCGGCCGTACCGAGGGGCTCCGGCGGAGGAATTCCTCGAGGCCCTCGTCATAGCGATAGGCGGGTGCGGCGGCGGCGATCGGGGCGGCCCGCTCGACCCGCCGGAGGGCGACGGCGGCCTCCCGCGACGTGTAGCGAAGCCGCAGCCCGGTGGCCTTCAGCGCCCGGTTGTCGACCGCGCGGCCGTGCCGCAGCAGCTCCACCAGCTCGGGCGTGAGCGACACGCCGAGCCGCCGCAGCGGCATCGCCGCGAAGCGCGTCCCGTACGGCGGCAGCACCGGGACGAGCCGGCGGTCGAGCAGCGAGGCGATCTCCGACAGCGAGAGGACCCCGTCGCCGGAGACGTTGAACGTGCCGTCGATCCGCTCGAGCGCCGCGTGCTCGAGCGCGGCCACGACGTCCTCGGGATGCACGAGCTGGAGCCGCGGGTCGAAGCCCGCCACACCCGGCACGATGCCCGGCAGGGCGAAGACGCCGCGCGAGCCCGGGTCGCCGCCGACCGTGTCAACGATGCGGAGCACCGCGATCGTGAGGCCGGGGCGCTGCGCGCGCAGGCTCGCGTAGGTGGCCTCGACGGCGCGCAGGCGACGTTCGAGGTCGGTGCGCGGCGCCCGCAGGCGCATGTCCTCGCTGAAGTAGGCCGGATCGCCCGCGCCGCAGCCGTAGACCTGCGCCGACCCGGCGACGACGACGTGCCGCACCGTGGAGGCGGCGAGCACGTCCGCCAGCACGCCGGCGTCCGCATCCCCGCCGCGGGTGTCGACCACGGTGTCGATCTCCGTTGCGGCCAGGATCCTCCGCAGCGCCTGCGGGTCGGGGCCGACCCGCACGAACTCGGTGCGCTCGAACGGGAGCGGCGGATCGCGCTCGTCGACCCCGACGATCGACGCAACGCGCGGATCGGCCTCCAGCTCCCGAGCCAGCGCGGCGCCCCAGGGGCCGGAGAGCCCGGCGATCAGGACGCGGCGCGTCACCCGAGCCACACCGACCGGCGTGACGCGAACAGGTCCACGAGCGCCGTCTGGAGGACCTCGCCGACCTGGTCGGCGAGCTCGCGGACCGACGCAGCGCCGCCGGGTTCGATCGGGGGCAGCACGCGGATCGTCACGCGGGCGGGCAGCAGCGCCGGCAGGGTGACGGGAAGGCGACGGACCCCGGGGATCGGCACCGGGACGCGGCCGAGCACCGGGGTGACCTCCTCCGTGCCGAGGATCGCGATCGGCACGACCGGCGCGCGGCTCGCCCTCGCTGCTGCGAGGACCTCGTCGCGCAGCCGGCGCACGCGATAGCGGTCGTGCAGCAGGCGCGGCCCACCCTCTTCGGGGAAGGCGAGCGCGAGCTGGCCCTCGTCGGCGAGCAGGCGCCGCACGTTCGCCGGGTGATCCGCGACGGCCCCGAGCTTGGGCAGCACCATCGCCAGGCCCGGCTGTGCCAGCGTCCCGGCCCGAACGAGGGGAACGACGGGCCGCGCCCGCCGCGACTCCTCGGCGATCGCCTTCGCCACGAGCAGTGCATCGAGCGCGGCCGAGCCGGCCCGGTGACACACCAGGAGCGCGCCACCGTCGTCGGGCACGTGCTCGACGCCTTCGACGACCACGCGGTGCCACAGGTGATAGAGCGCGTCGCCGACCGTGCGATCGATCAGCCCCTCCCACCGCTCGGAGCGGCCCCAGTCCGTGACGCGCCGGTCCGGCTCGAGCCCGGGCAGGTGTGCGCGCAGGTCTGGCCTCCGCCCCGAAGGCCGCGACGGAACGAGGGCGGCGGGCTGGGTGGCCTCCTGTGCGTCGGTGGGGTCCACGCGGCGAGGGTACCGAGCCGCGGGCGACCGTTCTGTGTCGCCCGTCAGTCGCGGGTGGTGAAGAACGGCGCCAGCGCCGTCGCGAGACCGGGCCAATCCGCGGCGGAGATGACGTCCTCCTCCTCGCGCACGTCGGCGTTCCACGGGTGCTCGAGCGTCGCGGCCAGCAGGCCGGCGTCGACCGCGTTGCGGAGGTTCATCGGGCTGTCGTCGATCAGGACGTCGATGCCGATCTCCCGGCAGCGGGTGATCTTGTCGAAGCTGCAGTACAGCTCGTCGTAGGGCAGGCCGATGTCGCGCAGCCACCGCTCGGTCGCCCCGTGCGCCTCGCTGACGCGGTGGCTCGTGATGTGCACGAAATGCCCGTCGTCCTTCCACCCGCGGACCGCTTCGACCGCGCCCGGGTACGGGACCGCGGCGAGGATCGAGTCGTCGCGGTGCGTCTCGGCGATGCACACCTCCAGCTGCTCGGGACGGAGCCGGCTGATGCCCCAGTCCAGCTGATCGTCGTACGGCAGCTCGATCCCGAACCGGCGTTCGGCCGCGGAGGCCAGCTGGTCCCAGTAATGGTGGAGGGTGGAGTCGATGTCGATGGCAATCCGCATGGGGTTCTGACTAGGCTATTGACCACATGGCGACCACGACCGTCCCGACGCCCACCCGCGACGAACTGGACGCCTACGGTCCTCTCGGCCGCTCGACCTGGCTCGACGAGGACTGGTCCGAGCACCTGCGCTGGGTGGTGATCGATGGCGAACCGGTGAACCTCGTCGACGTCGGGACCGGCCCGCCGATCGTCTTCGTCCACGGCCTCGGCGGGTCCTGGCAGAACTGGCTGGAGAACATCCTCCCGTTCGCCGCGGACCACCGCGTGGTCGCGCTCGACCTGCCCGGCTTCGGGGAATCCCCGATGCCGCAGCAGCCGATCGACATCGGCCGGTACGCCGACCTCCTCGACGGGGTCATGGGCGCGCTCGACATCAACGCGGCGGTCGTCGTCGGCAATTCGATGGGCGGCCTGATCGCCGCCGAGATGGCGTTGCGTCACCCGCAGCGCGTCGAGCGCCTGGTGCTGGTTGCGGCGGCGGGCCTCTCTCCCACCGACCGCTTCAACCCCCAGGCCTTCGCGGTCTTCAGCCTGCTCGAAGGCGGGATCGCGGCGTTCGGGGCGTCGGCAGCGCGGCGAGCGCTCGACGTGGCGAGCCGCGAGAAGCTGCGCCGCTCAGCCTTCTCGGTCGTCGCATGGGCGCCGGAGATCCTGCCCACGGCGTTGGTCGCCGAGCAGATCCGCGGCGCCGGCAAGCCCGGGTTCATGCCCGCCACCAAGGCGCTGCTTACGTACCCGATCCGCGAGCGGCTCGACGACGTCGCCTGCCCGACGCTGATCGTCTGGGGTACACACGACAAGCTCGTGCCCGTCCGGGACGCGACGGAGTACGAGGAGCTCATCCCGAACGCGCGGAAGATCATCTACCCGCGCACCGGCCATGTGCCGATGCTCGAGCGCCCCGCACGGTTCAACGCGGACCTGCGCGCGTTCTTGACGGACTAGCCGGTAATGGCGCCGTGGTCGGCGCTACCGACGAGCTTGGCGTACTTCGCCAGCACGCCACCGGTGACGCCGTTGTCCGGCGCCTCGTAGGCCGCGATGCGCGCCGCGATCTCCTCGTCGGAGAGCGCGATGTCCACGACGCGCGCGTCGACGTCGATCGTGATCTCGTCGCCGTCGCGGACCGCCGCGATCGGCCCGCCGCGCACCGCCTCCGGCGCGAGGTGGCCGGCCATGAAGCCATGGGTGGCGCCGGAGAACCGGCCGTCGGTGAGCAGCGCGACGCTCTCCCCCAGCCCCTCGCCGTTGATGGCCGCCGTGACCGCGAGCATCTCGCGCATGCCCGGGCCGCCAGCGGGCCCCTCGTTGCGGATGACGACGATGTCGCCGGCCTTGATCCCTCCGGCGAGGACCTCCTTCATGCAGGCCTCCTCGCCGTCGAACACCCGCGCCGGCCCGACCGCCTTGCGGCGCTCGTGGCCGGAGAGTTTCACGACGCACCCGTCCGGTGCGAGGTTGCCTCGCAGGATCGCGATGCCGCCACTGGTCTTCAGCGGCTGGTCGAGCGGCACGATGACCTTCTGGCCGGGCGTCTCGACGGCCTCGTCGGCGTGCTCGCCGATCGTGCGGCCGGTGACGGTGATCGCGTCGCGGTTGAGGATCCCCGCTTCGGAGAGGCGCTGAGCCAGGACCGGAACGCCGCCCGCCGCGTAGAGATCCGTGGCGAGGTACTCGTATCCGGGCTTGAGGTTGCAGAGCAGCGGGGACGCCGTGCTGATGCGGTCGAAGTCCTCGAGCTCGAGCTCGACACCGGCCTCGCGTGCGACCGCGAGCAGGTGGAGCACCGCGTTCGTCGAGCCGCCGCTCGAGGCGACGCCCGCGATGGCGTTCTCCAGGGCGGGCTTGGTGATGACGTCCCGAGGGCGCAGCCCCCGCTTGAGCACGTCCATGACGAGCACGCCGACCTGCTCGGCGACGGTCCCCTTCTCGTCGTCCTCGGCGGGCACCATCGCCGACGCGGGCGGGCTGATGCCGAGCATCTCGCCGGCCATGCCCATCGTGTTCGCGGTGAACTGCCCGCCGCAGGCGCCGGCACCGGGGCTTGCGGCGTTCTCGAGCTCGAGCAGCTCCGCATCGGTCATCTTGCCGACGGCGTGGGCGCCAATGCCCTCGAAGACCTCGAGGATCGAGATGTCCTTGCCGTTGAGGTGGCCGGGCGCGATCGACCCGCTGTAGAGGAGCACGCCCGGGACGTTCGTGCGGGCCAGCGCCATCATCGCGGCGGGGATCGTCTTGTCGCAGCCCGCGATGACCACGAGCGCATCGAACCCGTGCGCGTCGACGACGAGCTCGATCGAGTCGGCGATGATCTCGCGGCTGACCAGCGACGCGCGCATCCCGGATGTGCCCATCGTGATGCCGTCGCTGATCGAGATCGTGTTGAGCTCCATCGGCGTGCCGCCCGCGGCGCGAACCCCCTGCTTGACCTTCGCGGCCAGCGCGCGCTGGTTGAAGTTGCACGGCATCGTCTCGATCCAGCAGTGCGCCACGGCCACGATGGGCTTGGCGAGTGCTTCGTCGTCGAAGCCGATGCCCTTGAGGTAGGCGCGGGCGAAGGCGCGCTCAGGCCCTTCCAGAAGCGCCCGGCTGCGGTGCTTGACGTCGAACGCCGCGCCCGTGCTCACGGCGCTACCGGTCGTCAGACGCGGTGGGCGAGGGCGCGTCGACCTGGCGCGCGGCGCGACGCATGCGCTCCTGCTCCCACTGCGTGAGCCGCCACAGATCGCGGCGCACCTGCTCGGGGTCGACTTGACGGCCCGGCAGGTGGAGATTCGCCGAGCGCAGCAGCCGCCGCTCGTCGCCGGTGAGCGCCATCCACTTGGCCAGGACGTCGTCGCTGTCGGGCAGCATCGCCGAGCCGTAGGGGCGGGTCTCGTCAGGGAAGCGGACGCAGTACTCCGCGAGCAGCTCGCGGGTCTGCGGCAGGAAGGCCACGATCGGCTTGTGGGGGTAGACGAGGTACGCGTACGGCGCGCCGCCGGCCGCTCGTAGGTCGCCGGGGCCGCCGTTGAGCCCGCCCCAGACCCGGAGGAACCCGAGGTCGCGGTACATGTCCCATTCCTCGTCGTTGACGCAGGAGCGCAGCAACGCGCGGGCGCGCTGTTCGGCGCGGCGCTCGCGGCCGGGGTCGTAGCCCTCCATCTGGCCGGCGTGCGGACGGGCGCGACGGGCGCGACGCCGCTGGTTCCACTCGTGGATCGCGGGGATCGCGACCTCCGACAGCAGGACGACGATGACGATTGCGGTCGCGCAGACGGCGAGGAGCACGGTCAGCAGCCCCCCGACGCCTTCGGGAAGAAGATCACGCGATCGGCATCGCGCGGGATGTCACGGAACTCGTGGACCATCTCCGCCTGCCGCCGGCCGCCCGTGCCCGAGATGGGGACCGCAGCCCACATCCCGGCTTGAAGCTGCTCGCGGAAGGCCGCGATCAGGAGCTCCTCATCCTCGCGCACATCCGGGTCGCCCTCGGCGAGGACGATCTCGCCGTGCCCCGGCTTCATGCGGAGGAACCTCATCGCTGGGCGATTATGGCAAAGGCGGAGGGACCGTCCGACGGTTCCGGCGCGCACAAACGCGCCATGTCCGCCTCAGCCACCCGGCCGCGCGGCACGCGCGAGTCCCAGAACGTCGACCGGTCCGGCCCCCTCGCCGAGCTCTCTGAGGCCGTCCCGGACCGCCTCACCGGCAACCCTCCGGGCATAGCGCGCGGCCGCTGGCACGTCGTCGCCGAGGGCCAGTCGCGCAGCCAGCGTCGACGAATGCGTGCATCCGGAGCCATGCGCGGCGCCGTCGGGGAAGCGCTCGCCCGCGACCGGCTCGACGGTCGCCCCGTCGAATACGAGGTCGGTCGCCTCGTCGCGATGGCCGCCCGTGACGACCACCCAGGCCGGGCCGAGGCGGTGGACGGCGGCCGCCAGCTCCTCACCGTCGAGCGTGTCGTCTCCCGCCAGCGCCCGCGCCTCGGGCAGATTCGGGGTGACCACGGTCGCCCGCGGCAGGATCTCCGCGATAAGCGCCTGCATCGCGTCGGTCTGCAGGAGCCGGGCCCCCGATTCGGCGACCATGACCGGGTCGTGGACGACCGGGACGCCGGCCGGCAGCTCGTCGAGCGCGCCGGCCACCGCAGCGATGGTCTCGCGGTCGCCGAGCATCCCGATCTTCACGGCGTCGACCCCGAGATCCTCCGCGACGGCGAGCACCTGCCCGCGGATCGTCCCGGGCGAGACCGCCTCCACGGCCCGCACCCCGACCGTGTTCTGCACGGTGATCGCCGTTATGGCCGTCGTGCCGTGCACCCCGGCAGCCGCAAATGCCTTGAGATCGGCCTGGATGCCGGCCCCGCCGCCGGAATCGGACCCGGCGATCGAGAGGACCACGGGAATGGGTCGAGCGGCAGGCATGAGCGCGATCATAGGAGTGCCCCACCGAGACCCGCGGTCCGCGCGTAGCGACCCGTCGCGTCGCGCCGCACGTGGCCGAGCAGCTCCAGCCGCGCGAGTGAGGCCGCCGCCCCCGCCGCCCCCTGGACGCCGAGCGCGGCGATC
>JAEMSV010000293.1 GCA_016462625.1 Solirubrobacteraceae bacterium | reverse complement strand
CTGCGCCTCCTCACCGAGGAGCCGCGGACCGGCTACGCGCTGATGCAGGAGATCGAGGAGCGCAGCCACAACGTGTGGTCGCCCAGCGCCGGCTCGATCTACCCCGCCCTCGCACTGCTCGAAGACGAGGGCCTCGTGCGCTCGGTCGAGCGCGACGGCAAGAAGACGTTCGAGCTCACCGACGCGGGCCGTGAGTCCGCCGAGGAGCGCTCGGGCGAGCCCGCGCCGTGGGACACCGTCCGCGGCGAGGTCAACGAGGACGCGCTCTCGCTCATGCACGCCGCGAAGAACCTCGGCGTGGCGGTGATGCAGGTCGCACAGGCCGGCACGCCGGAGCAGACCCGGAAGGCGAAGGAGCTCCTCGAAGGCACCCGCAAGGACCTGTTCAAGATCCTCTCCGAGGACTGACCACCGCCCCACCGCATCGAACGTTGAGATTCCGGGGTTCTGGCCCCGGAATTTCGACGTTCGGCGTTCGGGGGCGAAGCAGTAGCCTCAGTACCCGCATGGACGAGCCGCGCAAGCTGCAGACCCGCCGCCGGACGAACCCCGGCGGCATGGACGTGCTGAAGGTCATCGGGGCCGACGTCCTGCCCTTCAACGCGCGCAAGCCGGCCTGGTTCAAGGTCCCCGCGCCCGGCGGGGCGAAGTACCGCGAGCTCACCCGCATGATGGAGAGCGAGCAGCTCCACACCGTCTGCAAGGAAGCCGCCTGCCCGAACATCGGCGAGTGCTGGGAGCGCGGCACCGCGACGTTCATGATCCTCGGCGACACCTGCACCCGCCGCTGCGGCTTCTGCCACGTCAACACGGGTAAGCCGACGTGGAACGACCCGCTCGAGCCCGCCCGCGTCGCGCGCAGCGTCGCGAAGCTGGGCCTCAGGCACGCGGTCATCACGAGCGTCGACCGCGACGACCTGCCCGACAAGGGCGCGCGCATCTGGGCCGCCACGATCCGGCAGATCCGCCGCCAGGCGCCCAACTGCAAGGTCGAGTGCCTGACCCCGGACTTCCAGGGGCACGAGATGCCGCTGGCGACCGTCCTCGCCGAGCGGCCCGACGTCTTCAACCACAACGTCGAGGTCGTCCCGCGGCTGTATCCGGTCGCCCGCCGCGGCTCGACGTGGGAGCGCTCGAACCGCGTCCTGCGCAACGCCAAGGCGATGGGCGGCGACGAGGTCACCACGAAGTCGGGCCTCATGGTCGGGCTCGGGGAGACGTTCGACGAGATGGTGGACGCGCTTGGGGACCTCCGCGAGAGCGGCGTGCAGGTCATCACGATCGGCCAGTACCTGCGCCCGACCGAGCAGCACCTGCCGGTCGTCCGCTACTGGCATCCCGAGGAGTTCGACGCGCTCGCCGACGCCGGCCACGCGATGGGCTTCGACCACGTCGCCGCCGGGCCGCTGGTGCGCTCGAGCTATCACGCCGACGAGCACGTCAAGCAGGACCAGCCGGGCGTGGGCCCGGTCGCCGCCGTCGTGTGATCCCGCTGAAGGACAACATCCCGACGGACCGGGTGGCCGTGGTGACGATCGCGCTGATCGCGATCAACGTCTTCGTCTACTTCGTCCTGGAGCGCGGCGGGTTCACCGTCTCCGACGACGGGCTCGTCAACAGCTGGGGTGTCATCCCGTACGAGCTGCTGCACCCCGGCGAGGAGACATCAAGCGGCTCGCAGCCGCCGGCGTTCGTCACCGCGATCAGCTCGATCTTCCTGCACGGCAGCATCTTCCACCTCGCGGGGAACATGCTGTTCCTCTGGATCTTCGGCAACAACATCGAGGACGCGATGGGCCGCCTGAAGTTCATCGCGTTCTATCTCCTCGGCGGGCTCGCGGCGGTCCTCGCGCAGTCGCTCGTCGACGCGGGCTCGCACACCCCGATGATCGGCGCGTCCGGCGCGATCGCCGGCGTCCTCGGCGCCTACGCGGTCCTCTATCCCCGTGCGCGCGTCGTGACGCTGATCTTCATCGTGATCATCTTCACCGTCATCGAACTGCCTGCGGTCCTCATGCTCGGGCTGTGGATCGCGCAGGAGATCGCGCTCGGCGCCGCGGATGTCGGCGGCACGAACGGCGTCGCGTACTTCGCCCACATCGGCGGATTCGTCGCGGGCGCGGCACTGATCCGCGCGTTCGCGACGAACGTCAAGCAGGTTCCACTGCGGCTGAGCTGAGCGCCTGCGCGCCGACCGGTGCGCGACCCGTGTCGGCTTCCCGCCCACCGGGCAGCCCGGAGGTAGTGCTGACACGGGTCGCCAGAACCTCCGCGTGGGCCCTTCTGGGGGCCTTCATCGCCACCCTGGCGGCACAGCTCGAGATCAGCATCACCGCGACGCTGATCGGCCTCTGGTTCGCGGGCACGATCGGCGTTCTCGTCCTCATCACGTGGCGCGCACACCATCGCGACGAGCAGCCGCGGCTCGGGCTGCTGTGGGACGAGCGTCCGGACTGACCGCGTTTCGCCCTCGCCGACGCGTTCTGAGAGGTAGCATCCCCGTTGACTGGCTGGTCAGCCAACCACGAGGAGCGACGGTGGATCTGAACGACAC
>JAEMSV010000292.1 GCA_016462625.1 Solirubrobacteraceae bacterium | reverse complement strand
ACCACCTCATCGGTGGAGAGGGTGACCGCCCCCAGCCGCCGCAGAGCGGCCAGGGCGGTGGACTTGCCGGCGCCCATGCCGCCGGTCAGACCGACGAAGGGCACCGACATGGCAGCTACTCGGCGGGCGTCTCGGCGTCGGCCTCGGCCTCGGCGGTCGGCTCTTCGACCGTCTCAGGTTCGTCGGCGGCGGTCTCCTCGGCGGTGGCGACGACCTCGTCGACCTCCGTCTCGGCCTCGGGGGCCTCGGCGACCTCAGCCTCCGCGACGGGCTCCTCGGCGACTTCCGCCTCGGCGGCCTCGGCCTCGGCCTCAGGCTCCTCGGCGGCCGCGATCTCGCCCGGCTCAGCGAGCTCGGCCGGCACGTTGGGGGCCTCGGCGAAGACGTCCTCGCTCAGACCGAGCTCGGGGACGTCGTCCAGGGCACCCTCGTCGCCCGTGAGCACCTTCGGCTCGAGGACCTGGCCCTCGACCCGCTTGACGCTCAGCGACAGGCGGCGGCGCTCGGAGTCGATCTCGAGGATCTTGACCTTGACCTCATCGCCCGGCGCAACGACCTCACGCGGGTTCTCGACGTGGTGCGGCGCCAGCTCGGAGATGTGCACGAGGCCCTCGACACCGTCGAGGATCTCGACGAAGGCACCGAACGTGACGACCTTCGTCACGGCGCCCTCGAGCTCGTCGCCCACGTTGTACGTGTCGACGACGCGCTGCCACGGATCCTCCTGGGTCTGCTTCAGACCCAGCGAGATGCGCTGGCGGTCACGGTCGATGTCGAGCACCTTGACCTGGACGGTGTCGCCGATGGCGAGCACCTCGGACGGGTGGTTGACGTGCGACCACGACAGCTCGGAGATGTGGATGAGGCCGTCGATGCCGTTGAGGTCCACGAACGCGCCGAAGTCGACGATGTTCGAGATCTGGCCCTCAACGATGTCGCCGGGCTGCAGGCGGTCGAGAATCTCCTGACGCTGCTCCTTGCGCTCCTCTTCGAGGACGGCGCGACGCGACAGGACGACGTTGTTGCGGGAGCGATTGAGCTCTATGACCTTGCACTCGATCTTGGTGCTCATGTACTCGTCGAGGTTCGGCACGCGCCGGATGTCGACGAGCGAGGCGGGCAGGAAGCCGCGGACCCCCAGGTCGATGATCAGGCCGCCCTTGACGACCTCGATGACGGTGCCCTCGACCGGCTCGCCCGATTCGGCGGCAGCCTCGATGCGGCGCCACGCCTTCTCGAAGCGCGCGCGCTTCTTGGACATGATGAGCCGGCCGTCCTGGTCTTCCTTGGTGAGGACCAGGGCGTCGACTTCCTCGCCCAGCTCGACCTCGTCCTTCGGGTCGACGTTCTTGCGGATCGAGAGCTCGTTGGCGGGGATGACGCCTTCGCTCTTGTACCCGATATCGACGAGGACCTCGTCGTTGTCGATCCGCACGACGGCGCCGGTGACGACGTCGCCCTCCTCGAAGAGCGCGAACGTGGCGTCGTAGTTGGGGACGATCTGCCCGTCGATCTCCAGCAGCAGACCGTCAGAACCTTCGACGACCTTGGGAGCAGGGGCAAGCACTTCTTCGGTAGCTGTTGTCATTGAGCCAAAGAGCGTAGCGCCTTCAGGCCGCTGGACTGCCGACCTCCAGGGCCCATGCTCCGGGCAGCGCGAGCTCCCGTCCACCGGGCAGCGTCAGCGTGCCATCGGAGACCGAGCAGTTGCGCACGTCACGGCCCGGACCGTGCGGCGCCGCGTAGTCCCACGTGACGGTCGCGGCCGGGTCCATGCGGACATCCAGCCCCACCCCGCCGGGCAGCGCGAGGATGACCCGGTCGCCGGCCACATCGGCCTTGAAGCCCCGGAAACGCGCCGTCGGCCCGCCGAGGCGCCGGCGCTCGCCGTCGATCTCCATCGCCCCTGACACGATCCAGGGCGTGAGGGCCGGCCCGACCTTCACGCGCGCGAGGATGAGATCGACCCATCCCCTCCCATCCTGGTCCGGCAGAAGCGCCGCATGGATCCACACCCAGTGCGCCGCGTGGTCCGACCCCCAGTTGTGGCCGAGCATCGTGGGCCAGCCCCCGACCTCCCACGCCTGGTCGGCCACGCGGACCAGGCCCGAGACCGAGGTGGCGGGCGTCAGCGCCAGCCCGCCCGAACGCGGGAAGGGCCGGTCATACAGCGCGGTGGACGGCAGGTAGAGGTTCGGCTCGGCGCCGTCCTCCCAGGTCAGGTCCCAGGTGACCTCGTCCAACGTGCCGGCCGCATGACCCGGCCCGATCTCCGCCCCTCCGAACCGGGCCCACGCCCCTGCGCCGGGGTCGATCAGCGGCTCGTCGAAGGTCGTGCGCCGCGCCAGAGGCGCGCTCGCCTCGCGATCGAAGACCGTGGCCCACAGGGTCCCGCGCGCGGGAACGCCGGGGCGTTTCAGCGCCGTCTGGCGGATCCACAGCGCGCGCCCGCCCGCGGGATCCGTCGTCTTGAGGTAGTGGGACTCGTAGATCGCGCGGCCGAGCGCGACCTGCGGCGCCCGGGGACGGTCGAGCGGCGTGGCCATGATTCGGAC
>JAEMSV010000040.1 GCA_016462625.1 Solirubrobacteraceae bacterium | reverse complement strand
CGGAGATCACCGTCAACGCGATCGCGCCGGGCACGTTCCCCAGCAAGCTCTCGCGCTTCATCACCGACAACGAGGCGGTGCACGACCTCGTGACGAACTCGATCCCGATGGGCCGGCTCGGCCGCGCGGAGGAGATCGGCGGAACGGCGGTCTACCTCGCGTCTCGCGCGGGCGGGTACACGACAGGCGCGGTGCTGGTCGTCGACGGCGGGCGCAGCGGCGCCGGCCGCGTGGACCCGCTCTCCTAGCGGCGAGGTCGCAGTGAGAACGTCAGGCGCCGCAGGGGCGCGTCGAGGAGCGCGGCGTGGAGCTCGGCCTCGTCGGCGAACGTGTCCGGGCGCAGGATGCGGCCCTCGGCGTGGACGGTGACGGTGTCGGTGACGAACGGCCACGGGTCGAGCGAGTGGCCGCCGCCGAGGTCGTCGGGGAGGAGCCGGAGCTCGACGGCCCCGCCGCCGGCGGCCGGGACGTCTCGCTGCGTGTAAGGCGCCCAGTCCAGGCAGATGGCGAGCGAGAGCGCGTCCCACGTCCAGATCAGCTGCTGGTTGCGCTCGACCTCGGCCTCGTCGCGGCCCAGCTGCGCGCGCAGGCGGTCCTGGAACACCCGCTGCTCGACCAGGAACGCGCGGACGTCGTCGGCATCGGCCGCCGGAATCGCGTCGAGGTCGCGGAACCGCTGGAGCGCGACCCCGTGCATGGAGCACAGGAGCGCCGCGTAGGCGCTCTGGGTCAGGAGCTTCCCGGGCGCGGCGCGCCACAGGGCGAGGTGCAGCCCGACGGGGAGGTGCATGAAGTCGCGCGGCCGGCTCGTCTCCGGGTCGAGCTGGGGATGCCGGTCCCACTCGGCCATGCCGACATCGTGCTGCTCGGCGGCGAGGCAGATCTCCTCGCGCGGGACGACCGCGCCGAACTCCGCGTTGCCCCAGACCCGCGCGAGCTGGCCCGAGATCCACGCGTGCGAAGTCTGGCCGATGGCCAGCAGGCCTTCGTCGGTGGGGCGGAGCAGCATGCCGGGAGTCTGGCACTACGGCGCGAAGAGGTTGGGGGTTACCCGGTGCAGGCCGCCCGCGTCGAGGTAGCGATCGACGTTGGTCGCGTTCATCGAGGCGCCCGTGGTCGACGCCGGGAGCGTCCGGCGGCCGGTGCGCACGGACGCGGAGCCGCCCTCGATCCGGTCGCTGAGCTTCGCGGCGACCCGCCCGCCTTCGCGCTGCAGCCAGCCGATCCGGTAGCGGGTGGCGACCAGGCTGAACGCGCGCCCGCGGGGTGCGCGCCCGATCGTGCGGACCCGGCCGGCAAACACCGAGCGCCATCGGATCTGGTCGCCGGGTGTGAGGTAGACCACGCGGCTCTCGGTGATCGCGGTCTCGCGAGCCGAGGCGGTGTCCACGCGCCGCGCGGGTTCGCCCTCGGGCTTGACGAACGTCCCCTGCGCCCGGCGGACGAAGGCATAGCTGCCGTAGGAGACGCTCGGGGCCGTCGCGTTCCCGAGCGCCGCGAGCCGGCGTTCGCGCCGGGTCCTCAGGTCGTATTGCCAGACGGCGCACGTGCTGCCTGCGCAGCGGCTGTAGACCGCGACCAGACTGCGCGGGAACGCGGTACGCGTCGAGCCGATCGAGGGGTCGACCGGGGCGCGGAAGGTGGAGATCGGCGCGTCGGCCACCGCACCGCCGGGCTCGCGGACCACGAGCTTGAAGCGCCCGTCGCCCGCGGGCGCCGACCACGCGGCGTATCCCCCGCCGCCGGCGAGGTGCTGGGCGCCGGTCGCGGGGACGAGCAGGGTGTCGGCGGCTGCCGGGGTCGCGGCGCCGAGGGCGGCAAGAGTCGCGAGGGGGATGGCCAGCTTCGAGGGCATGGCCATCCCAACATCCGCGGCGTGAATCGATTACGGCGTCGCGTGCGGCCGGCGGCGCAGGACGCGCGCCATCCCGGTCCCCAGCACGAATACGCCGAGCACCCCCGCGAGACCGGCCAGCGCGGTCGCCGCGCCGTCGCTGCTCACGCCCGGGAAGGCGTAGCCGGGGATCGGCGCGTCCTCCTGAACCGCATGGAGCTTCCCGGTGTCCGCGAACCCGTGGTCCTCGGCGACCTTGTTCAGCCCGTCGGGCGATGACGACGCGAACGGGGAGACCGCGACGGCGAGCCCGATCGCGAGGACCAGCGCGAACGCGGCGACGAGCTTCATGCGGTCACCGCCCGCGGCCGGACGGCGTGGACCGCGGCCACGACCGCGACGGTGATCGTGGCCTCGCCGATGCCGATCAGCGCGTGGACCCCGAGCATGGCCGGCAGGACGGTGGCGAGCGCGATCGTTCCCGAGGCCGCCAGCTCGAACGACGTCGCCGTCGCGGCGGCCATCACGGCGACCCATGACGCGACGCCCACGACGCCCAGCAGGCCGGAGAACCGGTCGCCGCGCAGCGCGCGCGTCCCGTCGAGCATCGCCTGCGTGACGAGCGACCCGAGCACGGCCATGTTCAGCACGTTCGCGCCGAGCACCGCGATCCCGCCGTCGGCGAACGCCACCGCCTGCACCCCGAGCACCGCGGAGACGACGAGCATGCCGAGCCACGGACCCAGCAGAACGGTCGCCAGCGCGGCGCCGAGCAGGTGTCCGCTGGTTCCCCCGGTGACGTGGAAGTTGAGCATCTCGAGCGCGAAGACCATCGCGGCGGTCGCGCCGACCATCGGGACGCGGGCGTCGTCGAGCTCCTCGCGGGCGCGGACCACGGCGTAGCCGATCGCGCCGGCCGCGGCGACACTTGTCACCGCGCAGACCTCCGAGCTGAGGTAACCGTCAGGGATGTGCATGCGTGTCCTTCTCCGGTCGGTGTGCAGCAACGCGGCGTTGACCAGACACCGCGGCCCGGTGCCCGGGCGCGCGCGACGCTATTTCAGCCGTTCGCCGTTGGCAACCAGGCTCCGGGGTGATCCACGGTCCGACCGGGGTGATTCGCCCAGATGAGCGGCAACGCGCCAGTCTTGTGACGTTTGGCGCAGTACACGGTCTTCCGGGGCATGGCGTCATTTGGGACGCCGGTAGGTCACGGAAGGGAGACCCATGAACCTCATCACTCGGACATTGAGCGCGCTCGGCGCGCTGCTGCTCGTCGTCGGCCTCGCCACAGCACCCGCTCTGGCCCACGGCGGCGGGAAGGGCAAGGGCAACGGCAGCACGCACGGCGTCGTTCTGGCCCACGTCGACGCGGACACGTTCGTCGTCGCCAATCACGGCGGCCAGCTCAAGGACATCGACGCCACAGCGCCGCTCCCGGCGGTCGGCAGCGTCGTGAAGGTCAAGGCGCGCCGCGGCGTCGCCAAGCGCATCCGCGTCGTCGGGACCGCGACGAGCGCGAAGGTCTCCGGGACGGTCTCGGCCGTCACTGCCGACCACTTCACCGTCGCCGACAAGCACGACGATGGCGCGGCCGTGAGCATCGCGTTCGCCGCTCCGATCGCCGCCCCCGCCCTCGGGGCGAAGGTCAAGGTCACGGTCGCGATCAGCGGCGCGAACCTCACCGCGACCGAGGTCAAGGTCAAGGGCCGCGGGACCACCGAGGTCGAGGGTCTGATCACCGCGGTCGACCCGACCGCGCGGACGCTGACGGTCACGCCCGAGGGCGGCGGCACGCCCGTCGTCATCGCGGTCCCGACGGCGTTCGACATCACGAAGTTCACGGTCGGCGCGACCGTGGAGCTGAAGGTCCTGCTGCTCGCCGACGGAACCCACGTGCTCGCGGGCGCAAAGCGGGACCATGGACAGGACGATGAGGACGACGACGGCCACGACAAGCAGCGCGGCCGTGGCCACGACGACGACCGGAACGGCCGTGGGCGCGGCTAGGAACAGCTCGGGGCGGGAGGCCGGCTGATGGCCGGTCTCCTCGCATCCGCGCTGCTCCGAACGCAGGACGACGAACGCCTCGCGGCGCTCGCCGCAGCCGGCCATGCCGGTGCGTTCGACGTGCTCGTCGCCCGTCACGAGCGGACGCTGCACGCCCTCGCGCGCAGGCTCGCCGGGCCGGACGCCGCCGAGGACGTGACACAGCAGGCGCTGCTGCGGGCGTGGGCGGCGCTCTCCGGCGGCGCGCAGGTCGAGCACCCCAGCGGCTGGCTGCACCGGATCGTGAGGACCACCGCAAGCGACACCCGTCAGCACATGCCCGACACCACCCACCTTCCCGACGACGCGCCCGGCGCGGTCGATCTTCCGGCCGAGGTGCAGCAGCGCCTCGACGTCCGCAAGGCGCTCGCGCTCCTGGCCGCGCTGCCGGACGAGCAGCGCGCGGCGGTCCTCGCCACTGCGCAGGGGCGGTCGAGCGCAGATGTCGCCGACGAGCTCGGCGTGAGCGAGGGCGCGGTGCGACAGCTGGCCTACCGCGCCCGGGCCGGCATGCGCGCGGCGATGACGGCGATCACGCCGCTGCCGCTCGCGGTGTGGGCGGCGCAGCGGATGGCGGGCGAGGGCGCGGCATTGGCTGGGGAGATCGTGGGCGCCGGCGGCAGCGCAGTGGGCGGCGCGCTGCTGGTCAAGAGCGGGGCGATGGTGGTCGCGACGGGCGCGGTGATCGCGGGGGTCACCGTGTCGGCGCCGACCGATCACACCACGTCCCGGGGCGGGGAGAAGGCGACGGCGGCGGTTAGGGCAGAACCGCCGCCGTCGCCCCCGCCGCGGGCGATCGCCATCTCCGGCCCGGCGCTGATGACGGTGGGCGCGGTGTCGACGCGCGAGGACCGCGACGAGGCTCGCGCCGAGCGCAAGCAGCGCAAGGCCGAGCGGGAACGCGAGCGGGAGCGTGATCGTGGCCGGTCAGACGAGGACGAGCGAGCTGACTCGCGCGGTCGATCCGAGCGCGAGGAAGAGGACAACGGGCGTCGCGGGGGCGGCGACAACCACGGGCGGCGTGACCAGTCGGCGGCTGCGGCTGGCGCGGCGGAGACCCAGAAGGACCAAGGCCACGGGCAGGGCCGCAGGGGCGACGACGATGACGCGCCGCGGGAGCGGCAGGGGCGGACCGAGGCCCCCGGCGCGTCGTCGCGCGGGGAAGACCGTGGGCGCGGACGCGGCGGCGGCGACGACGACGGCAGTTCCCGCGAGCAGCGGGCAGAGGCCCCGGTCGTCGCTACGCCCGTCGAGGAATCCGGCGCCGGCGAGCAGGACGACGACGGTGGGTCCGGCCACGGCGGTGGCGGCAAGCACTCGGACGATCGCTGACATTCGTCGCGCGGGGAAGCTACCGGTGAGTATGTTTCGCCGGTGGACATCGACGACTACCTCGCCCTCGACGGACTCGGGCTCGCCGCGGCGGTCGCCGCCGGCGACGTCACGGCCGCGGAGCTGCTCACGCTGGCCCAGCGCCGCGCTGACGCCGTCAACCCGCAGCTCAACGCGATCGTCCGGCGGATGGACGACATCGCGGCGGCGCGCGTGGGAGAAGACCTCACCGGCCCGTTCGCCGGCGTCCCCTTCCTGCTGAAGGACCTCCACCAGGAGTACGCGGGCCTGCCGTCCACGAGCGGCTGCCGGCCGCTGGCCTCGGTCCGCGCCGAGCACCACGCGACCGTCGTGCAGCGCTGGCTCGACGCGGGTCTCGTCGTCTTCGGCCGCACGAACACGCCGGAGTTCGGCGCAAAGGCGGTCACCGAGTCGGCGCTCTGGGGTCCCGCGCGCAACCCATGGAACACGGCCCACACGCCGGGCGGATCATCGGGCGGCGCGGCCGCCGCGGTGGCGGCGGGCATCGTCCCCGTCGCGGGCGCCAGCGACGGCGGTGGCTCGATCCGCATTCCCGCGGCGTGCTGCGGCCTGTTCGGGCTGAAGGCCGGGCGCGGGCTGATCCCGACCGGTCCGGTGACCGGCGAGTTCCTGCAGGGGCTGGCGACCGACGGCGTCGTCTCGCGCACGGTCCGTGACTCCGCGGCGATGCTCGACGTCCTCGCAGGACCCGAGCCGGACTCCTCGTTCCTGCCGGCCGTCCCGGTGGACAGCTTCGCCTCGGAGGTCGGCCGTGATCCCGGCCGCCTGCGCATCGGCATGCAGACGAGCTCGTCGCTCACGCCGAACCCGCATCCCGAGTCCCTGAAGGCGGTCGAGTCGGCGGCGACGCTCCTGGAGGAGCTCGGGCACGAGGTCGAGCCGGTCGCGCCGTTCTACGACGACGCCGCGATGGCGCGCGACTTCCTCACGATCTGGTTCGCCGCGGTGGCGTGGCAGATCGACGACGTGTGCCGCCGCACCGGCGCGAGCCGCCACGGCTTTGAGTTCGACACCCGGATCATGGACGCCCTCGGGCGCGCCGTCTCGGGCGCGGGGGTGGTGGAGGCGTTCGAGTCCCGGCACGTCTACACGCACGCGCTGGCGAGCTTCCACCAGCGCTACGACCTCCTGCTGACCCCGTCGCTCGCGCGCCCGCCGCTGCGCGTCGGCGAGCTGGACACGCCCCCGTCGCTGCAGCGCGCCGGCGAGCTGCTGCTGCGGACGCGGACCGCGCATTTCCTGCGCCACACGAGCCTCGTCGAGGACATGATCGACGGGAACCTCGGCTGGGTCCCGTTCACGCAGCTCGCGAACCTGACCGGCCGCCCTGCCGCGAGCGTCCCGCTGCACTGGACCGCCGACGGCCTGCCGCTGGGCGTGCAGCTCGTCGCGGCGCTCGGCGGTGAGGGCGTGCTCCTGCGCGTCGCCGCGCAGCTCGAGCAGGCCCGTCCGTGGGCGGGCCGGCGGCCCGCGCTGGCGACGAGCTCGAGGCCCCTGAGTCGATCGGGCAGCTGACGGTCAGCGGCTGCCGACGACGATCCGGGCGAGCATCGCGTCGACGACACGCGTGGGGAGGACCCGAAGGAGCCGCAGCTGGACGTGCGCGTCCGAGCCGACCGGGTAGCGCGCCTTCGGGCGGCGTGTGGTCAGCGCGCGCTCGAGGACCCCGGCGACCTTGTCCGGCGAGACGCTCCGGCTCTTCGTCTTCCCGATCGTCTTGCGGAGCCCGGTGATCTGCGGGGCGTACAGGTCTCGCTGCTCGGGCGTCATGGCCGCCTCCGCCTCGTCGGCCTGCTCGGCGCCGCTGTCCCATATGTCGGTGTCGATCGCTCCCGGCTCGAGCAGGACGACCTTGACGTCCCACGGCCGCAGCTCGATACGCAGCGAGTCGGCGAGCGCTTCGAGGGCGAACTTCGATGCCGAGTACGGACCGAGGAACGGGGTCGACATGCGGCCGCCGACCGAGGAGATGAACACGATCCGCCCGTTCGCGGCGCGCAGACGGGGGACGAGCGCCTGGGTCAGGGCGATCGGCCCGGTGACGTTGACCTCAAGCTGACGGCGCAACTCGTCGGCGGGCACGGTCTCGACCGGTCCGCCGATGGCGATGCCGGCGTTGTTGACGAGTGCGTCGAGCCGTTCGGGCAGCTGCGCGGGGAGCGCCGCGATGTCCGCGGCGGACGTGACGTCGAGGATGACCGGCGTGAGCCGCCCGGTGGGCGCGGCGGCCCGGAGCTCCTCGCCGACCTCCGCGCGGCGGACGCCGGCGTAGACGTCCCATCCGGCGCGCGCGAGCCAGAGGGCGGCGGCCCGCCCGATGCCCCGCCCGGCTCCGGTGATTAAGACGGTTGGCATAGTCGGAAGCCTACAGACGGCGGCAAGGTAGACTCCGTCGGGACATACACCTGGGGACGATCTTGGCTTCGACGTGGTCGGTTCACCTGGGTGGTTGCGAGCCGAGGTTCCGGGGTGGCCTCGTAAAACCCCCGGAAAAACACACGTGCGGACTCTCACGAGTACGCCCTCGCCGCCTAGCACTAGCTAGAGCCGCGAGGTTCTGGTCCCCGCCTGCCGACGGTGGGACAACCGGAATCATTACGTCGGCTGACCCCGGAAGGTCCGCTTCCGCCGACCGGGGGACATTTCAGGGAGCTGGTCTCGGACAACCCCGCCGGCGAGGCGAGTCCGAGATGAGATCAGAGCGCCGGATACGCTCGTAGACGCCACTCTTGTGCGATCGCGGACGCGGGTTCGATTCCCGCCGTCTCCATTGGTTTCAAGAAGGTCGAACCCCGGTCCCCCTGGAGGGCCGGGTTCCGTGGTTTCGAGTGCCGAGATCTTGTTGCGAGCGCCAGTTGCACTCGCAGTACACCGCGACGAGCGGCAGCGCCGTCGCCGCTCCCACGCCCTCGATTGAGCGAAGCGCACACCCGGCCCGGCATGTGAAGAACCCGGCGCTAGACGGAGACCCGCGAGGGCGCCTGTGTTACCGGCAACGCGGCCTCGGGCAGGCGCTTGGAGAGCTCGGTCAGCGCACTCGGATCGACGAGGCCCGCCCGGGCGAGCCCGTGGAGCTCCTCGAGCAACATGGCCGTCTCGGTGGGCGCGGCGCTGCCGTGGTCTCGCAACGACTGCTTGGCGACGGGCAGCGTGGAGATGCAGCGCAGGAGCATCGCGAGCACCCGCGGCGGCACACGCTCCAAGCTCCGCATGTTCAGCGGAGTGAGTCGATGCCCACTGTCCCGGACCGCGCGTAGCGCGGTGTGGATGCCAGCGGCCATCAGGCGCGAGTCGTTCCGGCCGAAGAGTGGGCCGACGCTCTTCGGCGGGAGGTCGGCGCTCAGCGCCAGCATCGGCGCGATGAGTGCCGCGTGGGTCTTCAGCCATGCGTCGATGTCGGACTCGTAGCGCGACGGGAACCCCGCGCGCGTGAACACCTGCCGGACCGCGTCGAGTTCGGGCGTGACCTTGCCGTCGGGCCGTCCGAGCACGGTGATCTGGAGAAAGCGGGCAACCGCGGGCAGGATCCGGTAGCGCAGCACCCCGTCATCGACGTGGGCGAGCACCGCCGGAAAGCCCCAGACGACGCGGTCCGCTCCCAGCTCGGGCGACCATGCGTCCGCGCCTCGCGCGCAGTTGAACATGAGCATGATCTGCCGCGACCGGTTCGCCGCGAGGGCGGGGACGAGCACGTCGAACTGGTGTCGCTGCACGCACACCATGACCAGGTCGTACGCGTCATCCCGCTCAAGCGCAGGCTTGACCCCGACGGGCGCGCTGCGCACGCGCCGGGTCAGCGCGGCCCGCCCGAGGACGCCATGCTCGCGCAGGAACGCGGCTCGTTCGGGGTTGCGCACGATGAGCGTGACGTCCTGGCCGGCCCGTGCCAGCCGAAAGGCGAACAGGCTCCCGATCGCGCCGGCGCCGATGATCGCGATCCGCAGGTTCGGCTCGGGGCTCATGCGGCGATCTCCGGCGCCAGCTCGGATGCGAGGAACGCCGATTGGTCGGCGATGGCCTCTGAGCGCAGAGGCTCGACGTAGACGCCGAAGTGACCGACGGGATAGCGCCGCAGCTCGGCCCGAGGGCCGAGACTCCGCGCGGCCTTGACGGTCGGCGCGACGGGCGTGAGGTCGTCCTTGTCCGCCGTCACGAAGAGGACCCGGCAGGGCAGCCGGTCGAGGATGGTGACCGGTCGGAACAGCCGAGGCCGCAGGAAGTCCCGCATCGCGACCTGGTTGGCCCAGCCTGGGCCTCGGATCTCCTCCAACACCGCAGCGGCTTCGTCGGACACGTACGCGGCGGCCTCGGTTCCAGTGCCGACGGCCTTGACGTAGGCGGGCGGCCGCCGGAGGAGCGCGCGGATGCCATCGTGGATGATCCACCCGGTGAGGCGGAGGGCTCGCCGCGGCGGGGTGTTGCGGATGAGGAAGGCGAGCGTCGCCCGATTGTCGAGATTCGGGACCTGTGCGACCGCCGCCGCGACACGACCGTCCTGGGCGGCTGCCACCAGGGCAATGCCGCCCGAGTACGAGGTACCCCAGACGGCGACACGGGAGGGATCCACACCGGAAAGGCGACGTGCCGCCGCGATGGCGGCCCCGTAGTCCTCGACCTGCGCGTCAACCCGCGGAACATCTCGGGGGTGCCCCTCGCTGTCTCCGAAGCCCCGGTAGTCGAAGAGCACGACGTGCACCCCCGCGGCGGCGAATGCCCGGGCAAACCAGGCCAATCCGCAATCCCGGGTGAGCCCGTAGCCGTGCCCCATCACGATCGCGGGACTGCCCGCGATCGACCGCAGCGCATCGCTTGCGGGTGCGAAGTGCCACGCCCGGATGCGCTCGCCCGAGCAGAAGAAATGGATGTTCACAGGTTCGCTCACGAGCCGACCGTATTCGAGCCGCGAACCTATTACAACGCCGTACAATAAATTCCCACCACTGCTATCGACTGCAATAGCGTCGTCCCATGTCTGCTCTGTGTCGGTCCTCGGTCTCCCTTTCCCTCTTGGTCGGAGCCCTACTGGGTGGTGTCGCCGTGACGCCACCGCCGGTCGCCGCCTCGAGCGGCCTCGACGTCACGACCTACCGGCTTCCGGCCGGGAGGACGCCAGCCACGATCACCGCGGGACCCGACGGTGCGCTGTGGTTCACCGAATCGGTCGGTAACCGGATCGGGCGCATCACGACGGCCGGTGAGATCGAGGAGTACCGCCTCCCGACCCGATTGGCCGTTCCCGATCGCATCGTTGTCGGACCCGACGGCGCGCTGTGGTTTACCGAGGTCGGAAGGGGCATCGGCCGGATCACCACCGGCGGACGGATCACCGAGTTCCGCGCGGGCATTCCGCGCGCCGGCCTCCCGTTCGGTATCGCCAGTGGCCCGGATGGAGCCCTGTGGTTCACGCTGTCGGGCACGGCTCAGATCGGGCGAATCTCGGCCTCCGGAGCGGTGCGCCTCTTCTCGACCGGCCTCCCGACTGCGTCGGCACCGACTGACATCGTCGCTGGCTCGGACGGGAACCTCTGGTTCACCTACCGGTTTGGTGGCCGCATCGGCCGCATCACCCCGGACGGGCAGGTGACGAACTTCGGCGACCAGATCCCGGCCTGGGGGATGCCCGTGGACATCGAGCTCGGGCCGGACGGGAACGTCTGGGCCACGGACGTCCTGGCATCAAGGGTCTACCGGGTTACCCCGAGCGGACAGGTCACCCCATTCTCGACGGGTACCGGCCCGCTCCGGAGCGGCCCGGTCAGCATCGTGAGGTCCACCGACGGCAGCATGTACTACACGCAGTACTTCGGTCGAGGATTCGGCCGCATCACGGTCGATGGGCGGGTCACAGAATTCAACGATGTGGTGTCCGGACGAGGCCGCGTGCCCGACGGCATCGCGGAAGGACCCGACGGCGCGCTGTGGTTCGTCCAGGTGGCCGGCAGCGCCATCACGCGGGTCGAGCGCCCCGCCAGGTGACCTGTGCCGGGAGTACGATCCTTCGCCCTTGAAGCGCAGAAGGGCATCCCAGCGCACCGAGCGCCGCACGCGCCTGTCCGTCGAGTCGCGGCAAGAGGCGATCCTCGAAGCTGCCGAGAGGGTCTTCGCCCGTCAGCCCTACGAGAGCGCGCAGATCGACGAGGTGGCCAAGGAGGCGGGCGTTTCCGCCAGCCTCGTCTATCACTACTTCGCGAACAAGCGCGTGCTGTTCACGGCCGTGGCCACCACCGGGATCGAGCGCTTCGCGCGGGCGACCGCGCCCGACCCCGCCCTGCCGCCGGAAGGTGCGCTTCGCGCTGGCCTGGAGCATCTGGTGGCGTACGTCGATGCGCACGAGCACTCGTATCGCGCCCTCCACCGCGCACGCGAGAGCGGCAACGAGGACATCCGGCGACTCCTCGATGAGCTCGAGGGCAAGCAGGTCGCCCGCGTCTCCGCCGCGCTCTTTCCCAGTGGCGACGTGCCTGCGGCGCTGCCACTCGCGGTCCGCGGTGCCATCGCGTTCGATGTCGCCGCCTGTCTGGCATGGCTCGATACCCACCGCCCTATCAGCAGAGAAGCGCTGGTGTCGCTGCTCGAGGGCAACTTCCTCGGCGCGCTGAACGCAGCCACCCGGCAGTGACCCATGGTCGGCCTCCGGGCGGCCGAAGCCACTCGTACGAGGACGAGCTCGTCGGCCGTTGATCGCCGCGCCTCGCGCAAGGCCAACGCGGTCTCTGCCGGCGCGAGCGCGAAGCCCCGTGTCGTGTCGATTCGCCGGTGAACCGATCGCGACGCCCATGCGAACTCGTGGTCATGACCCTCCCGCGCGGAACCCTCTCGCTCGTCGCGGCCCTCCTGCTCGCCGCCACGCTCGGTGCCGAGCAAGCGACCGCAGCAACGCCCCTCGGCTCGCCTGGCACGTCCGCGACGCCTACCGGGTTCGCCTGTGCGGACTGCCCGGCCGGTGTCCCCGTCGGCTTCCGGCAGTTCGCGCTGCGCGGAGCCACGCTCGAGGCGCCCGAGGACGGAGTCCTGGTGGCGGCCTCCGTCTACGCCAAGCGGATCGCCGGCGCCGAGCAGCCGCGGATCGCGGTCCTGCGGCCGGCCGGCGCCGACGGAGTCGGCGTCAGTGAGGTCGGATCGGCCCGTGTGCCCGTGTCGTCCGAGACCGGCGCACGGTCCGCGGTGGCGGACTTGCACCTGCCGGTGAAGAGCGGCGATTCCATCGGCTTCGTGTTCACGCCCGGCGAGGTGGACCTCGGCGTCCGCGGGCGTCCGCGGCCCGACGGCGCGATCCAGTCGTTCACCGGCGCATGTGACCCGTGCGGCATGGACGGCGGGACCGGGACGGAGCTGCTGCTCGACGCCGTCGTGGAGCCGGACGTCGACCAGGACGGGTTGGGCGACGAGAGCCAGGATCCCGACGGTGGCGGTCTCGGCCTGGCCTGGCAGCAGGACTGGTTCGACGACTTCGAGGCAGGCGATGAGCTCGACGAGGACGTCGTCGACGAGACGGTCCCGGCGCGGCGGCAACGGTTGAAGCTGCTGGATGTCGATCGGCTGCCCGGCCAGCGCGCGATGGTGCTCGTGCGGGTTCCCACTGCGGGACGGGTGAGTGCCGCCATCACGCTGCCGGCCAATCGGCGCACCGGCGCCGGCCCGTTCCTGACGGTGCTGACCGGCGAGACGCGACTCAAGCGCCCCGGTCGTATCTGGCTCTCCCTGGGCTCGACGACGCGTGGCGCGCGCGAGCTGGCGCGGCGGGGAACCACGCGGACCAAGGTGGTCGTCTCGCTGCGGCCGATGCGTGCACGGCAGAAGGTGCTGATGCGCTCGGTCCGGTTGTAGGGCGGACAAAGACCGACGGCGGCTCGGGTCGCCGCGCCTAAGTTCAGGGCGGCGTCCCGATTGTGGGGGCGCGGGACGGTCGGTTGGCTGGAGAGATGTCCCTCCATCCCATTCCTCAGCCCCACCGCGATAGCCCCCTGCACCGACGATGGCGCCGGGCGGCCGTTCTCGCCGCCCTTGCAGCCCTCGCCGGCGCACCCGCCGCCGAGGCCGCCGACACCGTCACGGTCGACTTCGAGTCCGGCCCCGCGCTCGACACCCCCATCACGGCGGAGTACCGCGGGACCTCGTTCGTGAGCTTCCAGCGTGGTGAGGGCTACCGCCCATACCGTCGAGAGGCGGCCGGAGCGCGCTCGGGCAGGGCCGTCGCGGACATCGGCACGGATGTGTGCCAGCGCGAGGTCGACGACGCGAGCGAGTGCGAGTTCCCGCTGGGCGGCACGACGGGGCGGCTGACGCGGTCGGCGTCGTCGGTCACCGTGCATGCCGGCCTGTTCCGCGACCCCGGCGCCGCGCTTGCGGTGACGGTCCAGCTGCGGGCCTACCGGGCCGACGGGAGTCCGGCGGGCACCGGGACGCCGGTCACCATCAAGGCGGGGGACTTCACCACGGCTGCGACCGTGACGAGTCCCGCCGCCGACATCGCTCGCTTCGAGGTTGTGGTGGGAGGCTCGGGCGCGCTCGGCGCCGCCGTCGGGATCGACGATCTCACCCTCACCTATCCCTCGAACACCCTGCCTGACGTCTCGTTGTCGGTCCCCAAAGACGAGATTACGATCCCGCAGGGCGGCAGCGTCGACGTGCCGATCGGGCTGGCCCGGCTCAACGGCTCGTCGGGCGGATTCGATCTGGACGCCACGCGCCTCGCCGCCGGGGTGACCGCGCAGTTCCTGCCCGACCCCGTCCCCGGTGCGCAGGACAAGGCGACGCTGCGGCTGTCGGCCACCGACACTGCCGCAACGTCACCGAGAGGCGCGGGTCGCACGGTGGTGATCACCGGCAGCCCGAACGGGAACGCGGCAGTCGCGCCGGGAACCAGGACCGCCGGGATCACCGCGCGCGTTGCGAGCCCGTTCACGCTGGCGCCAGGCGGCCCCGCCGAGGCGCGGGTGCCCAAGTGCGGGGACACGACGTTCCCGATCCACGTCCAGCGGGACCTGGAGTTCCGCGGCGACGTGAAGCTCGAGCTGAAGAACGTCCCGGCGGCGGTCACCGCGTCGCTCGATCGCACGGAGATCCCGGCGCAAGGCGGCCTCATCCAGGAGGTCCAGTTGCAGCTCAAGGGGTCAACCGCCGCGCTGCCGGCCAACAGCAAGATCACGGTGGACGCCACCTCCCAGGGCGCTCCGACGCGGACGCTCGAGATCGACGTGGTCCGGGAGAAGATCATCTCGAACGTCGTCTCGCCGGCGACCAAGATCCTCGAGGCCCCGCAGATGCTGCGCGAAGGCACGAAGGTCCGCATGACCGGAAACGGGTTCTGCCCCGGGACGGTCGTTCGCGTCGGACAGGGGCTCGGCGAGGCGCCCGTCGAGATCGAGCCCGGCGGCACGGGCCTGACGTTCACCACGCCGCGGATGGCGACCTCGGGGAAGATCGTCGTGCTCGGCCCTGACCAGATCGGGTTCCACTCCGACGACGAAGTGCAGGTACGGGGCTTTCGCAACCGGCACGGGCTGCGCTTCGAGAACTTCCCAATGGAC
The DNA here is from genome assembly GCA_016462625.1 of Solirubrobacteraceae bacterium. Next base: position 21,234 of record JAEMSV010000040.1, on the reverse strand, counting down.
GGCCTGACGTTCGGGGAGCTGACGGACGCGTTCGGCGAGGAGGACACGTACACGACGCTGAATCCCTGCTGGCCCTTGAGCTGCAAGGTCGTCACGCCGATCCCCGACCCGGTCGCCCTGCTCGTGTGGCCCGTGATGAGCGCTCAGCTGCGCGCCTCGGGCGGCCACTGCTTCGGGTTCAGCCGGGCCGTTCAGGGCTGGTTCCGCAGCCCGGTGACGCTGAACCGATGGGGCGCACCCGAGCGTCACGCGTACAGCATTCCGGGCACGACGAACGCGCTGTCGGATTTCCTCGACACCCAGCACGCGCTGCAGGGGTCGATGGACTTCGCGTTGGCCTGGGCCCGTCGCTCGCGTGACATCTCGGTGAACGTCGAGAAGGTCCGCGACCAGCTCGCGTCGGGCAACCCGCCGGCGGTCACGCTCCGCGGCGAGGGCATCGCCCACGTGGCCGTGGCCTATGACCTCGAGGACCGGCCCGACGGCGGCGTCGACATCCACGTCTACGACAACAACGTGCCGTTCACCGAGCTCGAGCAGGGCGACGCGGGCACGCATCAGTACCGCCAGGCCCATCGCAGCGTCCTGCGCATCTCCGCGGATCGGAAGACCTGGCAGCTCGGAGACAAGAGCGGCGACGGCGATGGGTTCGCCCCGTTCCAGTACAACGCGATCCCTCGAGATCCGTCGCTCCCGGGTATCAAGGAGATCCCGGGCGTGCTCGCCTTCGCGTTGTTCGGTTCAGCGGACGGCGCCGCTCGCCTGGTGACCCCGCCGGCGGACCAGGACTATCTGCCCATGTCGGAGACCAAGGCGCTCGCCGGCGCCGCGGGCGCGGTGTTCGCGAAGAAGGGCGAGCCCGCCTCGGTATCGGTGCGCGGGATCCGGCGGGGCAGCTACCGCCAGGCGGTCGTCTCCGACGGGTCGGTCGCGTCAGTCGCGGCGCCCACCGCCAGGGGCGTCCGGGATCAGACGGCGGGCGTCGCCCAGGGCGACGGCGTGACGTTCTCCGCAGGCGAGGAGGCCGCGGCCCGGCGGATCACGCTGCAGGTCGCGACCACCGGTGACGACCTGACGCGCACCGCGCGGGTGTCGATGGGCACGGCAGCGGGCGGAGAAGAGACCGTCCGCCTCGCCGACAGCCGCCGGCTCGTGATCACCCACGACGGCGCGCCGACGACGACCTCGTTCACCCTCACGGGAGCGCGGCCCGACGGCGGCTTGGAGACGTTCGTGTCCGCGCCGGTGAAGGTCGGGCGCGGGGCGACGATCACCGCCACGCCGGTGCGCTGGTCGTCCCTGGACCGCGTGCGTCTGACGGTGCGCGATCGCCAGGGGCGCACGCGCGCGCGGATGATGCGCAGCCGTGGGCGGTCGGGGGCCCGCGCGGCGATCACATCCCTGCGCGTGCAGGGCCGGGTCGCGACCGCGAAGGTCCGCCTGAGCGGTCTGCCCGCGACGGCCGCCGGGGCCGTCGCCCTGCAGGTGACCCGGAACGGTCACACGTTGGCCCACCGGGCCGTCGCGATCGCGAAGGCGCGCAACGGCATGCGCACCGTCCGCTGGACGGTGCCCGCCCGCGTGCGGGGCCAGCTGCGGCTTGTCGCGACGGCGACGCTCGTCTCCGGCGGCGCACGCCCGGCGACGATCCGCCGCAGCCGCAGCACGAGGGCGATCGTGCGCTGACGGGAGGCATCACATAGCGGTGCCCCTGTCGGCGTTCTGTCGCCGCGTCGACAGAACCTCCGTCAGGGGCGCGCTATGCGGCCGTGTCGGCGCATGCCAAGCTGCATGGCGTGTCTGCACTGACCAAGACGCCCCGGGCGGCCGCGCTGGTGGAGCGGGAGCTCGAGCTCGGGGCGATCCGTCGGGCGATGGCCGGTGCTGCCGACGGCACCGGCCAGACCATCGTTCTCGACGCACCTGCGGGTCTTGGCAAGACGGCGCTCCTCGATGCGGCCGAGGGGCTGCTCGGCGATGCGGACTGGCTCGTGCGTCGAGCAGCCCACGGCCCGCGGGAGCGCTTCTTTGAATACGGCATCGTGCGCACGCTCTTCGAGGCGCCGATGCGCCGGCTCGACGAGGCGGGTCGCGACCGGGTCACGGACGGGTTGGCCGGGCCGGCCGCCCGGCTCCTGCTCGAAGGCGAGGTGACGGATGATGACCCCGCGACAGAGATCGGTCACAGCGTCGTCTGGCTGTGTGAGGAGCTCGCGCGGGAACGTCCGCTCGCCCTCCTCGTCGACGACGCCCACTGGGCCGACTCGCAGTCGCTCGCCGTGCTGGCGTACGTCGCGCGGCGCATTGCGGACCTGCCCGTCCTCCTCGTCGTCGCGACGCGGTCAGTGGTCATCGACTGGGACTCCGACGTCGTCGGCATTCTCGGCGGCATCGGCGGCGCCACCGTGCTTCAGCCCGCCGCCATGAGCCACGATGGGGCGGCGACGCTCATCCGCCGCGAGGCCCCCGGCGCGTCCGACGAGCAGTGCGCGTCGTGCGAGCGCTCGACCGAGGGCAATCCGTGGCTGCTCATCGAGCTCGCGCGCCAGCTCGCAGCGAGTGGTCCCGCCGTTCTCGACGACCCGGTTCGCCATGCCGTGCCGCTATCTCCCGACGCACGCGTGCACCTGCGGCGGCGGCTCACCGATCAGTCGCCCGCCGACCGCGCCGTCGCCGAGGCCCTCGCGATCCTGGGCCCGTTCAGCGACCACCACACCGTCGCGGAGATCGTCGGCCCGATGGCGGGGGACCTGACCGTCTCACGTGGCCGCCTCGCCGCCGACGGGCTCTGCCGCGGCGACGCGTGGCGTCTGGTCCACCCGCTGCTCGAGGCCGCGGTGCGTGATCAGCTGGGCCCTTTCGAGCGCGAGCGGCTGCATCGCGACGCGGCGCGCGTCCTGCAGGACGAGGGCGCACCGGCGGAGGTCGTAGCCGAGCACCTGCTCGCATGCGGCCCGGCCCGCGACGCGGACGCCAGCGCCGCACTCCAGGAGGCGGCGGCCCGCGCTGCCGAGCGGGGCGACCTGCAGGCCGCGACCGCACTCGCTGCCCGCGCGCTCGACGAACGCGCGCCCGGCGACGACCGTGCGCTGATCCTCACGGACCTGGGAACGACGACCTTCCACGCCGGTCAGTCGCGCGCGGGAGAGCGGCTGCGCCAGGCGCTCGCCGCGACGGAGGACGACGCGACCCGGGTCGAGATCCTTCAGCGGCTCGGCGCGCTGCAGGCCATCGACCCGACCGGCGCATGGCTTCCGGACGTGCTGGAAGCCGGCGAGCAGGTCGAGGGTGACCCGGACCTCGCGCTCGCCGCCGAGCTGGCCGCGATGGACGCCCTTCTCACCCACACCGAGCAGCACGCAGAGCGTGCAGCCCGCGTGCAGGCGATCGATCCGTTCTCCACCAAGGTCCCCGAGCTGCGCGCTTCCGCGCTCGCCCACCGCGCGTGGCTGGGCGCTGAGACGGGCCTGCTGCACGCGAGCAGCTGCGCCGATCTCGCACGCGCGGCGCTGTCCGGCGACGTGCTGCTCGACCTTGCCGACGTGCGCGCGGGCTTCCACCTCTGCATCCGTGTCCTGATGGTGACCGACCAGGTGGAAGACGCCGAAGGCGCGATCACGGCATTGCGCGAGAAGGCGACCGCGAGCGGCTCCGTCGTGCTCATCGCGACCGCCGCCTGGTACGCCGGGGATCTGGCGCTCTGCGTGGGCCGGCTTGCCGATGCCGCGCGCGAGGCCCGGCAGGCACTGGCGCTCTCTCCGGCGCCCGGCCTGCTGTCAGGGGCTGCGACGGAGGTGCTCGTCGGCGCACTCGCCGAGCAGGGCGCCTTCGACGAGGCGCACCAGATTCTCGCTGCCCGGCCCGAGCTCTGGACCGGCGCCGAGGGCTGGGAGACGGGCGTGCGGCACGCCCGAGCGCAGCTCCTGCTCGCCGAGGGTGACTTCGCACAGGCCGAGTCCGCCGCGCGCGAGGCCGGCGAGCGACGGATCGCGCAGGGCCGAGGTAACCCGGCGTGGACCCCGTGGAGGGCGACGCTGGCTCACGCGCTTGCCCACCAGGGCAAGTTCGACGAAGCGGTCGCCGTCGCCGATGAGAACGTCGCACTCGCCGACGCGTTCGGCGCTCCGACCGCGTGCATGCGAGCAGGGCTCGCCCGCACCGTCTGCGAACGGCCGGGGGAACAGCGCGCGGCGCGTGCCGGTGTTGCCCTCGAGCTCGAGGCCCCTGGCGTGCTTGAGCGCGCGCAGCTGCAGATCGAGCTCGGCAGCACCCTCGTGCGTCTCGGCCGCCGGGTGGAGGCGCGGGAATGGTTGCGGCCGGCCTTCGCGGTCGCTGACGCCGCTGGAGCGGCGCCGCTCGCCGAGCGTGCGCGGCGTGAGCTCGTCGCGTCAGGGCTCCGGCCGCGTAAGGCAGCGCTCGACGGCGTCGCCGCGCTCACCCCGCGCCAGACCCAGGTCTGCGGGCTCGCTGCGAGTGGCAGGAGCAATCGCGAGATCGCCCAGGAGCTGTTCCTCAGTGTGAAGACGGTCGAGACCCACCTGGCCGCCGCCTACGAGAAGCTCGGCGCGCCGGGCCGCGCGGAGCTCTGCGCGATGCTCGCCGACGCGCCCTGAAGGCAAAGTTCAGGGTGGCGTCCCGATTGTCAGGACGCCCGTCAGCGGGTGGACTCCGGGCATGCTCCCCATCGCTGCATTTGCCCCTTCTCCGCCTCCGGCCGATCGTCCCAGACGGGTGGATCGACGCACACTCGCGATCATCACCGCCTGCGCCGGCGGGTTCCTCGCGTTCCTCGACACGACGATCGTCAACACCGCGTTCCCGAGCATGGCGGCGTCGTTCCCCGACGCGACGCTCGCCGAGCTCTCCTGGGTCCTCGACGCGTACTTCATCGTCCTCGCGGCCCTGCTCGTCCCGGCAGGGGCCCTCGCTGATCGGCTCGGCCGCAAGCGCGTGTTCCTCGCCGGCACGCTGCTGTTCGTCGTCGCGTCCGTCGGCTGCGCTGCGGCCCCGAGCTGGGAGGTGCTCGTCGGCGCCCGGGTCCTGCAGGGTCTCGGCGCGGCAATCGTCGTCCCGGTCTCGCTCGCTCTGATCCTGCCGGAGTTCCCGGTGGAGAAGCGCGCGGCCGCCGTCGGCATGTGGGGCGCCTCTGCGGCGCTCGCTGCGGCCGGGGGCCCCGCGCTCGGCGGTGTGCTCGCTGAGCTGGCGGACTGGCGCTGGGTGTTCATCGTCAACGTCCCGCTCGGGCTGTTCGTCTGGGCGACTGCGCGGCGCTCGATCGTGGAGAGCATCGACGAGAACGCCCGCGGACTGCCGGACTTCGCGGGGTCCGCACTGGCCATCGGCGGCCTCGGGCTGCTCGCCCTGGCGATCGTCGAAGGCGGGAACTGGGGCTGGACGAGCGCGTCGATCCTCGGGGCGGGCGCCGCGTCGGTGCTGCTGCTCGTCGCCACCCAGAGGCGCTGCCTGACGCATCCCCGTCCGATCGTCGACCCCGAGCTCATGCGGATTCCCAGCTTCCGTCGCGCCAACGTCGGGCTGATGCTCCTCGGGATGGGTTTCTTCTCGACCATCCTCGCCAACATCCTGTTCCTGACCACCGTGTGGCAGTACGGGATCCTGAAGGCCGGAATGGCCGTCGTCCCGGGTGCCGTGGCCACCGCCATCGCCGCCATTCCGGCCGGGAAGTTCGCCGACCGCCACGGTCATCGGGCGGTGATCGTGCCGGGCTGCCTGTTGTACGTCGCGGGCATTCTGGTGGTGCAGAGCGCCGGCGCCGAGCCCGACTTCCTCGGCACCTGGCTGCCCGCGATGATCCTGAACGGGACGGGGCTCGGCATGGCGTTCCCGACGCTCGGCGCGGCCGCGCTCAGCGATGTGCCGCCGGAGCGGTTCGGGTCGGCGAGCGCGATCTCGTCGGCGTTCCGCCAGTTCGGTGGGGTGCTCGGGACCGCGATCCTGATCGCGATCGTGGGGACGCCGGCTTCCGCTGCCGCGGCGATCGGCGCGATGCAGGACGCCTACCTCGTGAGCGCGGTGTGGGCGTTGGGCGCGGGCATCGCGGCGATGACGCTGCGCCCGGTGAGCGTCCGTGGTCCGGTCCCCGTGACGCCATGACGGCAGCGGCTGACCCCCGGGAAGATGCGAACGATGTGCCGACGTTCGGGGCTCGCCGATGAGGCGACTCGCTCAGTCCCGCCCGGAGAAGAACTCCGCCTCGGCCTCGCCGAGCGCGGTCGTGGGCTCCCCGCCGTGGAGGTACTCCGCGGCGATGGCGCCCCAGTTCGCGCCGGCGCGGAGCTGGGCGAGCGTCACGGCGACGATGCCGTGCATCCGCCGGATCAGCAGGGACTCCGGTGGGATCGTGAACTGATTGACCTGGAGCTTCGCGGCCGCGCGCGCCTCGGCATCGGGGCGTTCGCGGTCGCGGTGGTCCCGGCTGTCCGCGGGGGAGAACCGCCGCTCACGGGGCCGGGCGTACCAGCCGATCGCGCTGCGCATCACCTTCAGCGCCCACTCCGGATCGACGGCGTCCGAGCGGCCCGCCGGCAGGTACTCGCCGGCGATCAGTGCCGTCTTCAGGGCCGCGGCGTCGTCGTCGCGAATCGCGGCGTTGATGGCCCGCTCGGCGTCGACGTGGCTCTGGCTCACACTGCGGAGCAGTCCGAAGTCCAGGAAGCAGACGCGGCCGTCGGGGCACAGCAGGTAGTTGCCCGGATGCGGATCGCCGAGCGCGATCCGGTCGCGGTAGAGCAGCCCGAGGAAGAACCGGAAGACGATCTCGCCGTAGCGGTCGCGTGTGGCCTCGTCGTCGCGGCGGACCTCCTCGAACCGCTCGCCGGCGACGAAGTCCGAGACGAGCACCCGCCGCGTGGAGAGGTCGGTGTGCACGTGCGGGATCAGCACGAACGGGTGGTCGCGCATCAGTCGCTCGACCCGTCGCTGGTTCTGCGCCTCGAGCTCGTAGTCGAGCTCCTCGCCGATCCGCTCGCGCATCTCGGTGGCGAGCGCCTTACCGTCGAGCCCAGGCGCGAGACGCTTGACGAGGGGCAGCAGCATGGTCGCGTTGCGCAGGTCGGTCTCGACCGCCTCGGCGACACCGGGGTACTGGATCTTCACGACCACATCGTCGCCGCCGACGGTCGTCGCCCGGTGGACCTGGCCGATCGACGCGGCGGCGAATGCGCGCTGGTCGAAGTCGGAGAACACGCGCGAGAGCGGCCCGCCGAACTCCTGGCGCATGAGCTTCTCGAGATCGGAGAACGGCACCGGCGGCACGTCGTCGCGCAGCGCGGCGAGCTTGCGCTGCAGATCGTCCTGCTGGTCCTCGGGGAGGTCGTCGAACTCCACCATCGAGAGCATCTGGCCGACCTTCATCGCCGCGCCGCGCATCTGGCCGAGCTGGTCGACGATCTGGCCGACCAGCGCGGCGGTGCGCTCGTTCTGCGCCGCCTCCGCGCGCTCGGGCGTGCGGACGCGGTTCGCGGTTCGCATCCCGGCCCAGCGCAGTCCCTGGCCGGCGACCAGGCCGCCGACCCGTGCGGTGCGCGCGACCCGGCCGGTGGGCAGCTTGCCCGCGTCGGGTGCCGGGTCGTCGTCGGGCTCGGCGCTCACGTGACCCAAGGTACAGTCCGGCGATGTTCCGCTTCGGCTCGGACCGCGTCGAGGGCACGCTGATCGACCAGAGGCTCGTCGAGCGGTGCCGCGCTGTGTCGGTCCCGGGCCGGCTCAGCGCTGCGGCGCCGCGTACACGCGCCACTCGCAGGTGACCGCGAAGCCGACGTCGCGATACAGCCGAACGGCGCCGTCGTTCTCTCCCTGCACCCCGAGGGCGAGCGAGGTCGCGCCCTGCTCGCACAGCGCGCCGAGCGCGTGGAGGAGGAGCGCACGGCCGAGGCCCCGGCCGCGTTCGGACCGCGCGACGGCCAGCTGCTGGATCCATCCGCGCCGGTCCTCGAAGAGGCGGCCCGAGATCCAGCCGACGGGCTGTTCCCCGCGGCGCGCGATCCAGCCGTCGTACTCGGGCGTGAACATCGCGAGCCACGCGTCGAGCGGCCGATGGTTGTGCCCGGGCACCTCGTCCCACGCCGCGTCGACGTAGATCAGGTCGTACGCGCCCGCGTCGTCGGTTCCGGCCCGGTAGGGCGCGAGCGAAATCCCGTCCGGCCACGCCGGCGGTGGCAGCGACGGCGCGACGCCACGGTGAAGATCGAAGACCGAGCGGCGGTGGGCGAAGCCGTGGGCCTCGAACCACGCGATCCGCTTCTCGTCGGCCGCGTACGTGTCGAGCTCGTCCTGGCCCTGCTCGCGCAGCCATGCGACGAGCGGTTCGAGGGCGGGCCCCGGATCGACATCGGGATCGGCCAGCAGGATCGCGTCGCCGCCTTCGCCGACCGCGGCGTATCCGGCCACACGACCATCGCGTTCGAAGACCATTCCCGGCGCGCACTGATCGACGTACTCGGCGGCCTCCTCGGCAGACGGTGTCGGGCCGGAGGACCAGGCCGCGTCCTCGGCGATGACCAGGGCGACGAGGTCCGCTCGGTCGGCGGCGGTGGCGGGGCGCAACATCGCCGGGATTCTCGCGTCCGGCCTTGACCTCAAGCGCACTTGAAGACCTACGGTCGGCGCATGTACGCGATCCGCCAGCACGAGTTCGGCCCGCCCGAGACCCTGATCTACGAAGAGCGCTCCGACCCGATCGCCGGGGAAGGCCAGGTGCGCATCGGCGTGCGTGCTGCAGGAGTCCACCTGCTCGACACCAAGATCCGGGCAGGCGAGTCGGGCGGACCGTTCCCGCTGCCCGATCTCCCGATGACGCCCGGCCGGGAGGTCGCGGGGGTCATCGACCAGGTTGGCGCCGGCGTCGATCCGTCCTGGCTCGGCAAGCGTGCGGTCGCCCATCTCGGGCAGGCCAGCGGGGGCTACGCCGAGCTCGCCGTTCGCGAGGCGGGGTTCGTCCACGCGATCCCGGAAGTCCTGCCGTTCGAGGCGGCGGTCGCGGCGATCGGGACGGGCCGCACCGCGCAGGGGATCCTCGATGTCGCGCAGTTGCAGGCGGACGATGCGGTGCTCGTCACGGCCGCCGCGGGCGGGATCGGCAGTCTGCTCGTGCAGGCCTCACGCACGGCCGGCGCGTTCACGATCGGCCTGGCTGGCGGGGACGGGAAGGTCGCCCGCGTGCGAGCGCTCGGCGCCGACGCCGGTGTCGACTACACGCAGGACGCATGGCCCAACGCGGTGCGCGAGGCGCTGGGCGACCGCAAGCTCACGGTGGTGTTCGATGGTGTCGGCGGGAAGGTCGGGCCGGCCGCGATGCGCCTGCTGTCGCCCGGCGGGCGGATCCTGCTGTTCGGCTGGTCGGCGGGCGAGCCGACGCAGATCACCACCGCCGATCTCTACGGCGGCGGGCTCACCGCGTCGGCGGCGATCGGGCCGCGGCTCCTCAGCCATCCGGGCGGCCTGCGCGTGTTCGAGGATGCTGCGCTGGCCGCGGCGGCGGACGGTTCGCTCGTGCCGCTGGTCGACGAGCCGTTCGCGCTCGCGGACGCCGGCGCGGCACACGCCGCACTCGAGTCACGCGGGACGGTGGGGAAGGTCGTCTTGAAGCCGTGACGCGGTCCTGCGGCGCCGCCACCATCTGACGCTGAGCAGCCCGAGAAGCGTCGCGAGGCCCGCCATTCCGACGCCCATCAGGGTCTCCTTGTCGTCGCACTCCCCGACCTCGTCGCAGGCGGCCCGGCATGGCGTCGCGGCGCGGGCCCAGGCGTCGGGGTCGCTCCAGCGCCCCTGCTGCTGGAACGCCGGGCCGGTCGGCGAGTCCTGCTCGGCCGGGTTCCACCACGCCGCCTCGGCGCCGCCCCAGCGGCCGGACCAGCGCATCCATGGCGGGGTGCTCGCGCTCACCGCGACCAGCCGAGGCCGGACGATCTCCCCGCGCCCGTCGGCCTCGTCGTTGGGGTCTGGCCACATCCGGTCACGCGTCCCGGCGCGCAGGTAGGAGGCGTGCGACCCGTGGGCCGCATAGACGACGGGCCGCCCGCCGCGCTGTTCGACCGCTGACCACGCGCAGCGCTCAGCGATCGAGTGCTGGGCGTACACGGCCTCGACGGGGCGGCCCGTGCGATCGAGCCGGTACTGGACCATCTCCCAGTCGCCCTCGTGGCGGCCGGTCCGGACGATCCCGCGGTCCTGGTCGTTGCCGGCGTAGAAGAGCCAGTACTGCAGCCAGGCGCCGCCGCCGGCCGCCGGGGTGGCGCGGCCGTAGACCGCCGACCGCCGGTCGCCGTCGCGCCCGGGAACCACCACGGACGCCGCGGCGACCGAGCTGAGCGGGAACTGCTCGCGCGAGTCATGGACGACGACCGGGGCGTTGGCCGCCAGCGCAGACGTGAGGGCGGCCACAGCCAGCATTCGGGTGCATCATCGCGGGTCGGCCGAGGGAGCCTTTCGCCGCTAACTGACGACCTGTACAGTTACTCGCCGGTAGGAAGAACTTCAGCGGGGGAGAGCAGATGCGGGTCACGCGTGCGGGGGCATGGCGTGGTCGTCTCAGGACGGCTGCGTGCATGGTGATGGCAATGGGGCTGTTGGCGCCCGCGACGGCGTCCGCCGTGCCGCGGCCCGGACAGGACCCGTTCTACATGTACGACGGCGCCACGCCGCTCGCCGACCTCGCACCTGGCACCGTCACGAAGACGCGAACGGTGACCTACCACGTGTCCGGAATCGCGCTGCCGGTCAAGGCGCTGCAGATCGCCTACCGCTCGACCAGCCAGCTCGGGCGTCCCACGGTCAACGCGACGACGATCCTGCGCCCGCTGGTCCGCCGCGGCCCGTCGCGCCTGGTCTCCTACCAGTCCTTCTACGACTCGTTGAGCCCGTACGACCAGCCGTCGCACGCCATCGCCGGCGGGGTGACGCTGGGCGGCGCCATCATGTCCGTCGAAGCGGTGCTGATCGCGCCCCTGCTGCAGCAGGGTTACGCGGTCGCCATCCCCGACACCCAGGGGCAGAGCGCGAACTTCGCCGCCGGCCTGGAGTACGGCTACAACACCCTCGACGGCCTGCGCGCGGCGTTCAACACACCGCTGAGTCGCCTCGCAGACGACACGAAGATCGGCATGCTCGGCTACTCCGGCGGCGCGATTGCCACCGAGTGGGCCGCCGAGCTCGCGCCGAAGTACGCGCCCGACATCGATAGGCGCCTCGTCGGCGCCGCGTTCGGCGGCGTGCTCGTCAAGCCGTCGACGAACCTCGGCTACGTGGACGGCAGCACGGTGTGGGCGGGTGTCATCCCGATGGCCGTGATCGGCATCGCGCGGTCCTTCGAGGTCGACCTCAAGCCGTACCTGAACGATCGCGGCCTGCGGCTCGTGGAGAAGATGAAGAACGACTCCATCGCCAACGTGCTCGGCCAGTACCCCGGCCTGACGTGGAAGTCGCTGACCAAGCCCGAGTACCACACGCCCGAGGACATCCCGATCTACGTCGAGAAGGTCAACCAGCTGATCATGGGCTCGTACGGCACGCCGACCACGCCGCTCTTCATCGGGCAGGGCGCGAAGGGCGAGCTCGAGGGCACGAAGGGCAACAAGCCCGGGATCGGCAAGGGCGACGGCGTGATGGTCGCCGGCGACGTCCGCGCGCTCGCGCGGAAGTTCTGCGACCAGGGCGTGACGGTGAAGTACCGCCAGTACGGCGCCGCCAGCCACATCGGGGCCGCGCTGACCTGGACCCCGCAGGCGATGGTCTGGCTGAACGCGCGGTTCAAGGGCGCCCCGGCTTCGAGCAACTGCGGTGAGATCGCGCCGGGCAACTCGCTCGAGCCGATCGGGCCGCCGGCCTCGCCAGCCGGCTAGCAGCTAACGCGGCTCGGGCGGCGGGTCGTCGAGCTGCTGGAGCGTCGCCTGCAGCCACGCGACGTCGTGCCAGGCGCCGAGCTTGTAGCCAATGTCCTGGTAGGTCCCGACGAGCTCGAACCCGAGGGCGGCATGGAGACCCATGCTGCCCTCGTTCGGGAGCGTGATGCCGGCGATCGCCGTCCGGTAGCCACGGCCGGCCAGTATGGGCAGCAGCGCCTCGTACATGCGGCGGCCGGCGCCGGTGCGTCGCGGGCCATCGTGCTCGAGGAACACGCTGACCTCACACGCCCACTGGTACGCGGCGCGGGCGTGGAACTGCCGGGAGTAGGCGTAGCCGCGGAGCCGCCCGTCGTCCTCCTCGAGGACGAGCCACGCGTGCTTCTCGAGCGCGGTGGCGATCCGCTGCGCCATCTCGGCCTCGGTCGGGACCTCCGTTTCGAACGTGATGGCCGTCTCGCGCACGTACGGCGCGTAGAGCGCGGCGCACGCGGCGGCGTCGGCGACGGTCGCGGGGCGGATCTCCATGCGCCGCACTATGCCAGCGATGAGTTTCGGTTCTGTGACAGGTCAACCCGGCAATGACCATTCTCGAGACGGGCATCATCATCGGCGAGTCCCCTCGCTGGCACGACGGGCGCCTGTGGGTCGCGCACTGGGGCGCGGCCGAGATTCTCGTCCTCGACCCGGGCGCGGGGATCGAGCGACGGATCCCCGTGCCCACCCGGATCCCGTTCAGCATCGACTGGCTGCCCGACGGGAGCCTGCTGCTCGTCTCGGGCCCCGAGGCGGAGCTGCTCCGGCAGGAGCCCGACGGGGCGTTCGTCCCGTACGCCGATCTCGGCAGGATCTCGTCACATCCCTGGAACGAGCTCGTGGTCGACGCCCGCGGCAACGCGTACGTGAACGGAATCGGCTTCGACATGATGGGCGGCGCGCCGCCGAGCACCGGCCAGATCGCGCTCGTCACGTCCGATGGCGAGGCCCGGCAGGTCGCCGACGGGCTCGCGTTCCCCAACGGCATGGCGATCACGGCCGACGGCGGGACGCTGATCGTCGCCGAGTCGTACGGGGGCCGGCTCACCGCCTACGACATCGCTCAGGACGGGACCCTCGAGAACCCGCGCGTGTGGGCGGACCTCGGCGACCACGCGCCGGATGGGATCTGCCTCGACGCCGAGGGCGCGGTGTGGTTCGCCGACGTCCCGCACGCGCGCTGCGTGCGGGTGCGCGAGGGCGGTGAGGTCCTTGACACGGTGGAGCTCGACCGCGGGGGCTTCGCCTGCATGCTCGGCGGCGACGACGGCCGAACGCTGTTTATGCTCGCCGCCGAGTGGGGAGGGCCGGACGCGTTGCAGAACGGGGAGCGGTCGGGCCAGGTCGTGACGGTTCGTGCGCCGGCGCCGCGGGCCGGGCGGCCGTAGACGAAAACTCGATCGCGCCGCCCGCGCATTCCGCCGATACGTGGCGGGATGCAGACGAGGCGGGTGCGACCCCAGATCCTGGTCCTCGGCCTGTTACTGATTGGCGTCGCCTTGGCGTGGCGCGTGACGCACCCGGTGCCGGAGACCCGCACGACGCGGGCATCCGGTTTCGCTGTCGCCCGGCAAAGTCTCGGACCCGTTCGCTGCGAGCCGGACCGTCCGGCGGACCTGTGCGTGCTGTTCGTCGGCAACAGCATGACCTACGTCAACGACACGCCCACGACGCTCGACCGGCTCGCGCGCAGCGGCGGCAAGCATGTCGCCGTCCGGGCGCTCGCCGTGGCCGGCGCACGGCTGGCTGACCATCTTGCGCGACCGGAGTCGTTCACGTCGCTGCGCGCGTCGTCCTGGGACGTCGTCGTGCTCCAGGAGCAGAGCCAGATTCCTGCGATCGACGCGTGGAGGAAGCAGGAGATGTATCCGGCCGCCCGGCGGTTCGCCGCCGAGATTCGCACACGCGGCGCGCGGCCGTTGCTGTACGAGACCGCGGGCTATCGCAGGGGCTCGCCGGAGCTCGGGCTTCGCGGCTATCGGAGCATGCAGCTCGCGCTCGCGCGCGGGTACGCGGAGGTCGGAACGCGCCTGGGCGTGGAGGTCGCTCCCGCGGGAACCGCCCTGCTCGCCGCGAACGCTGACGATTGGCCCGCCCTGACATGGGAGTTCGATGGCCATCACCCCGGCCCCGCCAGCGCATACGCCGCGGCATGCGTGTTCTACGCGAGGATCTTCCGGGAGAGCCCTCGCGGTCTGCGCTTCCACGGCGGCCTCCCGGCTGAGCTCGCCGCACGGCTCCAGGAGAGCGCCGCGCGCCTCGTGCTGGGCCGCTAGTCGGACTTGGGAACGTGCTGCGTCATCGGCAGGAGTCCCTCCGGCGGGTCGGCGACCCCGCCGCGCGCCGGGTAGTCCTGCAGCCGCCGGCTGAACGCCTGCGCCACCCGCAGGGCATGGGCCTTCGCCATCGTCGCGCGCTCGCCGGAGAACAGCTCGTCGACCGTCGTCTCCCACAGCGCCACCCACCGCGCGAAGTGCCCGGGCTTCAAGCCCGCCTTCATGTGCAGGTCGTAGTGGGGCGGGAACGGCGAGCCGTTGTAGGACTTCACCCCGAGGAGCACCGTCTCCCAGAACGACGCGATCTGGGGGACGTGTGCCTCGACGTCGAGCTTCGCGACGTCGGTGAAGAGCCACCCGATGATCTCGTCCTCGAGCGCGCGTCCGTAGAACGCGCGCACGAGGCGCTCGATGTCGTCACGGGTCTCGATGTCGTGGAGCTCGGTCACGCTCCCACCGAGGATATGCCGGTCAGGCCGGATCGCCCGTCTTCGCGTGCTCGAGCGCCCAGTCCAGGGCGTAATCGGCGACCGCTTCCCAGCCCTCGAAGGACGGCAGGAGGTGCGGCCCCTCGAACTCCTTGATCTCCGTGATCGTGCCCTCGCCCTTGTAGTGCTTGAGGTTCGACTTCTGGATCGCGGGCGGCATCAGGTTGTCCGTGCTGCCCGAGATGAACAGCAGCGGCGCGCGGTCGGCGTTCTTGTAGTCGACCCACGTGTCCTGGTGGCCGGGCAGCAGGTTCGCGGTGACGCTGTCCCACAGGATCCGGCCGGAGGCGGGCACGTGGTAGCGGTCGTACAGCTCCTTCGCGCGCTCCTCCGTGAAGCCGTTCGTGAACGCGTACTTCCACTGCTCGAACGTGTACCCCACGGCCTTGTGGTGGTTGGCCGGATTCTTCAGGACGGGGAAGGTCGCCTTGATCTGCTCGGGCGGGAGCGCCTTGACGCCCTCGGTCGGCGCGGAGTTCACCGCGACGCCCGCGGCGCCGTAGCCGTGGTCGAGCAGGATCTGCGTGAACGCGCCGCCGGCCGAGTGGCCGATGATGATCGGCGGCGAGTCGAGCTGGTCCAGGACACCCTCGAACTTCTCGATGATCTCCGGCACGCGCAGGTCGACCACGGGCGTCGGGTCCTCGTTCAGGGCCTCGACTTCGACGTCGAAGCCCGGGTACGCCGGGGCGATGACCTTGAACCCCTTCGCCTCGTAGCGGGCCTTCCAGTCCTCCCAGCTCCTGGGAGTCACCCAGAATCCGTGGACCAGGAGGATGGTGTCGGGCGGGGTCATACGTCGTCGTCCTTCAAGCGGAGGGCAGTGAAGAGCCGGAAGCTACGCGACCCGAGCGCGTTTGTCTTGGTCAGACTGTCGAAATCTCGTGCGCCGCCATGGCGGGGCGGCGAGAGGCGGCCGATTTCGCCCGATCCGGCTCGGCCGAGCAACCGAGCCGGACCAGGCACCACCCGGCGAGGCCGAGCAGGGTGAGCACCGCGATCAGCACGATCAGCTGCGCGGTCAGGGTGGCTCCGGCGGGCACGTCGTCCTTGGCCTCTCGCTGGAGCAGCTGCTTCTCGACGACGAGCGGGCGGGTGAACGACGCCGGGGCCGGGACCTCGGCGGCGGGGATGCCCTCGTCGCGCGGCAGGAAGACCGGGACGCCGGACATCGTCGTGCCGCGGTGCAGGCGAATGGCCGACTTCCACGTGCTGTGGACGGGCATCGGCTCGGAGCGCCAGACGTCGGGCGCGACCTCCCGCAGCTCGTCGGTGCGCAGTGGCTCCTTGCCCTGGTAAGAGATCGAGCGCAGCCAGTCTGCGTCACGCGCGACCTCGGGCGGGTCGAACCGGACGGTCGCCACGACCTCGCGCTGGGGCGCGGAGCGGACCTCTTCGAGCGAGACGATCACCCGCGCGTCGGGGGAGTCGGTCGGGCGCAGACCTGCGAGCACGACGCCGATGACGAGGACCGCGGCCACCGCGCCGAGCTGGAACGCGCGCGAGCGCATCAGCTCGCTGCGCTGCTGCAGCCCGCCCGCGATGAAGACCGCGAGGACGCCGCCGGCCATCGCTACCGGCAGCGCCACCGCGATCGCGCCGGCCAGGATGTGACCCGGCCAGGAGATCGGCATCCACACCTGGCTCCACGCCCATTCGGCGGCGACCCCCACGGTGCCGATCAGGGCTCCGGCCAGGAGGCCGAACACGACGGAACGCCGCTGCGGATTCGCCATCAGCGCCGCGAGTTCCACGAGCAGGGCCTCGGCGAGGTAGAGCGGGAAATGGGCGACCGACTGGCCGAAGATCGGGCCGACGATCACGGTGTACGCGCAGCGGGTGACGAGGTAGAAGCCGACCGCCCAGGCGAGCGCGAGGCGGCCGCCGACGATGCGGGTGCACACGAGGGCGATCGCCGCCGCGCCGGCGATGGTGACGGGATGGAACAGCAGGCGGAACTGCGGCACG
Organism: Solirubrobacteraceae bacterium; assembly: GCA_016462625.1. The sequence goes on along the minus strand of JAEMSV010000040.1, from coordinate 4,608 downwards.
CCGTAGTCGAACTCGCCCTGGAAGATCGTCAGGCCGAGAAGCAGCCCGCCGCCGGCGAGACCGGCCTGGACGTCGGCCCGGCTGAGGACGCGCAGCGGGCGAAGGAGGAGCGGCGCCGACGCGGAGGGGGCCGCGTCGGCGCCGCGCTCGCTGCGCATGGCCAGACGGCCTTCACGCAGGAGGATCATCAGGCCGATGACGGTGATGACGGGGCCGACCATCATCCACAGGTGGGTGGTGCCCCAGAGCGTCACGTCCTGGCCGAACAGGCGGTGCGAGACGTCATCGAGCGGGAACCCGGCGAGCGAGAACGCCGACGCGCAGGTAATGAGGACGCCGCCCACCGGCGCCGACCAGTCCCGCGTCAGCCGGACCGCGGCGGGGCCGGGCAGCTCGCCGGGCTTCGGGAGAACCACGGCGAGCCACCCGGCCGCGAGCCCCCCGAGGAGGCCAAGCAGCAACAGGTAATGGGACGGGTTGGCGAGCGGGCCGTCGTCGCGCCCGTTGTCGATGTGCAGGGACTCATCCCAGATGAGGCCGAGCAGGCAGGGGATCAGTGCGATCGCGGCGATCGATGCGGGGATGGCGGCCCAGCCGGGGAGTCCGCCGACGCCGCGGCTCCACCGTTCGAAGGTCTCGACCACGGCGAGCGGCCGGGTGCGCTGGCGCAGACCGACGAGGACGAGGACGCCGAGGACCGCGGAGGCGGCCAGCGTGACGATCAGGATCTGCGTGGTCTCGGCGCCGCCCGCGGAGGGTGCGGCGGCGGCGAGCGAGAGGCTTCCCGCGGTCATGCGCCGGAACGTTACCGGAATGTACGAACATCGTGGTAACGCATGGGTCGTCCGCATACGCGCCATGATTTGCGCGTGGCAACGCGCACTCCACGTCTCGACGCCGATACGCGGCGCCGCCAGATCCTCGATGCCACGCGTCGCGTCCTTGCCCGCGATGGATTCTCCGGACTGACGATGGAGGTCATCGCGAAGGAGGCCGGGATCACCCGCACACCGCTCTACGCGCTGTTCGGCGACCTCGACGCGCTGCTCCGGGCCGCCGCCGACGACGTGGAGGCCCGCGCGCTCTCGGCGATCCCCGCCGACCTGCTCGCGTCGCCCGGCGACGCGTCACCCCCGCAGGTGCTGGCGGCTGCGGCCGAGCGCTTCCTCGACGCCGTCCGCGCCGATCCGCTGACCTGGCAGGTCCTGCTCATGCCGGCCTCGGGTCGTCCGGACACGCTGCGCCGCCGCTACGAGCAGCGCCGCCGCGAGATCATCGACCGCGTCGAGGGCCTCGTGCGCTGGGGGCTCGCGCAGGTGGGCGGCATGCCTGAGGGGGCGGACTCGCACGTCGTCGCACGGATGATCGTCGCCGTCGGGGAGGACCTCGGGCGCCTCGTGCTCGCCGAGCCGGACCGGTGGCCGCCGAAGCGGGTCGCCGGCGCGGTCGCGGACATCGTGTCGCTCCTGCCCGCCGGAGGCGGGCGCGCATGAGCCCGCGCGGAGTCGCATCCGCGCCGCGGATGCCGATCGCCGACCGGCGCCGCCAGCTGCTCGACATCACGCTGCGCCTCATCGTCGAGGAGGGCTACGGCGCGGTGCAGGCCCAGCGCATCGCCACCGAGGCGGGCGTGACGAAGCCGATCGTCTACCGCGCGTACCCGAGCCTCGCCGCGCTCCAGATCGCGCTGCTGCGTCGCGAGCAGCGCCGGGTCGAGGCCGTCCTCGACCGCGTGGTTCCCGATGATCCGGGCGACCAGTCCCCGCGCGACCTGCTGCTGGGGAGCCTCGGTCGCGTGCTCGAGGCCGCCGCTGAGCGGCCGCTGACCTGGCAGCTCGTGCTGCACCTGCCCGAGGGCACGCCTGCCGTCGTCCGCAAGCTCGTCGACCGCCGGCGCGACGCGCTGCTGGACCGCACCCGCGAGCTCGTGCGCTGGGGGCAGCCGCTGCTCGCCCGCGGCGAGCGCCTCGACGACGAGCTGCTGGCGCGAATCCTGCTCGCCCTCGCGCTCGAGCACGTGCAGATGGTGCTCGACGACCCGCAGGTCGACCGCGAGCACCTGCTGCGCTCGGCGACGGCGATCCTCGATCGCCTCGCCTGGGTCTGAGACGTCAGACCTCGCCGTGGTAGTACGGCACGTCGTGCCGGCGCTCGACCATGAGGTTCTCGGAGCGATCCTCGACCCAGACGCCGACCTTCCCACTGTCCGGGTACGCCGTCGCGCTGGGGTGGACGATGGTCGACCACATCAGGACCTGAACGGGCTCGTCCGTGTCGTTGCGCAGGAGGTGCGCGCCCTCGGCGCCCTTGGGGAAGAAGACGGTGTCCATGGGGTCGAGCCGGTGTTCGCCCTCGGGCGTGCGCAGCGTCGGGTGGCCGGCGATCACGAGGGCCCACTCCTCCTCGCCGTACTCGTAGTGGTACGGGCAGATCGCCTGCCTGGGCGGTAGCTCGTACAGGCTCGCACCCGTGTCCTTCGCGCCGAGCGCGAGGCGGAATCGGCCGGCGCGGAACCCCTCCGGATCGTCGGGCTCGTAGGTGAACTCGGGGTCGTTCAGATTGAGGCGACGCATCGCCGCATGGTGGCAGGCTCCGTACGATCTTCGCCATGTCCGATCCGATCGCTTGCGTCGTGCTTCCCGGTCAGGGAACGACCATCCAGGGCCCGGCCGGCGGCCCGCTCACGTTCAAGGTGCGCGCCGAGGACACGGGCGGCATGCTCACGGCGTTGGAGAACGAGATCGCGCCCGGCGACGGCCCGCCGCTGCACGTGCACGATGCGCAGGACGAGGCGTGGCTCGTGCTCGAAGGCGACCTGCGCTTCCAGCTCGGCGAGGAAATCTCCGACGCGCCGTCCGGGACATTCGTCTTCGTTCCGCGCGGCGTCGCGCACTGCTTCGTCAGCGCTGGGAGCGCCCCCGCGCGGATCCTCGTCCTGTTCACCCCGGCGGGAATGGAGCCGTTCTTCGACCGGTTCGCGGCGCTGCCGACCGATGCCATCGTCCCCGCCGCGTTCGCGGAGCTCGGCGCCGAGGTCGGGATGCGCGTCGTCGGGCCGCCGTTGCGCTAGGTCAGGCCACGGTCGCCGGCTCGCGCATCGCCGGCGCGGTCGTCTTGGGGCGCACGCCAGTCGGCAGCACGCGGCGCACGGTCACGGGCACGCCGTGCTTGGGCGCGAGCGTCACGCCGCGCATCACGATCGGGTCGGGCCCGCTGCGCCGCGGGTGCAGCTCGGTGCGCGCGGCGACGACGCGCAGCACCTCGACCATCTCCGCCTGCGCGAGCGCGGCGCCGATGCAGCGCCGGATCCCGCCGCCGAACGGGAGCCAGGCGTAGGACTCTGCGCCGCCGTCGAGGAACCGCTCGGGGCGGAACGCGTCGGGCTCGGGGTAGAGGTCGGGCCGGTGGTGCACCAGTGCGATCGCCGGGAACACCATCGTGCCGGGCGGGAGCTCATATCCGGCGACGGTGCGCGGCTTCGTCAGGGTGCGCTCCGCGGCATCGACGACGGGCCGCAGCCGCAGCGACTCCTTGGCCGTGGCGTCGAGGTAGGCGTCGTCCTCCTCCTCGATCGCCTGCCGTACGCGGGCCAGGGCCTCGGGGTTGCGCAGCAGGATCTCGAAGGTGAAGGCCAGCCCGGTGGCGGTCGTCTCGTGACCGGCCGCCAGCATGGTGAACAGCTCGTCGCGCAGCTCGTCGTCGCTCATCGCCCGACCGTCCTCGTCGCGGGCGCGCAGCAGGAGGGAGAGGACGTCGTCACGCTCGTCGAGATCAGGCGCGGCCCTGCGCGTGCGGATCTCCTCGAGGATGAGCGCGTCGGCCGCGGCCAGACGGCGCTTGAGCCGGCCGCCGGGGCTGTACGGGCCGAGGTCGGTCTGGAGGCCGGGGAGCAGCAGGGCGGCGGTCGCGACGTCGATGACCGCCGTGAGCGCGGTCCGCAGCCGCTCGACGCGCGCGGGCTCGGTGACGCCGAACACCGCGTGGGAGATGACGTCGAAGGTCAGCGCGCGCATCCGGTCGCGCAGGACGATCCGGTCGCCCGCGCGCCAGCGGTCGACCTCGCGCTCGGCGGCGGCGCGGATGATCTCGCGGAAGGTGGTGATGTGCGAGCCCTGGAACGGGGGCAGCAGGAGCTTGCGCTGGCGCAGGTGCTCGCGGCCGTCGAGCACGAGCACCGAGTTCGGCCCGAGGACGGGGGCGAGGAACGAGTTCGCCTCACCCGCCAGCAGGTCTGACTGGTCACCCGTCAGGAGCGCCTTGATCTCCTGTGGGTCGGAGACGTAGACCCCGGGCTTGAAGCCGGTGAAGCGGATGGTGAACGCGTCGCCGTACTCGCCCTGCCACCGGCGCAGGCTGTCGAGCGGGCGCCGGAGGAACTGCGCCGAGACGACGAGCGAGGGACCGCCGGGACCGGGGGGAAGTGCCACGGGCCGATCCTACGCCTGGCGTGGACGTCAGGCCAGCAGTCGGGCCCAGAGCGCGTCGAGCGTGCGGGTCGCCGCGCGCGTGGCGCCGCGCTTCGGCCGCCCGTCGCCGAAGGTGTCGAGCAGGTACTCGCGGTGGGTGGCCATGAGCAGCCGCGCCGTCTCCTTCGGATCGGGCGGGGGA
>JAEMSV010000128.1 GCA_016462625.1 Solirubrobacteraceae bacterium | reverse complement strand
AACAAGCGCCTGCTCGACCGCACGCGCTCGGGTGATGCATCGAGGGTGCTCACGATGCCCGTGCGCCACGTCGGCTTCGACGCGTTGCGCGGCCGCACCCACATGCTGCTCGTCACCTACCGGCGCGACGGGACTCCCGTTCCCACGCCCGTGTGGTTCGGCCAGGATGGCGACCGCCTCTACGTGTGGACGGAGGAGCACGCGTACAAGGCCAAGCGCCTGCGCCGGCAGGGCCGTGCGCTCGTCGCCCCCTCCACGGCGCGCGGTGCCCCGACAGGCGAGCCGATCGCCGCGCTCGGCCGCGTCATCGACGACGCGGCCGGGCGCGAGCGCGCCGCGCAGGTCATCCAGCGCAGCTGGGGCCCGTTACGGCGTCTGTTCGAGCGGATGTCCCGCCCGGTCACCGACGCGGTGTTCATCGAGCTGACCCCCGACCGGCCGATGCCGGTCGGCTCCGAGCCGTAGGCCCGCTGCCTCGCCCAGGGGAGTGGGACTTCGACGACGGAATCCGTCGCTCAGATCCCACACCCCTCAAGCTGGGGGCTTGCGTGCGCTGAACACGGCGAAACCGCCCTCGCCCACGTGCGCCTCATGGAGCCCCGCCTCCGCCAGCCACGCCCGGAGCTCGTGCGCGGCGAACGGCTGCGGCGCACCTCCGCGCCGCTGCTCGATGGCGATGAGCATCTCCTGGCGGCGAGTCCCGCCGCGCAGGAACGTCGAGCCGATGAGTGAGCCGCCCGGGCGCAGGATGCGGCTGAGCTCGGTGACGGCGTCACAAGGTCGCTCGATCATGTGCAGGCCGCTGAAGCAGCACACGAGGTCCGCGAGGCCATCCTCGAGCGGGAGCGCGCGCATGTCTCCCCGGAGCGTCTCGATCTGGGCCCGGCCGGCGGCGCGCGTGCGCGTCCGGCCGAGCATGGCGTCGTCGATGTCGATCGCGAGGTAGCGCACGCGCTGCTCCGGCCGTAGCGCGCGGAGCGCCACCCCGCTGCCGCAGGGGACGTCGACGATCGTGCTCCCGGAGGGCTCCTCACCGATCCGACCCATGCTGCGATACATGGGCCGGACGTCGATGCCCCACAAGGCCCGGCCGACAATGCGCGCCAGCCTCTCCCGCTCGATCCAGAAGCTGTAGGCCGCGCCGAACGGGCCCGCGCACCGGTTCGGCACCGCCACGGTCAGGACCTCCGCAGCCGGAAGAACGGGTGGTCGTGACCCCACGCGAACCGTCGACCGTCCTGCACGAACCCGAGATTCTCCAGCACGTGCAGCGACGCCGTGTTCTCGTCCCGGGCCACGGCCACGATCTCCTCGAGCCCGAGGTCGCCAAAGCCCTCGGCCACGATCGCTCGGGCCGCCTCGGTCGCGAAGCCGCGACCCCAGAACGGCCGGCCGAACGCGTAGGCCAGCTCGATCTCCGGGCCCTTCGAGTCGAACGGGTGCAACCCGGCCTCGCCGACGATCAGGCCGGTCTCGCGCTCCTCGACCACCCAGCACGCGTAGCCCCGCCGGACATGGTCCTCGGCATACCCGCGGACCTGCTGCGTGGTCTCCGCGAACGTCCGCGGGCCACCCACGTAGCGCATCGCCACGGGGTCGCGGTAGAGGACCTCGTGCATCTGCGTGGCGTCGTCCGGGTCGTAGGCCCGAATTCCCAGGCGATCGGTCAGCAGGGGGAGCGGCATGCCCTGATCGTGCCGCACCATGTGATGTCAGGGTGCCCTCACATGGGTGGGTTACGATCCGGGTATGGAAGACGGCCCCGGTCCCAGCGACATCCAGCCGGTCGAGAACGAGACGCTCGACCGCACGATCACCGGGCTCGTGACCCTGATCCCATTCCTTGCGCTGTTCCTCGCCGCGTGGGTGGCGTGGAACTCGTGGCTGCACTGGAGCGACCTGATCACCTTCGCGATCCTCTACTCGATCAGCGGGTTCGGGATCACCGTCGGCTTCCACCGCCTGTTCACCCACCGCAGCTTCAAGACCGGGCCGCGGACGCGCCGCTTCTGGGCGATCGCCGGCTCGACCGCCATCGAGGGCCCCGTCATCTCCTGGGTCGCCGACCACCGCAAGCACCACGCGTTCAGCGACCAGTTCGGCGATCCGCACAGCCCGCACGTCGACCACGGCCACGGCTGGAAGGGCGCGATCCGCGGCCTCGTCCACGCCCACGTCGGGTGGATCTTCATGCACGACCAGCGCGGCTCGCACGAGCGCTACGCCCCGGATCTGCTCAGCGACCCGGTCGTCAAGAAGGTCAACGACCAGTTCATCTTCTGGGCGACTGGCGGCATCCTCGCCGGTGCCGTCCTCGGATTCCTGATTGGGGGATTTTCCTGGCAGGCCGCACTGACCGGTCTGCTCTGGGGCGGCATCATCCGCCTGTTCCTCCTGCACCACGTGACCTTCTCGATCAACTCCCTGTGCCACTTCTTCGGCCGCCAGCCGTATGAGACGGGCGACCACTCGCGGAACTTCGCGCCGCTGGCGCTCCTGAGCTTCGGCGAGTCCTGGCACAACAACCACCACGCGTTCCCGACCTCCGCCGCGCACGGCCTGCAGGGCTGGCAGATCGATCCGAGCCAGATGCTCATCGGTGCGATGGAGAAGACGGGCCTCGCCTGGGACGTCATCCGCGTCCCGCAGGAGAAGCGGGTGCGCAAGGAGAAGGCACCGGGCGCGAAGCCGGGTCCCGCTCCGGCGCCCGAGCCCGAGCGGGCAGCCGAGCCCGTCGGCGCCGGCAGCGACCGCTGAGCACCGCGCTCCTGCTCGTCGCGGTCAGCTCCGGACGTCCCGCGTCGCCACTCGCCACGCCCCGGCGGCCAGCGGGACCAGGATCCACAGCGACATCGAGACGAAGATCGGCGCCCAGTTTCCGGCGGTGTCGCCCTCGATGATCCAGGTGAAGGCTTGTGAGGAGTCGACGTAGGGCCCGACGTCGGAGAGCACACCGACCGAGATCGCGGTCCAGATCGCCGGAACGACGTAGAAGACGACGATCGCCGTCGCGGAGTTCTGCAGCAGCGCGGCAAAGCCGGTCGCCATGACCATGTTCAGGACGCTGACCGCCAGGAGTCCTCCAAAGGCACTGCCGATGGTCCAGGACACGTCGCGGCCGAGCACGGTGTCCGCCGCGAGCACGCCGCCCATCGTCACGGCGAACGCGAACAGGGCGCCAACGGCGCCCAGGCCGACCCCCGCAGCGCCCTTCGCGGCAAGGACCCGGAGCCTGCGGGGCTCCTGCGTGAACGTCACCAGAATGGTCCCGCGCGTCCATTCGGTGGTGAGCAGCAGGATCCCGACCGCTGGAAGCAGGGTCATGACCCCAATCGCTGTGGCCATGGTGTAGCCGGTGGGGGACTGCTCGAACTCGGCGGGCAGCGACAGGGGCAGCGCGACCGTGAGCAGCGTGAGCAGCGCGGCGATCCCGAGCAGCCACTTGGCCGCGCGGGTGTCCAGGGCCTTCTCGGCCTCGACGCGCAGGAGACGTCCGAAGGGCAGGGTGGGGGTGGTGATCGTGGTGGTGCTCATGCCGCCCGTATGCGAGCGCGCAGCGCGAGTCATACGGCAGCCTCCAGGGGCTCGCCGCCGGTCAGGGTGAAGAAGAGGTCCTCCAGGTCGCCGCCGTCGGCCTGGCGCAGCTCGGTCAGCGCGACGCCGGCGTGCAGGGCCAGCAGCCCGATGTCCTGCGGGCCGGCCTCGACGGACAGCGCGCCGTCCTCCCGACGGGCGAACGCCACGCCGGCGGTGCGCAGGGCGGCCTCGAGCGCCGCTGGGTCGACGGCCCGCACCAGGGTGCCGGTCCCGTGCAGGAGCTCGTCGAGCCCGCCGGAGGCGACGATCCGTCCCCCGCCGATGACGACGAGGCGGTCGACGGTCGCCTGCACCTCGCCGAGCAGGTGGCTGGAGAGCAGCACCGTCCCGCCGCGGTCGGCGAAGTCGCGTAGGAGCGCGCGCATCCAGCGGATGCCCTCCGGGTCCAGGCCGTTTGCCGGTTCGTCGAGAATGAGGATCCGCGGGTTCCCGACGAGCGCCTGGGCGATGCCGAGGCGCTGACGCATGCCCAGCGAGTAGTCGCCGACGCGGCGGTTCCACGCCGCCGGTTCGAGCCCCACGAGCTGGAGCAGCTCCTGGGGTCGATCGGCGGGCATATCGGCCAGGGTGCATGCGCGCTTGAGCGTGGCGAGGCCGCTGCGCCCGGGGTGCAGGGCGGACGCTTCGAGCAGTGCTCCGACCGTGTGCATCGGGCTCGGCAGCTCCGCGTAGGGAACACCGTCGACGAGCGCGGTGCCCTCGTCGGGCCGGGCCAGGCCGCAGATCATGCGCAGCGTCGTGGACTTCCCGGCGCCGTTGGGGCCGACGAATCCGGTCACGGTCCCCGGTTCGCACGCAAACGACACGTCGGTGACGGCCGTGGCCGACCCGAAGCGCTTGGTGAGTGAGTGGGCTTCGATCATGCCCCTCAGGCTCACGCGGCGCCACGCGCGCCGCCACGGCGGAAGGTCGTCGATCGCGCCGACCTCCGTCGTCTCCGGTCACGACCTTCGTCGGTAGGCGGGCGCCCGCCGCGCACGTACGCTGGAGGCGTGCCGTGGCGGATGGAACCGATCGAGCGCAGCCGGCGTGACTGGATCGTCGACGGGCTGTGCGTCGTCCTGGCCTTCGGGCTGGGTGTCGGGGTGTGGTTCGGGTACCACGCGTCAGACGCCACGGAGCCCGCGCAGTGGCTCATGACCGTCGATCTGATCTTCGGGCCCATCGCCTGCCTCGTGCTGTGGCTGCGCCGCCGCTGGCCGCTGGGAGTTGCGCTCGTGCTCGTGCCCGCGGTCACGCTGACCACGATCGGCGCGCCCGCGGCCGGCATCGCGCTGTTCGGGGTCGCCGTCCACCGGCCCGCCCGGACCGCGGTGCCCGTCGCGCTCGCCTACTTCCTCGCGTGCCTGGTGTCCTTCGCGCTCTGGCCGCAACCTCCCGACGACCCTCTGTGGGCGGCGGTGACCTTCCTGACGCTCGTCGTCGGCGGCGTGCTCGCGTGGGGCATGTACGTCCGCGCCCGCCGCGAGCTCGTGTCCACGCTGCGCGAGCGCCTCGAGCGTGCCGAGGCCGAACAGGAGGCGATGGCGCAGGCTGCCCGCGCCGACGAGCGGACCCGGATCGCCCGCGAGATGCACGACGTCGTGGCGCACCGCGTGTCGCTCATCGCGCTGCACGCGGGCGGGCTCGAGCTCCAGCCCGACCTGCCACCGGACGACGTGCGCGACACCGCCGGCCTGATCCGACGCACCGCGCGCCTCGCGATGGAGGACCTGCGCGGCGCCCTCGGCGTCCTGCGTGCCTCCGACGGCCTGAGCGCGCCCGAGGCCCCGCAGCCCACGCTCGTCGATCTGCCGCGGCTCGTCGAGGACTCGCGTCGGGCCGGGGAGAAGGTCGAGCTGGCGCTTGAGGTCCCCGCGGACGCGTGGCCTCCAGAGGGCGTCGGCCGTGACGCCTATCGGGTGGTGCAGGAGGCCCTGACGAACGCGCACAAGCACGCGCGCGGGGCGGCGACATCGGTCGCCGTCCGCGGCGCGCCCGGGGACGGCCTGGCGATCGAGGTCCGCAACCGGATGCCGGTCGGCCAGGCGGCGCCGACCCTCCCGGGAGCCGGGGCCGGGCTCGTCGGTCTGCGCGAGCGGGTCACCCTGGCGGGCGGCGAGATCGAGCATGGCCCGTCCGACGGCGACTTCGTCGTCCGCGCGCGCCTGCGGTGGGAGTGATGAGCGCCAGGCGCGCCACGGTCCGCGTGGCGATCGTCGACGACGACCCGCTGGTCCGTGCGGGGCTGCGGATGATCCTCGCGTCGGCCGACGACGTGGAGGTCGTCGGCGAGGCGGAGGACGGCGTGGAGGCCGGGCCGGTCATCGACCGGTGCACGCCGCACGTCGTGCTCATGGACATCCGCATGCCCAACCGCGACGGGATCGCCGCGACGGCCGCGGTGCGCGCCCGGGCCGGCGCTCCCGAGGTCATCGTCCTCACGACCTTCGACCTCGACGACCACGTCCTCGACGCGCTGCGCGCAGGTGCCAGCGGCTTCCTGCTCAAGGACACGCCGCCGGAGGAGATCGTGGGCGCAGTGCGCCGCGTCGCAGCCGGGGAGGCGATGCTGTCACCGGGCGTCACACGCACGCTCATCGACCACGTCGCCGACGACCACGGGCACGCCCGGCGCCGCGCGGCGGCTGAGGTGCTCGACGCGCTCACCGACCGCGAGCGGGACGTCGCGATCCTTATCGGGGAAGGGCGCTCGAACAGCGAGATCGGCGTCGCGCTGCACCTCTCCGAGGCGACGGTCAAGGCCTACGTCACGCGGATCCTCGCCAAGCTCGACGCGACCAACCGCGTCCAGGTCGCGATCCTCGTGCACGACGCGGGCCTGGATCAGCCGTCGTAGCCCACGAGCCTCACCAGCGCGCGTCGTGTCGTTCCATCACACCCATCGCGGCGGACAACCCTACGCCGCCCGGGAGCGTCCCCGCGAAGGTTCCGAACGGCTGCTCGTAGTCGCTGCGGATCAGCAGGAGGTTGTCGCGGCGCTCGCGCGTGGCCTCGGGCGTGAAGTCGAGCCGCTCGCCGTCAGCTCCGTCGATCCCGGCGAGGCCGTCGAATCGGACGGGGGCCGCCTCCATGGGGGCGCCGTCGACCCAGACGCTGCGCTCGCTGCCCTGCGGCGGGTCGTTGATCCCCGCGACGAGGTTCCAGCCGACCACGCGCCCGTCGGTGCTCTCGCCGACCCCGGCCGACCAGTGCCACGCCGTATGGCGGGGGTGGTATCCGGCGCTGTCGTCGACCACCGCGAGGCCGCGCAGGCCGAGCACGGGCGCGTCGGGCAGTGCGACGCGGCCGCGGACCGGGCGGCCGGCCTGCTTGCTCGTCCACGTGTAGGCCTGGGTCTCCCCGACCCGGCAGACCGTCTCGACCGCCGCGCCCTCGTCGACACGCAGCTCGATCGCCACGTCGCCGTCCAGGACGACGACGCTCGCCCCGTCGAAGCGGACGCCGCCGCGGCGCAGCCACGTCCGCCCGTGCAGGCGCTGCGTGCGGCGATCCCAGGCCGCCCACCAGGCGTTCGCGGCGGGGCCGATCCGGGCCGAGCCGACGCAGATCATCATGTCCTCGGAGAAGGCCGCGATGTAGCGCCAGCGCTTCAGCGGGCGCCCGGCGCGCCACATCGGCATCGGGTCCGGAGGCAGTGCGAGGCCGGCCGGCCGCTCGGGCCCGTCCACGTCACTGCGGTAGGGCAGGTCCATGCCGGTAGCATCCGCGGAGTTGACTCGTCAGTCAATGACCATGCGCGCCGCTGCCGTCCAGCTCAACAGCACTGCCGACGTCGCCCGCAACCTCGAGCGGGCCGACCGCCTCACCCGCGCCGCCGCCGCGGATGGGGCGTCCCTGGTCGTGCTCCCGGAGAAGTGGGTCGCCCTCGGTGATGACGACGTGATGCGCGCCGCCGCGCAGCCGATCGACGGCGAGGCGGTGACGTGGGCGTGCGGCATCGCGAAGGAGCTCGGCATCGACCTGGTGGCGGGCTCGTTCGGCGAGCGCGTCGAGGGCGACGAGCGCACACGCAACACATCCGTGCACGTGGGCCCCGATGGTGAGGTCCACGCGATCTACCGCAAGATCCACCTGTTCGACGTCGAGGTCGACGGGACCGCGTACCGCGAGTCCGACCTCGAGGCCCCGGGCGAGGACGTCGTGCTCTCGACGGCCGCTGACGGCGTCGAGCTCGGGCTGAGCGTCTGTTACGACGTCCGCTTCCCCGAGCTCTACCGCATCCTCACGCTGCGCGGCGCGCGCGTCCTGGTGGTTCCGGCGGCCTTCACGCTCGCGACGACGCGTGACCACTGGGAGATCCTGCTCCGCGCCCGGGCGATCGAGAACGCCTGCTTCGTCGTCGCCGCCAATCAGATCGGCGAGCACCCGCCGACGTACCGCTCGGGAGGGCGCTCGATGATCATCGACCCATGGGGCGTGGTCCTCGGCGTGATGCCGGACCGCGAGGGCCACGTGCTCGCCGACCTCGATCTCGAGGGCCAGGAGCGCGTGCGCACGAAGCTGCCGTCGGTGGCCAACCGTCGCCCGGAGGCCTATCGCTGGCCGGAGGTTCGGGTCTGATGGCGCAGCGGATGGCGGGCGCCGACCGGCGCCGGCAGATCCTCGATGCGGCCGTCCGCGTCTTCGCCCGGCAGGGCTTCCACACGTGCCGGGTGTCGGACATCGCCGACGAGGCGGGCGTCGCCTACGGCCTCGTTTACCACTACTTCGGGTCGAAGGAGGAGATCCTCGACACGATCTTCGTGGAGCGCTGGAACGTGATGCTCGAGGTGATCCGCGAGATCGACCAGTCGACTGCGCCCGCCCGCGACAAGCTCGAGGCGATCGCCGGGTTCATCGTCGACTCGTACCGCCACGACCCCGACGTGATGAAGGTCATCATCGTCGAGGTGACCCGCGCGGCGAACTCGTTCGGGCGAACCCACTGGGGCACGATCTCCGAGGCGTACGACCTGATCGCCCAGATCGTCGAACGCGCGCAGCGCGACGGCGAGTTCAAGGACGCCGTCACCCCGAAGTTCGCGGCAATGGCGTTTTACGGCGCGATCGAGCAGGTACTGACCGGATGGATCTTCGAGGTTCTCCCTGCGGGGGACGCGGAGTTCGACCGTGCAAAGGGTCTCGTGGTGGAGACCGTGTGCGGTGGACTTGATGCACGGCCAGCATCCGCTGGCACGGTCTGATTGGATTCGGTGCGGATGAAGGAGAACGAACTCGTCAAGCGACTCGTCTGGTCGGCGCTGCTCGCCGGCTTCGGCGCGGCCGCTTCGATGCTCACAGCGCGCGCGGCGGCCATCGCATTCCGCCAGATCTTCGATGGGGAGGATCCACCCGAATGACCTCCGAGAACCCCAACGAGCCCGAGGAGACCCCGGCCGACGCGGCCGGCGAGACGTCCCCTCCGCCTCCCGAGATTCCCGTCTGGCCCGAGCCGAGCACGGCTGAGCTGCTGCTCGCCGCGTCCGGCACGGAGTCCGACGAACCCGAGGCCCCGGCCGAAGAGGCCGCGCCGCCGGTCGAGCCCGAGGCGCCCGCCTGGGCGCCCGTCGAGCCGCCCAGCACGGGCGGCGGCTGGGCTGCCGCCGAGTCGCCCAGCGGTGCCGCGCCCGCACCCGTCGAGGAGCCCGCGCCCATCGAGCCGCCGGCCCCCGCCGAGCCGACCGTGTCGGCGCCCGTGTCCGCTGCGGCGGACGACACGGCTCCGCCGCCGTGGGCGCCGCCCGAGCCCGCAACCGAGCCGGCCGCCGCCGACAAGGCGCCCTCGTGGCCGCCGCCGACGCCACCCGCGGAGGAAGCTGCTGCGCCGTTCTCGGCCGAGTCGCTGATTCCGCCGCCTCCTCTGGAGGAGGAGCCGCCCCTGCCTGAGCCCGAGCCGGAGCCCGTCGTCGACAAGTCGCCGTCGCTGCCCGAGCCCGAGCCGGCCCCCGAGCCCGAGCCCGAGCCCATCCCTGAGCCCGAGCCCGTCGCGGTTGAGCCCGAGCCCGTCGCGATCGAGCCAGAGCCC
>JAEMSV010000291.1 GCA_016462625.1 Solirubrobacteraceae bacterium | reverse complement strand
CGACGCTGAAGTCGTCCTCGCCGCTGATCGGCCAGGCGTGCGTGATCGGCGACGCGCGGTCCTTCAACACCGCGCTCATCGTCCTCGACGCGGACTTCGCGCCGATCTGGGCCGGACAGGCGGGCCTCGAGACCACCGACCTGGCGGAAATCGCCCGGGACCCGCGTACCCGGGCGGCGGTTCAGGAGGCCGTCGACGCCGCGAACGCCAAGCTCGCGCGCGTGGAGCAGATCAAGAAGTTCGTCCTCGTCGAGGGCGACTGGCTCCCCGGCGGTGACGAGCTCACCCCGACGATGAAGCTCAAGCGCAAGCCAATCGGCGAGAAGTACAGCCCGCAGATCGAGGAGATGTACACCGGGTAAAGCGTCGTCTACCGGGCGGAGCGTCGCGTACGCTTCGCCCGTGCTGCTCGGCCGAACCCGAGAGGTCAGCGAGATCGACGGCCTGCTGCGCGACGTGCGCGCGGGCCGCGGGCGCGCGGTATTGCTCTCGGGCGACGCGGGCATCGGCAAGACCGCGCTCCTGGACCACGCGCGGGATCAGGCGATCGGCCTCCGCGTCCTCGGCACGATGGGGGTGGAGGCCGAGGCGAACCTGCCGTTCGCAGCGCTCGCCGAGATCGCCGGGCCGCTGGTCGACTACGTCGGCGCGCTGCCGCCCGTGCAGGCCGGGGCGATCCGCGCGGCGCTCGCGCTGGGTGACGCCGACCCACCGCCGTCCGACCGGCTGGCCGTCTGCGCGGGGCTGGTCACGCTCCTCCGCGCCGCGGCGGAGGACTGGCCGCTGCTGCTCGTCGTCGACGACGCCCAGTGGCTGGATCTCCCGTCGGCGGAATGCCTGGGCTACGCGGCGCGCCGCCTCGACGGGGCGCGCGTCGCCGTCCTCGCCGCCGCGCGCGCGGATGAGCCCGTGCGCGCCCTCTCGGGCCGGCCCGTGACCGAGCTGCGGCTGGGCGGACTGGAGCCGGCCGATGCGGAGGCGCTGCTGCGCGCGGCCGGCGGCGAGCTCGCCCCGTCGGCCGCCGCCGCGCTGCTCGATGCCGCGCGCGGGAATCCGCTCGCGCTGCTGGAGCTCCCGGGCCTGCTCAGCCAGGAACAGCGGCTCGGCCTCGAGCCGTTCGCGCCGGCGCCCGCGCCCGGCGGCGACCTGTGGGAGGCCCTGTCCCGGCGGCTCGACGCGCTCAGTCCCGGTGCGCGGACCGCCGTGCTCGTCGCGTCGGCGTCGATCGATCGGACGACCGGGCCGGTGATGGGCGGCTGCAGCGAGCTGGGGGCCGGGGTGGACGCAATCGAGGAGCTCGAGCAGGCGCGGATCCTGCGGCTCGACGGCGACCATGTGGTGTTCGTCCACCCGCTGATGCGCGGGGTGGTCGCGGCCATGGGGGACGGCGCAGACCAGCGGCGGGTGCACGCGGCGCTCGCGAAGCACGCCTCGCCCGACGCACGGCCGTGGCACCTCGCGAGCGCGACGGTCGGGCGCTCGGCGCAGGTCGCGGACGCGCTCGACGAGGCGGGCTGGCGCGCGGTCTCCCGTGGGGCGCACGCCGCGGCGGCGGACGCGTTCGCGCGGGCGGCCGACTTCTCCGAGGCCGCCGGCCTGCGGATCCCGCGGCAGATCAACGCCGCGCTCGAGGCCGCGATCGGCGGGGAGTACGAGCGGGCCGCGGCGATGCTCGACGACATCTCAGACATCTCCGACCCCGCCACCGCGGTCGCCGCCCGCCACCTCATGGCGATGGTCACGCTGACCGGCGGCATTCGGCCCGCGCTGGAGAGCCACGCCACGTTGACGGCCGACGCCGCGCGGATCGCCGACATCGCTCCGGAGCTCGCGGCGGACGTCCTGGCCGACGCCGGCGTCGCGGCGGTGGTGTCCGGCGACTGCCGCCTGGCCCGTGCATCGGCCGAGCGCGCGGCGGAGCTCCTGCCGGAAACGGCGACGCCCACCACGCGCTGCCACGTGCTGGCCATCCTCGGCATGACCCGGGCGCTGCGCGGCGACACGATCGGCGCGGACACCGCACTGCAGCAAGCCGGGCGGCTGCTCGGCGACGTCGACCCGCTCTCCGCCGCGGCGCAGTCGATCTCCTTCTCTCTCCACGGGCGATTGAGCACCGGGCGCGGGGCCGCCCTGCGCGACGAGGTCCTCGGGCTCGGCGCCGCCGCGCAGTCGGCGGGTGCGCGCGGGCTGGTTCCGTACTACCTGCTCGTCGCGGCCGACGCGGCGTTCCGGCTCGGCGGCTGGGCTGCGGCCGAGCGCGACGTCACCGACGCCGTGGAGATCGCGGAGCTCTCGGCGCAGCGCGGGCCGCTGTCGGTCGCGCTCGTCGTGCGCGGGCGGGTACGGGCCGCGCGAGGAGACGAGCACGGTGCCCGTCGGGACCTCTCCGACGCCCTCGCCGCGGCCGCGGCGCCGGGGTACGGCAGCACGCGCATCTGGGCGCACGCGGCGCTCGGGTTCCTCGAGCTGGGACTCGGCCATCCCGAGCCGGCGATCGTCGAGCTGGAACTGACCTCGGACCTGTCCGAGCGCGCGGGGCTCGTCGATCCGGTGATCGTCCCGTGGATGCCCGATCTCGTCGAGGCGTACTGCC
>JAEMSV010000127.1 GCA_016462625.1 Solirubrobacteraceae bacterium | reverse complement strand
GAGGTGCCCGCCAGCGGGACGCGCGCCATGGCGGCGGCCTCCACCGTGAGCGCCTCGAGGTCCTCGGGCTCGAGGTTGTGGACATGGGACTTGCCGCACGCGCGCGCGATGGTCTGCGCCTCGGTGGTCAGCACGCGCAGGTAGTTGGCCAGGCGCCGGGCGCCGATCTCCGGGTCGAGCCGCGCCTCGAGCTCGGGATCCTGCGTGGAGATGCCCGCGGGGTCGCGGCCCTCGTGCCAGGCGTCGTAGCTGCCGGGGGCGGTGCCCATCGCGGCGTAGTCGTCGGCCCACTTCGGGCTGTTGTCGCCCAGGGCGACGAGCGCGGCGATCCCGATCGAGACGGCGTCGGCGCCGAGCGCGATCGCCTTCGCCACGTCGGCCCCGGTGCGGATGCCGCCCGAGACGACGAGCTGCACGCCGGTGCGGTGCATGCCGAGCTCTTCCAGCGCCGCGACCGCGGGCGGGATGGCCGCGAGGGTCGGGATCCCGACGTTCTCGATGAAGACGTCCTGCGAGGCGGCCGTCCCGCCCTGCATGCCGTCGAGGACCACGACGTCGGCTCCCGCCTTGACGGCGAGCGACACATCGTAGAACGGCCGCGACGCGCCGACCTTCACGTAGATCGGCACCCGCCATCCGGTGATCTCGCGCAGCTCCTCGATCTTGATCGCGAGATCGTCGGAGCCGGTCCAGTCGGGGTGGCGCGAGGCGCTGCGCTGGTCGATCCCGGCCGGGAGATCGCGCATGCCCGCGACGCGCTCGGAGATCTTCTGTCCGAGCAGCAGCCCGCCGCCGCCCGGCTTGGCGCCCTGGCCCACGACGATCTCGATCGCGTCGGCGCGGCGCAGGTCGTCGGGGTTCATCCCGTAGCGGGAGGGGAGCAGCTGGTAGACGAGGTGCTCGGAGGCCTCGCGCTCCTCGGGCGTCATCCCGCCGTCGCCGGTGGTCGTCGACGTGCCGACCATCGTCGCGCCCCGGCCGAGCGCCTCCTTGGCGTTGGCGCTCAGCGCGCCGAAGCTCATGCCCGCGATCGTGATCGGGATGTCGAGCCGTACGGGCTCACCCGCGTGGCGCGTGCCGAGCACGACGTCGGTGCCGCAGTGCTCGCGGTAGCCCTCCAGCGCGTAGCGCGACATCGACGCCCCGAGGAAGACGAGGTCGTCGAAGTGCGGGACGCGCCGCTTGGCGCCGCCGCCGCGGATCGCGTAGACGCCTTCGTTGGCGGCGCGCTGGATCTCGGCGATCGTCGCGCGGTCGAACGTCGCCGCTTCGCGCGGCACCAGAGCCTCAGGCATCGATCCGGTCCACCTTGATGTTGTAGAGCTGGCGGGCCGAGCCGTAGCGGCGGAACTCGGCCGGGTCGGCATCGCCGAGGCCCGCAGCGGCCAGCAGCGCGCCGAGCTCGTCGCGGTGCGCGTCGGTCATCGGCTTCTCGATGCAGTCGGTGCCGAGCTCGGCCACCGATCCGCGTACGAAGAGGCGTGCCTCGTAGAGCGAGTCGCCGAGCCCCTCGGCGGCGTCGCCGCAGACGACGAGCCGCCCGGACTGGGCCATGAACGCCGCGGATGCGCCGACCGAGCCTCGCACGACGACGTCGGCCCCCTTCAGCGAGATCGCGCAGCGGGTCGCCGCGTTCCCGCCGACGACGAGCATCCCGCCGTGGGCCGTCGCGCCCGCCGCCATCGCGGCGTTGCCATCGACCACCACGCGCCCGCTCATCATGTTCTCGGCGACCCCGGCCGCGACCGTGCCGGCCACGTGCACCGTCGCGCGCTGGTTCATCCCCGCGCAGTAGTAGCCCGCGTGGCCGGCGATCTCGACGTCGATCGCCGCGGTCATCCCCGCGCCGAGCGAATGGCGGCCGTCGGGGTGCAGGAGCTCGAACCGCTCGCCGTCGACCGCGGCCTGCAGCCGAGCGTTGACCTCGCGGACCGTGACCTCACCGAGGTCGAGCGTCACGCCCTCCAGGACCGAGCTCATGCCGCCACCACGTTGTGCGACCAGGTGTAGACCCGGCCGGGCTCGGGCTCCCACAGCTCGGCGTCGTCGGCGCCGGGCAGCGTCGCGATCGCACGGTGCTCGGAGGCCATCGCGACCCAGTCGTCGGTCTCGGCGAGGACCGCGGGCTTGCACGCGAACGGATCGCGCAGCACGGCGAACCCGTCGCGGGTCCCGACGCAGAAGGTGAAGAACCCGTCGAGGTCGTCGAGCGCGGCGTGCAGCGCCTCGTCGAGCGTGTCGCCCTCGCGCAGCCGCCACGTCAGGTAGCCGGCGGCGACCTCGCTGTCGTTCTCGGACTGGAACGTCACCCCGTAGCCGCGCAGGCGACGGCGCAGCGCGTTGTGGTTCGACAGCGAGCCGTTGTGGACGAGGCAGAGGTCCGGCCCCGTGGAGAAGGGATGGGAGCCGAGCGTGGTGACGCGGCTCTCGGTCGCCATACGCGTGTGCGCGACCGCGTGCGTCCCGTCGAGCCCGCGCAGCCCGGCGGTGTCGATGAGCGCGGTGGGCGGGCCCTCGCGCTTGGTCGTCTCGATCGCCGTCCCGGCACTGAGCAGGGTGACGCCGGGCGGGACCTCGGTGCCGACCGGCGCCGCCACGATCCCCTGGTCGCCGTGATCGGCCAGCACGCGGGCGCCGGGGACATCGCGCCAGCCCTCGCCGTAGAGGGACAGCTTGACCTCGTCGTCGGCCACGGGCGCGCGGTAGATCGCGACGCCCGCGGAGTCGGGCCCGCGGTCGCCCAGTGGCTCGATCATGCCGGCGAGATGGGCGCCCAGCGCGGCCTCGATCGCGGGGCTCTTGGCGAACAGGCCTGCAATGCCGCACATGTCGCCGCTACCGGGGGAAAGTCAGTGGACTCATTTGTCCAAAACGGTATCCCGACACCCCGTGGGGGCACCATCGACCGGCGGTCGAGGTGCGACTGGACCGGCGGTCGAACGAGATGATCTAGCGCGGCGGTCCGCCGTCGAGCAGCAGGCGCATCACGTGCAGGCGCAGGCGGCCCGGGGCGAACAGGTTCACCGAGTGCTGGACCGGCGTGCCGTCGGACAGGCACATGGTCTCGGTCAGGGCGAGCACGGCGTCCCCCGGCTCGCAGCCGAGCGCCGCCTGCGCGCGCGGCTCGGAGCCCACCGTCCGTGCGTCGACCTCGCTGCGCGCGTAGGTGACGGGCGACCCCGCGTCGACCAGCGCGTCGAGCACCATCCCGCCGTCGAGCACGCGCCGCAGCAGCGCCGCCTCGTCCGGCACACCAGGCCGGTCGGCGATGGTGTCGCGCATCCACGCAGCCGGCTCGCCGTCGGCCATCATCGTGCGGGTCACCACCCGCGCGTACGCCCCGACCTCCAGGCCCAGCGCGCTCGCGACCGCCGCATCCTGCACCTGCTCCAGCGCGACCTGCACGTCGAGTGCCCCGATGGTCATGCCCTGGCGCGCTGCAAGCTCGGAGTACGGCTCGAGCCGCTCGAGCCCCGCGTCGAACGAGCCTGAGACCGGGAGCTCGCCCACGAACGTGCCCGAGCCCCGGCGGCGCACGATCAGCCCGTTGCGCTCCAGCCGCTCGAGCGCCGCACGGAGGGTTCCGCGCGAGACCCCGAGCTGCGCCGCGAGGTCCTGCTCGGGCGGCAGCCGGTCGCCCGGCCGGTGTGTCCCGGGGGTGAGCCAGCGCCGGAGCGCCTGCTCGGTCGCGTCGACGCGGGGCGCGGCTCCTTCGGATGACTGCGGCGTGCTCATCGCGACACAGCTTCCCCGCTCCAGGTGGCCCAGTGCAACGGACATATATGTCTATCGGGTTCCGACACCCGGTCCCTTCACCCGTTGGCACAGCACCCGGATACTCGCCGGGATACGGGCCCCGCGGGGCCGACCGCACTCACTCACGGGACGCCGCCCAATGAACGAACAGGTACAGACAGCCCTCGACCTCCAGACGACGACGAACGTCGAGTTCTTCTACTGGGTGTCGATCGCGCTGATGTTCCTCATCCACGCCGGCTTCCTCTCGTACGAGGCAGGCGCGTCGCGGGTGAAGAACGTCCTGGCGGCCGCCATGAAGAACCTGATGACGCTCGCGATCGTCATTCCATCCTTCTTCTTCGTGGGGTGGTTCCTCTACAACTCGATGCCGACAGGTGTTCCCCGGCTCGACGACCTCGCGAAGGCCGCGCTGCCGTGGAGCGCGAACATGGGGCCGAACCTCCAGGACAGCGCCAGCGGCGTGTTCTGGGGCGCGTTCGCGATGTTCGCGGCGACCACCGGCTCGATCCTCTCGGGCGCGGTCATCGAGCGGATCCGGATGGGCGCGTACTTCATCCTGACCGCCATCCTCGGCTCGGTGATCTGGATCATCGGCGCGGCGTGGGGCTGGCACGGCTCGGGCTGGATGCTCACCGAGCTCGGCCTGCACGACGTCGGCGCCGCCGGCTGCGTGCATCTGATCGCCGGCGCCTTCACGCTCGGGGTCCTGATCAACCTGGGTCCGCGCGTCGGCAAGTTCCTGCCCGACGGCACGGCGGTGACCATCCGTGGTCACAACCTGCCGCTCTCGATGCTCGGCCTGCTGCTCATCTACACGGGCTTCTTCGGGTTCATGATGGGCTGCGTCGTCTACACGGCGGAGGGCTACACCACGATCTACGGCACGCCGGTGAACCTCTCGGCGATGGTCTTCAACATGCTGATGGGCCTCGCCGGCGGCATCATCGGGGCGTTCATCGTCTCCAAGGGCGAGCCGTTCTGGACGGTGTCCGGCGGTCTGGCCGGGGTCATCGGCGTCGCGTCGGGCATCGACGTCTACAACCCGGCGCTGGCGTTCCTCATCGCCGTCGTCGCGGGCCTGCTGATCGTCCCGATCGCCGGGTTCGTCGAGAAGAAGCTGAAGATCGACGACGCCGTCGGCGCCGTCAGCGTCCACGGCGTGATCGGCTTCTACTCGCTGATCATGGCCGGGGTGTTCGCGTTCGGCTATCCGAACCTCAGCCCCTTCCCCGAGACGACGCTGTGGGGGCAGTTCATCTGCGCCTGCGTGTTCGCCGCCCTGGGCTTCATCCCGGGCTACGTCCTCTCGTGGGGCCTGAAGAAGACCAACATCCTGCGGACGCCGGAAGCCGTCGAGATCCGCGGCCTGGACGCAAGCGAGATCCCCGCAGCCGCATTCCCGGAGGGCGTGCCGGTCACGGTCGCTCCGGACTTCCCGCCCATCTCGACCAACGGCGCGCCCAAGGCCCCCGCCGGCGTCTGACGAAAGGACCTGACCCATGCTCCCCGACACGCTCGACGGCGCTGCCGACTACTTCACCTTCGGCGGCGACTCGCTCGGCTTCGTCCTCTGCCTGACGCTCGCGATCCTCGTGTTCTGCGGGTTCATCTGGCGGACGATCGCCCTCGAGAACCACAACCACGGCCACTCCCTCACGGAGGAGGACATGACGCCGTCGCCGTTCACGCCTCCGCACGAGGAGTAGGCGGATGCCGGAAACGGCGCCCATCGGCGTCAGCCCCCGGCATACCAGCGAGCCGCGCGATGCGCGACTCGCGCTCGACCCCACCGCGACCGCGCATCTCGTCGTCGGCCCCACCGGCGACGAGGCAGTCGAGTGCCTCCTCTCTGAGGGGAGCGCGGTCGCGGCGGTGGTCGAGCCACTGCTGCTCGGCGTGCAGGCCCGGGACGTCCCGGGCCTGCTGGCCGCCCTCGACGACGCGCTCGCGAGGGCGACCGTCGGGGTGCGGGTCTACGCCGCCGGCAGTGAGGCGCTCGTGCGCGACGTGACCCATCACGCGCGGGCCGCCGGCCTCAGCGACGCGGAGATCGTCTCCGCGGTGACGGGCACTCGCGCGCGCCGCATCTGGTGCGTCCACTGCTCGGAGATCACCGACGGGGTCACGACATCGACGGCGCCGTGCGCCGGCTGCGGCCGCACCCTCATCGCCTACCACCACTACTCGCGCCGCCGCAACGCGTACCTCGGCTTCCAGGCCGACGCGGAGCTGCCCGGCGACCTTCCCGAACCGGAGCCGCTGTGGCCGTAGCCCTGTCCGTCCGCGTCGCCGAGGCCGACACCGTCGCCGACGACGTCCGCGTGCTGACCCTCACGCCCGAGCCCGGCACGGTGCTGCCCGCGTTCTCGCCCGGGAGCCACGTCGTCGTGCACGTGCCGAACGGGCCGCGCCCCCGCCGCAACCCCTACTCGCTCGCGTCCGAGCCGTGGCGAACCGACGCCTATCGGATCGCCGTGCGCCGCATCGAGGGCGGTCGCGGGTCGGTGGCGATGCACGAGGACGTCCAGGCCGGTGACGTCCTGACGATCGAGACCCCGCAGAACTTCTTCGCCCCGCCGGCGACGGCGTGCAGGCACGTGCTCGTCGCGGGCGGGATCGGCATCACCCCGTTCGTCTCCTACGTCCACGCGCTGCTGCGCACGGGCACCGATTTCGAGCTGCACCACGCGTTCCGCGACGCCGCCGCGGCGCCGCTGGTCGACGAGCTGCAGGCGCTGTGCGGCCTGCGCCTGACGACCTGGGAGGACCCCGACGGCGCGGCGCTGATGGCGTACCTGCGCGAGCGGGTGCTCCCGGAGCAGCCCCTCGGGACCCACCTCTCGGTCTGCGGCCCGGCGCCGATGATGGACGCCGTCACGGCCGCCGCCTACCAGCTCGGCTGGCCGTCGACCCGCGTGCACCTCGAGCGCTTCGCCGCGGACACCGGTCCGATGGATCCGTTCACCGTCCGGCTGGCCCGCAGCGGTCTCGACCTCGCCGTCCCCGAGGGCGTGACGCTTCTCGACGCGCTCGAGGACGCGGGCGCGGCGCCGCCGTCGCTGTGCCGTCTCGGCTTCTGCGGCGAGTGTCGGACCGGCCTGGTCGGCGGCACGGCCGACCACCGCGACGCCTTCCTCGACCCGTCCGAGCGCGCCACCGCGGTCATGCCGTGCGTGTCGCGCTGCTCCTCCGGCCCCCTGGTCCTCGACCTATGACCCCACACCTGACGCAGCTCCCGGCGACCGTCGCGGAGTTCCCCTTCCCGTTCGACGGCGACAGCTACATGTACTCGACGAACATCGAGCCGGCGCCCGGCCCGAGATCGAACGGCGTCGGGACGTGGGGCGAGCGCGTGATCGTCACCGACGAGCACTACCTCGACGAGGTCCGCCTGCGGGCCGAGATCCTCGAGCGCGACCCGCGCCGCTGCCAGGTCATGGACCACATGGCCGACGCCGCCTGGGACGTCGTCGAGTACCTCTGCGAGCAGCTCGCGGCCGACGTGCCCGAGCAGTTCGAGCTGCGCCGCGACGGCGACCGCATGCGGTGGACCAACCGGCCCATGGGCATCGAGCAGGAGTTCGTCCTGGGCGACCCGTCGACGCTCCCGCTCGAGCCGTTCGAGTGGATCTGCCGCCAGGTCCAGGAGGACATCGAGCTGCTCGACCAGCGTGAGGGCAAGCTCTGGTTCGACGCGGGGATCCTCACGTTCGGCGCCGACTGGTCGCTCGACTTCGACCTGGGGATGAGCTTCCTGGAGATCCACGGCCCGGTGCCGCGCGTGCACGAGCTCGGCGTCCTCCCGCGGGCCAACCAGTTCCTCCTGCGCCTGCGCGCGGGCGAGGACTACCGGCGCACGAACTGGACGCTCACGATCGGCCGGCGGCTCGACACGAACACGGAGACTTACCACGAGTGGGGCCCGGATCGGTCGGCGCTGCGCTTGGAGGAGATCGGCGAGCGGCTGCACCTGCGCGTGGAGGTCCAGCACTTCGTGCGCCTGCCGCGCAGCAACGCGGTGATGTTCCCCATCCACACGTACATGCTGTCCTTCGACGAGATCTGCACGGTGCCCGCGTGGGCGCTCCGCCTGCAGCGCGTCCTGGCGACGCTGCCCGAGGATCTCGTGGACTACAAGGGGCTGACGCGGTTCCGCGACATTGCGGTCGACTGGCTGGTCGAGCGGACGGGCGAGGCGGCAGCTTGAGCCGGATCAGCGGCCGGCGCTGACGTCGAGCAGCTCGAGGAACGCGCGCGGGGGGTAGACGGGGACGAGCTGCGCCTCGAGGGCGAGCAGGTGCGCGTCGCCGGAGACGAGCAGCGCGCGCTCGGAGGCTGCGAGGCCAATGAGGTAGTCGTCCGCGGGATCCTCGCTCCGGAATCGCGCTTCGGCCGGTGCGTCGGTGCACGTCGTTGCCGAGCGTGCGAGCAGGTGCACATAGTCGGTCGCCTGGTCCGCGGCGATGCGCTTGCGGAGCTTGGGGTAGGTCAGGGTCCGCGTGAGCTCATGCAGCAGCAGTGGGGAGACCAGCAGCTCGAACCGGCCCTCGAGCCAGAGCCGCAGCAGTGCAGCGGGGGCGCCCCCGCGGGAGAGCAGCGCGGAGACGTGGACGTTGACGTCGAGAACCGCGCGCACGGGTTACGAACGACGGCGTGTGGCGTGCTGGGCTTCGACCGCGAGGTCCATCGCGTCGTCCTCGCCCATGTCGGCCTTGGCCCAGAGCTGATCGAGCAGGTCGAGGCCGAGCTCGCGGCGGAGGGCCTCCTCGATCACCTCGCTCTCCCCCTTGCCGGTGTGGGCGGCGCGCAGCTTCACGGCGCGCAGAACCTCGGGGTCGACCGACAGCGTTGTCCGGACCTTCGCCATCGCAGAATCTTAGCATGATGATGCAATGATGCGATGTTCGACGGCAAGGGTGCGGGGTACTCGCGCGGCTCGGCGCCTCGCTCCATCTGGAACGGCACGATCACGTTCGGGGAGGTGGTCCTTCCCATCAGGGTCCACTCCGCGACGGAGGACTCGCGGCGGTGAAAGCCGGCACCTAGGACAAGTGGGACAGATGTCTCTCTGTCCAGTCTCGGGACGGATGCGCTCAGGTGTTCAAGTTTGTGACGATAGTCACGATACTCCCACCTTGAAGGGTGTCATCGATGTTCCGATGCACGTCCACGTTCAGCCGCTCTCTTGTCGTCTCATGCTGTGCCGCCGTCGCGGTGGTCGGCTGCGCCGCGCCGGCGCTCGCGATCGAACCCGTCGATCTGGGTGACGCCGAGTCCTACTCGGTCCTGGCCGGGTTCTCGGTCACGAGCACCGGCCCGACGGCGATGTCCGAGAGCCTCGGCGTCTCACCCGCATCCGCGCTGGCGGGCACCCCGATCGTGCTCGGCGAGACGCACCTCGGCGACGCCGCCGCGGCGACCGCGAAGACGAGTCTGGACGCCGCCTACGGCGATGCGGCCCTGCGGCCCGGTGTGCCGTTCGGCACCGCGGACCTCATCGGCAAGACGTACACCGCGGGCGTGTACAACACCCCGGCGGCGATGGGGTTCTCGGGCGGAACGCTGACGCTGGACGGCGGCGGCAACCCCGATGCGGTCTTCATCTTTCAGATCGGCGGCGCGCTGACCGCGGCAGCGGCGACGAACGTCGCGCTGGTCGACAAGGCGCAGGCGTGCAACGTGTTCTGGGTCGTCGGCGGCTCGGTGACCTTCGGCGCGGCGGCGCGGTTCACCGGGACGCTCATGGCGGACGTGGGGATCACCGTCGGGGCGAACACCCGCGTCGACGGCCGGCTGATGGCCGATGACGGCGCCATCACCATGGACTCGAACGCGATCCACACGGCGCGCTGCGCGACGCCGCCGCCCGTGATCGTCGGGCCGGCGGGTCCTGCCGGTCCGGCGGGGCCCACCGGCCC
>JAEMSV010000290.1 GCA_016462625.1 Solirubrobacteraceae bacterium | reverse complement strand
CGACCGCGCCGTAGCCCGCGTCGTCCGTAGGATCCCGGCCATGCGCATCGGGATCCTCACGGGCTCGGGGACGTACGCGCTGCCGGGCCTGGAGGTGCGCTCCGCCGATCTGGTGCGCACGCTGCACGGCAGTGCACTCGTCACCGAGGGCGAACTGGGCGGGGTGGACGTCCTCCACGTCTCACGGCACCGCGACGGCCATGAGCGGTTGTCGAGTCAGGTCACGCACCAGGCGAACATCGCCGCGCTGAAGGAACGGGGCGCCGACGCGATCCTCGCGGCGACGGTCTGCGGCTCCTGCGACACGTCGATCCCGCTCGGCTCGCTGATCGTGTTCGACGACCTGCATTTCCTGACGAACCGGCTCCCTGACGGCTCGCTGTGCACGCTGCACACGGTCCCGGGCGCGCCGGGCCGCGGTCACTGGATCTTCGAGGACCCGTACGCGCCGCCCCTCCGCGCGGCCCTGCTGGACGCCGCGCGTGCCGCGGGCCACGAGGTCCGCGACGGCGGGTGCTACGGCCACGTCGACGGGCCGCGCTTCAACACGAAGACCGAGATCCGGATGCTGCAGCAGGCCGGCGTCACCGCGGTGAGCCAGACCGGCGGCCCCGAGACGGTGCTCGCGGGCGAGGCTGACATCCCCTACGCGCTGATCGGCTACGCGACGGACTACGCCAACGGGGTCGCAGAGGAGGCCACGCCGGTCGAGACGCTCGTCCGGCTGGTCGAGGCCTCGACGGCGACGTTCGCGGCGACGCTGGCCGACGCGGTCACCCGGGTCGACGCGGGGTCGCTCTCACCGAACGGGACGCACTTCAGCTGGGACTGACGTTGCGCTTCTCGCCGGAGCGGGGATGATCTGGGCATGGAACGGCACGACGATTACGCCCGCCAGCAGGAGGAAGCCGCCGCCGAAGAGGCCCGGCACATCGGAGGTGATCCGGGACGCGACCCGCTCGACGGCGACCCGGACCGCTTCGACGGCCGGCGCGGTGAGGCGTTCCGTGCGGTCGAGGAGGCCGGCGGTGGGGAGTCCGAGGGCTTCGAGGAATCCGAGGCGCTGCTCGAGCAGCGCGCGACCGACGTGACCCAACCGTCGCCGTTCGTGGACCGGGAGCGGACCGTCGAGACAGAGTCCGGCTACCGGGTCAGCGACGACGAGTACGGCGAGGCGGACAGCGCGGGTGGTCAGGAGTAGCTGCGACCTGTCTGCCGCGTAGGCTGTTGAGGCCGTCCCGTCAATGCACTGGGGAGTGGTCTAACGGCATGATGCGGCCCTTTGGAGGCCTGCGATGGCGGTTCGAATCCGTCCTCCCCAATCAACGCATTCCGTCCGGCCACCATGCGAACGTATGTTCGCATGGTGTGGGATGATGAACAGGGACTGCGGGAGGCCGTCGCAGCCTCGACGACGTACTCAGCGACGCTGCTGCGGCTTGAGCTCCGAGCCGCGGGTGGCAATTTTCGGACGCTGCGCCGGCATATCGAGCGCCACGGGATCTCGACTGAGCACTTTGATGCGAACGCCGCCCGCGGTGCCTGGAGGCGCAAGCGAGGGCCACGCCGATCGCTTGAGGAAGTTCTCGTCGAGAACTCCACGTACCCACGGACTCGGCTCAAGGAGCGCCTCTATCGCGCAGGTCTGAAGGCGCCTCGCTGCGAGCTCTGAGGTCAGGACGAGGAGTGGCAGGGGGCCCCGCATGTCGCTGATCCTCGATCACATCAACGGGGTCCCAAACGACCATCGCCTGGAAAACCTCCGGATCCTCTGTCCGAACTGCAATGCGACGCTCGACACCCACTGTGGCCGCAACCGCCGCTTGGCTGAGCGAGTGTGCGGTGTCTGTTCCGTCACGTTTCGCCCAAAGCTCGACACGCAGAAATTCTGCTCGGCCGAGTGCGGATACAAGTCGCCTCATCGCACGGGCGCCCGCCACGACCTCCGCCGCGTCGAGCGCCCGCCCTACGAGGAGCTCCTGGCCATGCTCGAAGCCGACGGCTACAAGGCCACCGGCCGTCGCTTCGGCGTGAGCGGCAATGCCGTCCGCAAGTGGCGCATGGTGTACGAGCGGGAGCAGAAGGGGCCAACCGCCGAGGCGGCCTGAACGCCTGACCCCGGCACTACGATCCGAACCATGGCTGTCCCCACCTTCCTCGTGCTCGCCGCGGGCCAGGGCACGCGTATGCGCTCGGCCACGCCGAAGGTCCTCCACGACCTCTGCGGCCGCCCGCTGGTCGACTGGCCGGTGGCGGCCGCGCGGGAGGTGGGGGGCGACGTCGTCGTGGTCGACAACCCCGCCGGGACCCTCGCCGAGCACTTCGGCGGAAGCATCCCGATCGCGGTCCAGCCCGAGCCCGACGGCACCGCGGGTGCGGTCTCCGCGGCGCTGGAACTGCTCCCGCGCGACGCGCCGGTGGTCATCCTCGCCGGCGACGTCCCGCTCGTCACCGCCGACGCGCTCCGCGCGCTGCTCACCACCCACGAGGCCACTGGTGCCGCGGCCACCATCGCCACGATGCGGCTCGTCGATCCGGCGGGCTACGGCCGCATCGTCCGCGGCGACGACGGCGACGTCGAGAAGGTCGTCGAGACGAAGGTC
>JAEMSV010000289.1 GCA_016462625.1 Solirubrobacteraceae bacterium | reverse complement strand
CGCCGATGGCCGCCAAGGGCGAGGAGCCGCTCGGCTCGATGGGCAACGACACCGCCCTGCCCGTGCTGTCGGACTTCCGGCCGCCGCTCTACACGTACTTCAAGCAGCTGTTCGCGCAGGTGACGAACCCGCCGATCGACCCGATCCGCGAGTCCATCGTCATGAGCCTCGCGTCCCACCTCGGGCGCACGGGCAACCTCCTCGGCGAGACGCCTGAGCACGCGCATCAGCTCGTGCTCAGCCAGCCGATCCTGCGCAACCACGAGCTCGAGACGCTGCGCCACGTCGCCGGTGACGTCTTCCGGACGCACACGATCGACATCACATGGCCGGTCGAAGAGGGTCCCGACGGCATGATGGTCCGCCTCGCCGACATCTGCGACGAGGCCCACGACGCCATCGAGGCGGGCATCAGCATCCTGATCCTGTCCGACCGCCAGATGAAGAAGTCGCGGGCGCCGATCCCGGGCCTCCTGGCCGTCGGCGCCGTGCACCAGCACCTCGTGCGCGCGGGAACGCGCCTGCGCGCTGGCCTCGTGCTCGAGTCCGGTGAGCCGCGCGAGGTCCATCACATGGGCACGCTGATCGGCTACGGCGCGAACGCGATCAACCCATATCTGCTGCTCGACACCGCCGACGAGCTCGTCGTCGAGGGCCGTGTGACAGGTGTCACCAGCCCCGACGAGGCCGAGAAGAACATCGTCAAGGCGATCGGCAAGGGCCTGCTGAAGACCATCTCCAAGATGGGCATCTCGACGATCCAGTCCTACTCGGGCGCCCAGATCTTCGAGGCCGTCGGCCTGGAGAAGGACCTCATCGACCGCCACTTCACGGGCACGGCATCGCGCATCGGCGGCATCGGCCTGGACGTCCTCGCCCGCGAGACGCTGGACCGCCACGAGTCGGCGTACCCGGCCGAGAGCGCGATCCTGCCGGTCGGCGGCACGTACTACTGGCGCCGCGATGGCGAGCGCCACGCCTGGAACCCCGAGACGATCGCGCTCATGCAGCACGCCGTCCGCCAGGAGGGCGAGCAGGCGCAGGAGACGTACGACCAGTTCGCGACGCGCATCAACGACGACGCGGCGCGCCGCGGCACGCTGCGCGGCCTCATGAGGTTCCGCGACGACCTCGAGGCGATCCCGCTCGACGAGGTCGAGCCCGCGACCGAGATCGTCAAGCGGTTCGCCACCGGCGCGATGTCGCTGGGCTCCATCTCGCGCGAGTCGCACGAGACGCTCGCCGTCGCCATGAACCAGCTCGGCGGCCGCTCGAACACGGGCGAGGGCGGGGAGGACCCCGTCCGCTTCGCCGACAACCGGCGCTCGTCGATCAAGCAGGTCGCCTCCGGCCGGTTCGGCGTGCACATCAACTACCTGGTCAACGCCGACCAGCTGCAGATCAAGATGGCGCAGGGCGCGAAGCCCGGCGAGGGCGGGCAGCTGCCCGGTCACAAGGTCGACGAGTACATCGGCAACGTGCGCCACACGACGCCCGGCGTCGGCCTGATCTCGCCGCCGCCGCACCACGACATCTACTCGATCGAGGACCTCAAGCAGCTCATCTACGACCTGCGCTGCGCGAACCCGAAGGCCTCGGTGTCCGTGAAGCTCGTGTCGGAGATCGGCGTCGGCACGGTCGCCGCGGGTGTCTCGAAGGCGAACGCCGACCACGTCCTCATCGCCGGCCACGACGGCGGCACGGGCGCCTCGCCGCTCAGCTCGATCGTGGCGGCCGGCGGCCCCTGGGAGATCGGCCTGGCCGAGACCCAGCAGACGCTGCTGCTGAACAACCTGCGCAACCGCATCACGGTCCAGACCGACGGCCAGCTGAAGACCGGCCGCGACGTCGCGATCGCCGCGTGCCTGGGCGCCGACGAGTACGGCTTCTCCACGGCGCCGCTCATCGCGACGGGCTGCATCATGATGCGCGCCTGCCACCTGAACACCTGCCCGGTGGGCATCGCGACCCAGGACCCCGAGCTGCGCTCGCGGTTCAAGGGCCAGCCCGAGCATGTCGTCAACTACTTCTTCTTCGTGGCCGAGGAGCTGCGCAAGATCATGGCGTCGCTCGGCGTCCGGACGATGAACGAGATGATCGGCCGCGTGGACTACCTGCTCGCCGACCCGGCGATCGACCACTGGAAGGCGCGGGGCATCGACCTCACGCACATGCTCCACATGCCGAAGCTGCCCGAGGGCACGATCCTGCACCGCACGGGGCTGCCGCCGGCCGTCCTCGACGACGCGCTGGACTGGGAGCTCGTGGCCGAGGCGAAGGACGCGATCGACGCCGGCCAGTCGGTGGAGATCGAGAAGGACATCTTCAACAAGCAGCGCTGCGTCGGCGGGATCCTTTCGAGCCACATCGCCCAGCGGTACGGCCTCGACGGCCTGCCCGACGGGACGATCAAGGTCGGGTTCACCGGCTCGTCCGGCCAGTCGTTCGGCGGCTGGCTCGCGCACGGCGTCGAGTTCACGCTGATCGGCGACGCGAACGACTACACCGGCAAGGGGCTCTCGGGCGGCACGATCGCCATCCGGCCCCCGGACGGCGTGTCGTACAAGGCCGAGGAGAACGTCATCATCGGCAACACGACGCTCTACGG
>JAEMSV010000126.1 GCA_016462625.1 Solirubrobacteraceae bacterium | reverse complement strand
CGACCCACCGCCGTCGGAGCCGCCGAAGCTGCTCCGCGCGGCCGACGACCGCGTCATCGGCGGCGTCTGCGCCGGCGTGGCCCGCCGGCTGAGCCTCGACCCGCTCGTCATCCGCATCGCCGCGGTCGTCCTGGTCCTCGTGGGCGGCGCGGGCGCGCTGCTGTACCTCGCCGGCCTGCTCCTGATCCCCGACGAGCGGACGGGCACCACGCTCGGTGGAGGCGACGACACCGTCCGCGGCAAGCTCGCCACGGCGACGGGCATCGTCGTCCTGGTCATCGCGGCACTCGTGTTCATCCCCGGCGCGGGCTTCTGGCTGTTCGGGCCGCTCGTCCCGATCGCGGTGATCGCGCTGCTCGGCCTGACCGCGTGGTGGGTCGTCTCCGGTGAGGGCGCGAGCGGAGGCGCCGGGCAGATCGGCAAGCGCATCCTGCTCGGCCTGCTGGTGCTCACCGGCTGCTTCGTGCTCGCCGTGTTCGCCTTCTACGCCGGGACGACGGATGCGGACTGGATCGTCGCGGGCGTCGTCGTCGCCGCGGGTGTCGCCCTGCTCGTCGGCTCATTCGTCCGGCAGGTCCGCTGGCTGATCCTCCCCGCGCTGGCGATCGCCCTTCCCCTCGCCGCCGCCGAGGCCAGCGACCTCGACCTCACCGGCGGCATGGGCGAGCGCACCTACCGGCCCGCGACCGCCGCGCAGGTCAGGGACGACTACGAGCTCGGCGCCGGACGGCTCGTCGTCGATCTCCGCAACACGGAGCTGCCCGACGGCGACACGCCGGTGCGCCTGCGCATCGGCGCCGGCGAGGCCGTCCTGCTCGTCGACCGCGATACCTGCGTGGCGACGCGCGCGGAGTTCGGGGCGGGCGGCCTGGACGTCTTCGACGAGGACTCCGGCGGAGTCGGGTTCGACTGGGAGGACATCCGCGTCGCCAAGCGCGGGAACCCGCGCGTGCTGCTGGACGCCGACGTCGGCGTCGGGCACCTGCTCGTGGATCACGTCGATCACGATGACTGGAACCACGACCGGGCCGATTGGGACGACCGCGACATCGACCGCCAGACGGCGTGCGAGGGTCGTGCGCGATAGCCGCGGTCCCGATCCGGTCGCGCTCGTCGCGGGCATCGAGCTGATCGCGCTCGGCGGGCTGCTGCTCGCCGGCGCGCTCGATGTCTTCACGCCGACCGTCGCACTGCTTGCTCCCGCGACCGCGGCCGCGGTCGGCGTCATCCTGCTCGTGCTGGGGCTGCAGCCTCAGCACGAGCGCGCGCCGGGCGGGCGAGCGCAGCTGGCCCGCGGGACGCTCCACCGCGACCCCGACCGCCGCTGGATCGGCGGCGTGTGCGCGGGCATCGCCGGGACGCTCGGCGTCGAGCCGATCGTCGTCCGCGTCGCCTTCGTCATCGGGGCGCTCGCGGGCGGGCTCGGTGCCGTCGTGTACGTCATCGCCTGGTTCGCCCTGCCCGCCCGGCGCGTCGAGGGGCTGCGCCCGCCGGCGACCCGCGGCGCGCTGGCGGTCGCCCTCGGCGTGACGCTGCTGGCGCTCGCCACGCTGCTGGCGATGCGCGGGCTCGGCGTCTGGTTCGGCGACGCGCTCGTCTGGCCGGTCGCCCTCGTCGCGGGAGGCGCCGCCCTGCTCTGGCGCCGCAGCCGCACCCAGCCCGTCGCGCTGGCCCCCGAACCGCGCGAGCCCGAGGTGGTCGCCGAGCCGGAGAGCCGCGGAGAGCGCATCTCGCGCACGGGTGTCGGCACCGCGCTCGTCGTCGCCGCGGCGCTGGTCTTCCTGCAGACCACCGGCGCGCTCGGCGCGGTGCGGGACGTCGTGCTCGCCGCGCTCGTCGTCGCCGCCGTGCTGGGGGTCGTCTTCGCGCCGAGCATCGTGCGGCTCATCCGCTCGCGCGACACCGAGCGCGCGGAGCGCATCCGCTCCCAGGAGCGCGCCGAGGTGGCCGCCCACCTCCACGACTCGGTCCTGCAGACCCTCGCGCTGGTGCAGCAGCGCGCGGACGACCCGCGCGCGGTCGCCCAGCTCGCCCGGCGCCAGGAGCGCGAGCTGCGCCGGTGGCTGGCGGGCGAGACGAACGGCGCCACCTCGCTCGCCCGCGCCCTCGAGACGACGGCCGAGGACGTGGAACGCGATCATCGGGTCGACGTGGACGTGGTCATCGTCGGAGACGCCCAGCTGGACGAGCGCACGAGCGCCCTGCTCGCCGCTGCGCGGGAGGCGATGGTCAATGCCGCCCGGCACGGCGGCGGCAGCGCCGTCGCGGTCTACGCCGAGGCGCGCGACGGCCACGCGGAGATCGACGTGCGCGACCGCGGACCAGGATTCGACCTCGCGACGGTGCCCGACGAGCGGCGCGGCGTGCGCGAGTCGATCATCGGCCGGATGGAGCGCCACGGAGGGCGCGCCTCGATCGGCCCTGCCCCGGGCGGAGGGACCGAGGTCGAATTGACGATCCCGCTGGCGGAGTACCAACCGTGACCGAGCTGCGCGTGGCGATCGTCGACGACCACGCGCTCTGGCGTGCGGGTGTGCGATCCGAGCTCACGAACGCCTTCGACGTCGTCGGCGACGCCGGGACGGTGGCGGAGGCCACGGCGCTCATCGCAGCCGCGACGCCCGACGTCGTGCTGCTCGACGTCCACATGCCCGACGGTGGCGGCGTCGAGGTCCTCAAGCGCGCCCGCGAGGCAGGCACGACCGCGCAGTTCCTCGCACTGTCGGTCTCCGACGCCGCCGAGGACGTCATCGCCGTCATCCGCGCGGGCGCCCGCGGGTACGTGACGAAGGCGATCGCACCCACCGACCTGGCCGACGCGATCCGCCGGGTCCACGGCGGCGACGCGGTCTTCTCCCCGCGCCTGGCAGGCTTCGTCCTCGACGCCTTCTCCGGTGCGCCGGCCGTCTCGCCGCCGGCCGACGCCGACCTCGACCAGCTCACCCCGCGCGAGCAGGAGGTCCTGCGGCTGCTCGCCCGCGGGTACCTCTACAAGGAGATCGCCCACCGCCTCGAGATCTCGCCGAAGACCGTCGAGGCGCACGTCTCGGCCGTGCTGCGCAAGCTCCAGCTGTCCAACCGCCACGAGCTCTCCCGCTGGGCGGCAGACCACCGAATGGTCGACTCGTAGACTGGCCGCATGCCGCAGATCTCCTCCTCCACGTTGCGCAACGGCCTGCCTGTCCACCGCATCGGTCTCGAAGGCACCCGGGCGATCACGATCCTCGTCGCGTTCGACGCGGGCGCCCGCACGGAGCGCCCCGAGGAGAACGGCATGGCGCACTTCCTCGAGCATCTCGTCTTCAAGGGCGGGGAGAAGTACCCGCACTATCGCGACGTCAACGAGACGGCCGAGCGCCTGGGCGCCGTGCTGAACGCGTTCACGAGCCACGACCTCGTCGCGTTCCACGTCACCGCCCGCGCCGAGAAGGCCATGGAGGCGCTCGACCTGCTCAGCGACTTCGCCGGCCGGCCGCACATCGACGCCGACGAGCTCGACAAGGAGCGCGGCGTCGTCATCCAGGAGATTCAGCGCTACAAGGACCAGCCGGCGTCCGTCGCCGCGGACCTCATCGACACCGCCGCCTTCGGAGAGCATCCGCTCGGCCGCACGGTCCTGGGCCCCGAGGAGCACCTCCGGACCTTCACGCGCGAGGGCATCGTCGCCTTCCGTGACCGCCAGTGGTCAGGCGCCCGCGGCGGCGCCTACCTCGTCGGCAACGTCGACCATCTCGCGAACGGCGAGGTCGACGAGCTGCTCGAGCGGTTCCCCACGCTGGGCCCTCCGCCCGCGTACGACCCCGCGCCCGAGCTGCGGCCCGACATCCTCGTCGAGGAGCGCGACAGCAACCAGTCGCACCTGCGGATGCAGTACCAGCCGAAGCTCGACGTGAGGTCCCCGAAGCAGCGGGCGGCCATGAAGATCTACTCGACGCTGCTCGGCGGCTCGATGGGCTCGCGGCTGTTCGACGAGATCCGTGAGCAGCGGGGCCTCTGCTACTCCGTCTGGGCCGTCGATCACTCCTACGCCGACACGCCGATCCTGCAGCTCGGCGCCGGACTGGAGTCGAGCAAGTGCGTCGAGGCCTACACGCGGATGCGCGAGATCGTCGACGAGCTGCGCGCCGACGGGCCGACCGAGGAAGAGGTCGAGCGTGCCCGGGCCTACGCCAGCGGCCGGCTCGTGCTGAGCTTCGAGAACTCGGGCTCGGTCGCGCGGACCGCCGCGTACCAGTCCATCGTGTTCGACGAGCCGATTGACCCGGACGCCGTGATCCGCTCCATCGACGACGTCACGTACGACGACGTCGCGACCGTCGCGCGGGACGTGGCCGATACGCTCGCCGTGGCGTGCGTCGGCCCGCACCGCGCAGATGAGTTCTGACGACCCCCTAGCTCAGCTGAACGTCCCGGAGCTGCGGCGCTACTTGCGCCGCGTCGCCGATCGCTGGGAGCTCAGCGGCGCCTACCTGGGCGGCGCGCGGCTCGCCGATGCGCGGGGCGCGGGCCCTCAGCGCGAACGTGGGCCTGAGTACGTTGTGGTGCTCGTCAGCGAGCACTTCGACGGCGTGTCCTGGCTGGAGCGCGTGCACCAGTGCGGGTCACTGTGGGACATCCGCGAGATGCGCGGTCCCGCCGAGGTCCACTGCTACACCCCGCCGGAGCTCGATCGGAAGGTCGACCAGCTCACGCGGGTCCGGGGAGCCGTCCGCGACGGGATCGACCTCCTCGGGGACGACGGATAGCCCGCGCTCGGGAAGCGCGCGCTGGCGGATGTCCGTGATCGCGGCGACCGCGCACTCGCCGACCGTGCCGAGGTCGCGCACCACGCGATCGTCGGAGGCCAGCCGCTCCAGCTCCGGCACCGCTGCGAGCTCGCCGATGAGCCCGAGCGCGGT
This sequence comes from Solirubrobacteraceae bacterium, assembly GCA_016462625.1. Next base: position 4,830 of record JAEMSV010000126.1, on the reverse strand, counting down.
GGCCGCGCCGATGCAGACATCGGGGTCGGAGTCGCGGAGCGCGCGGATGAGCGCCGGGGTGGCTGAGCGCATGCCCATCACGCCAAGCGCCTCGGCGGCCTCCCCCCGCACGCACCCGGGGGCACCCGGGTCCGCGAGCACCGCGCAGAGCGACGACGCGGCGCGCCGGCCTCCCAGGCCTCCGAGCGCACGCGCCGCGCGAGCCCGAACGTCGTCGTCGGGATCGTCGTTGAGGGCGGTGACCAGGGCGCGCCGCGCATCGTCGCCGCCCAGCCGCGCCAGGGCTCCTGCGGCGTGCATGCGCACGCGAGTCGACGGTGCGGCGCCCAGGATCGGGGTCAGCGCGGGCACAGAGACGTCGGGGTCGCCGGCGAGGCCGAGCAGCTGGCAGATCGCGCCGGCGAGCACCGAAGGCGTCGCGACCGTGAGGGCGCCGCACAGCGCCTGCTCGTCGAACAGACAGGTCGCCGCGACGGGCGAGAGGTCATGGGCGATGCGCGCGCGGCCCGTGCTCGTGTAGCCGGCCAGCCAGCCCGCCACCGAGACGCGCAGCTCGGGTGCCGCCCGCTCGAGCCAGACGTCGAACCCGGACCCGGTCGGGGCCGACTCGGGATCAGGTCCTGAGCCGCGCCCTCCTTGGATGAGCGTGAGGTGTCGCATCGCGCCGCGAGCATACGCTCCCGTACCACGATCACTCAAGGCCCTGACCGGCGAAGTGAACCGGGTTCAGGTACACCGTACGCCTATGTGGAAGGTCGACGGCTGCTGGCCTTTTGCGACGCAAGGCCCGGAATCCGGGCCGTCGTGAATCTCGTTCACAACGCCCGGATCGTTCGGTCAGGAAATCGCGACCATGCGCTCGATCGGCACCCGGGCGCGCTCGGCGATGTCCGCCGGGACCTTCACCTCGTAGCGCAGGTCCCGCAGACTGTCGCGCAGCTTCGGGAGCGTGATCATCTTCATGTACACGCACTCCGCCCGCGGGTTCGCCGGGATCAGCGACGCACCCGGCGCAACCTTCTGCATCGGGTAGAGCATGCCGGTCTCCGTGGCAACGATCGCCTCGCGGTCGGGATGGCGCTCGGCGTAGTCGAGCATGCCGCCGGTCGACAGCATGTGCACGCCCTCCGAGGAGACGTCACCCGACGCGACGTACTCCATGACCGAGGTCACGCACCCGCACTCCGGGTGGATCAGGAAGTCGGCATCGGGGTGCTCGCCGCGGATCTTCGTGATATCCGTCGGGCGGATGCCGGCGTGCACGTGGCACTCGCCATCCCAGATGTGGAAGCCGCCGCGCTCGTGCAGCCCGAGCGTCTTCTCGACGTACGCGCCGAGGAACATGTCCGGGCCGAAGAGGATCTCCGTGTCGGCGCCGTGCTCCTCGAGGATGTGGGCGACGACGTTGACGGCGTTGGCCGACGTGACGCAGTAGTCGGTGATCGCCTTCACCTCGGCGGTGGTGTTGACGTACATCACCGTGACCGCACCGGGGTACTTGGCCTGCCAGTCCGAGAGCTGCTCGGGCGTGATCGAGTCGGCGAGCGAGCACCCGGCGTCGAGATCGGGGATGAGCACGGTCTTCTCCGGCGAGAGCACCGAAGCCGTCTCGGCCATGAAGTGCACGCCGCAGAATGCGATGACGCTGGCGTCAGCGGCGGCCGCCTGGCGCGACAGGCCCAGCGAATCGCCGACGTAATCGGCGACGTCCTGGATGTCGGGCACCTGGTAGTTGTGCGCGAGGATCACGGCGTCGCGCTCCTTGGCCAGGGCACGCACCTCCTCGGAGAGGGCCCGCTTGTCGTAGAGCTCGATCGGCTCGGCGGCGGAGGACGTGGGGGCCATGGGCAGCTTCATCGCAGCGGCTCCAAGAGGAGGGACAAATCCAGCGTCGGCGCCGAATGCGTCAGCGCGCCGATCGAGATCCAGTCTATCCCGCTCTCCGCGTGGGCCTTGAGCGTCTCGCGGGTCATGCCACCACTCGCCTCGAGGGTCGCGCGACCTGCGACCTCGTCGACGACGGCCTTCAGCGTGGGCGGGTCCATGTTGTCCAGGAGCAGCCGCGTCGCACCGGCCTCCAGAGCCTCGCGGACCTCCTCGATCGTCTCGCACTCGGCCTCGAGCGGCAGGTCGGGGAACATGGCGCGCGCGGCCTGGATCGCGGGGCCGACGCCACCGGCCATCGCGGCGTGGTTCTCCTTGATCAGGATCTCGTCGTAGAGCCCGATGCGGTGGTTGTGTCCGCCCCCGGCGACGACCGCGGCCTTCTCGAGGAGCCGCAGACCGGGTGTCGTCTTGCGGGTGTCGAGGATCTTGGCGCGCGTGCCGTCGACTTCGCGCACGCAGCGCGCCGTCAGCGTGGCGATGCCGGACAGGTGCCCGAGGAAGTTCAGCGCGGTGCGCTCGGCCGTGAGCAGGGCGCGCGCGTCACCGTCGATGGCGAGGACCGGACCGTCCTCGCGCCATGCGCCTTCGGGGCCGAGCCGCTCCAGCCGGACCTCGGGATCACAGCGGAGGAAGACGAGCTCGGCGACATCCAGCCCGTAGACGACGCCCGGAGCCTTCTGGGTGATGCGGGCGGTGGCGCGGGTGCCGTCGGGGACGGTCGCGAGGCTCGTCACGTCGCCGGTGCCGACGTCCTCGGCCAGGGCGCGATCGACGAGATCTGACAGGTAGGCGTTGTCGAGCGGCATGGGGTCCGCGAGCATATGCCCAACGTGCCCCGTGCCGCCGTCCCGACCACCCAGCCCACCGCTGCGCCCGAGCGACTGGAGGCGTGGCTGCCCAAGCCCGCGATCCGGACCCGGCACCGGCGGGCGTCGACCGCGTCCCCCGAGGCGCTCTGGGCCGCCGCACAGGAGGTCCGCCTGTCCGACACGCGCGCGCTCGGGCGCCTCATCCGCTGGCGGATCCCGGGGACTCCGCCCGAGCTCCCCTACGCGGAGCTCTTCGCGCGCGCGCCCTTCGTCGTCCTCCAGGACGGGCCGGGCTGGTCCGTCTCGGGCCTGTGCGGGCGGATCTGGACCCTGACGCGCGACTACCCCGAGCTGCGTGATCTTGCTGCGTTCCTGGACTGGGACGTCGCGGGGACGGTGCGCGTCGCGTTCGCCCACTGGGTCGAGGAGACGGACGGCGGAACCGCGCTCTGCAGCGAGGCGCGAGTCCAGCCCGTCGACGCGCGCGCGTCGTTCCGCCTGCGGCCGCTGTGGCTCGCGGTCGGGCCGTTCGAGCGGCTCATCGGCGCCGAGCCGCTGGCGCTGGCCAACGCCAGGGCGACGGCATGACCGGGCACCATCCCCCAGCGCCGGTCGCGGAGTTCGCGCTGGCCGCGACGTCAGGCCACGAGGACGACGCGCGCCGGATCCTCGACGCGCACCCGGAGATCGCCGACAACGAGTGGGTCCGGCTCATCCGCGGCGAGGAATGGCACGGCGACGTCCACGCACAGACGGGACCGCTCGGCTGGGAGCCGCTCCTGTACGTCGCGTACTCCTGCTTCGACTGCGTGGACCTGGCCCGCGACCTGCTCGCGCAGGGCGCGGACCCCAACGCGACGTTCCACGATGCGTCCGGCCAGTCCTCCGCGCTCCACGGGGCCACCGACCCGGAGCTCGTTCAGCTGCTGGTCGACGCGGGCGCCAAGACGGCCCCATCCCCTTGAACGTCCGATCGGTGCCCCCAGAGGGGCGCCGATGTGACGTTCAACGCCGCGGGGGTGGAGCGTTCGAGGCCGGCGAGGCGTGACGTGCCCTCGAAGAGCGTCCGCCTGCCGCGGAGGACGCGGAGCTCGACCTCGCCCGCGAGGTGCTGCGCAGCGGCGCCCTCAAGATGCCGGCGGTCGGCGGGGAGCGGCACGGGGAGCAGGTGCGGCGGCGTGCCGTTGGCGTGGCCGCGCATCTCGACCCGGTGCCGGGCCGTCCGCCCGGCCAGCAGCCAGCCCTCGTCGTCGACGCGTACGTCCAGCGGCCTGAGCGGGCGGACGATGCGGATGAGCTCGTCGCCGACCCGGACCACCAGGGCCGTCGCATCGAACTGCGCCCGTCCGACCCCGGCCCGTCCGCCGGCGAACGCCACGCAGACGTCGTCGCGCGCGAAGCCGTGCGCCTGCCCCCACCACCACCGCTCCGGGAACCCGCCGGCACCCCAGTTCTTCTCGCCGTAGACCCGCGCGCCGGCGAGGTCCAGCTCCAGGTCGCCGAAGCGCGCCGTCCCCGAGGCCGTGCCGTCGAGGAGGTACGGGTGCCAGTACTGGCTGAGCCCCGGCACGGCATGCGCGAGGCCGACCCCGCCGAAGGCCCGGCGCGGCCAGGCGACCGGCTCGGCGATTCGCAGGTCGATCCGGGCATCGTCGCCGAGGTCCATGGTCAGGCTCCGCGCGTCGGCGCGGGTCGCGCCGGCGCGGACCCGAAGGCCCTGGCGCGCCGCCTCCGCATGGCCGACCAGCGCCGTCCGCACGAACCCGCCCGGATGCGCGGCGAGACCGACGGTCCCCCACGGCCGGCCGGCCCGGTCGCGGTTGACGCCGAGCATCACGATCGCGACCCAGCCGTCGCGGGGGTGGGTGATCCGCCAGAAGTAGCCCTCGAAGCCGACGTCGTGGGCCCCGACCGGGTCACCGAAGGGCAGATCCGCCCCCGTGCGACGATATGCGGCGAGCACGCCTCGGATGCTCGCACACTGATGACGACGCGCTCGGACTACGACCACCTCGGCGACGCCTATGCCACCGTCCGGCGCGAGGATCCACGGCTGGCAGCCTTCATCCACGCGGGGCTCGGGGACGCCGAGACCGTGCTGAACGTCGGCGCGGGCACCGGCAACTACGAGCCG
>JAEMSV010000288.1 GCA_016462625.1 Solirubrobacteraceae bacterium | reverse complement strand
CGGGTCGTCGAGCTGCGCAGCGAGCTCGCCGACCAGCGCGAGCACGCCGACCGCCTGGCGCGGGTCGATGTCCTGACCGGGCTCGGCAACCGGCGCGCGCTCGACGAGGCCGTCCAGGTCGAGCGCGAGGTCACGCGCAGGACGCGCCGCCCGCTTTCGGCGCTGGTCCTCGACCTCGACGACTTCAAGCGCATCAACGACACCGCCGGCCACCACGAGGGCGACCGCCTGCTCAAGGAGGTCGCGTCGGTCCTGCGCGCGCACGTCCGCCGGCCGGACGCGTGCTTCCGCTGGGGCGGTGACGAGTTCGTGGCCCTGCTGCCCGACACGCCCATCGTCCACGCCGAGCGCGCCGCGGTCCGCGTGGTCGATGCGCTGCGCGAGCACTGCCTGCGCCCCGACGGCGAGCCCATGGCCATCACGGTGGGCTGCGCAGAGCTGCGACGTGACGAGTCCGGCGACGACCTGCTCGCACGCGCCGACGCCGCGCTGTTCGACGCCAAGGGCAGCCGCCACCGCGTGGCGCTCGCAGATCCCATCTCCTAGCTCCCGCCGCCGCGTGACCACCGAGAATGGTCGGAATGGTCGGTCGCCTCACCGTCACGCTGCTCACCACCCTCGCGCTGGCGCTCGCCACGCCGGCCACGGGAGCGGCGGCCGACTGCCCGGCGGCGGACCGCTGCGGGACCGTCACCGTCCCGCTCGACCGCACCGCAGCGGTGCCCGGGAAGATCCCGCTGCGCTACGCCGTCGTGCGCGGGCGTGACAAGGACGCCGCGCCGCTCGTGCTGCTCCCCGGCGGCCCGGGCCAGGCGGGTCTGCTGTTCACCCGCGACTGGAACCTGCTCCTCGGCCTGACGGACGTGCGCCGCACGTTCGTCACCGTCGACACGCGGGGAACCGGCGGCTCGGGGCTGCTGCGCTGCCCGGCGTTCGAGCGCGCCCTCGACCGCTCGCCCGCGGCGTCGGGCGGCGGGTGCGGCACCAGCCTGGGCGCCGCCCGGAGCTTCTACCGCTCCGCCGACTCCGCCGACGACCTCGACGCGCTCCGCCGGCGCCTCGGCGTGGACCGGATCGCGATCCTGGCCGTGTCCTACGGCACGCGGATCGCGGTGGAGTACGCCCGCCGTTACCCCGATCACACCGACCGGGTGATCCTCGACTCCGCCGTCGACGACGGGACGGACGCGATGCTGGCCGAGACCTTCGAAGCCGTTCCGCGCGTCCTGCGCGCGGTCTGCCGATTCGGCTGTCCTGGTGGCGGGCCGCACCCGCTCACCGACCTCCATGCGCTCGCCGACGACCTGCGCGAAGACTCGGAGCGGGTCGTGCTGCAGGACGGCACCCGCGTCCGGTTCGACGCGGACGAGCTCCTCGGGATGCTCGTGACGACGGACCTCGACCCCGGCCTGATGCAGCGGTTCCCTGGGGCCGTGCGCGCCGCCCTCCAGGGCCGTCTGCAGCGGTTCACGCGCCTGGAACAGGCCGCCGCGGAGCTGAACGTCGTCGAGCCGCCCCGCGCCTTCAGCTCCGCGCTGTACGCGGCGACCCTCTGCGAGGAGTCGCCGCTCGTGTGGAATCCGGCGACCGCCCCGGCGGAGCGCCGGCGTGAGGCGCTCGCCGCGCTCGCGGCACGGCCGCTGACGGACTTCGCGCCGTTCGGCCGGGAGGAGGCCGTGGCCAACGGCCTCCTGCCCCTGTGCGGTGACTGGCCGGCGCCGACGCGCGCGCCGCTGCCCGCGCCACCTGCCGCGACGCCGGTGCCGATCCTCGTCCTGTCCGGACAGCTCGATCTGCGGACCCCGCTCGAGGCCGCACGACGCCTGGCCGCGCGGCTCGGCAACGCCACCGTCGTGACCGCCCCGGGCGTGGGGCACTCGGTCTACGGCGCGGACCTCGACGGGTGCGCCACGCGCGCCGTCGCCGTCTTCCTCCGCGGTCAGCGCCCCGACTGCGCGGACAACACGTCCGCCAGCGCGACCGGTGCCTCCAAGGGCACAGCGTGGCCCACGTCCGGGATCCGCACCAGGCGGGCACCCGGAATCGCGGCCGCCAGGCGCTGACCGATCGCGAGGAACTTCGCGTCACGCTCGCCGACGACGACGTCCGTCGGCATCGTCAGCTCGCCCAGCCGATCCCACACCGGCGCCATGGTCCCCGTGCCCGCGCCGCGCAACGCCGCCGCGAGGGCCACCGGGTCGTTGCGCAATCGATCCTTCCGCGCCAGGGCCCGAGCCTCGGGCGGCTGGCCGGCGAACAGCGGCTGGGCGCTCCACGCCTCGTCGAACGCGTCGATCGTCCCGGCTTCGATCCGGTCGGCGCGTGCCGCGTCGGCGGCGGCCCGGTCGGCCCGCTCGCCGGCATCCTGCAGGCCCGCCGTCGTGGCGATGAGCGTGAGCCGCGTCACCCGCTCGGGAGCGGCGAGGGCGGCGTGCAGCGCGACGCGCCCGCCCATCGAGTACCCCGCCAGCGCGAACGCCTCGCCTCCGGCGTCCAGGACATCCGCCGTCAGCTCGGGGAAGCCGATCGGCCTGAGGTCGCGCGCGCTGCCGTGCCCGCGGAGGTCCGGCGCCACCGCCGTATAGCGTTCCCCGCCCAGCGCCGCCACGACTCCGTCCCACGCC
>JAEMSV010000004.1 GCA_016462625.1 Solirubrobacteraceae bacterium | reverse complement strand
CTTTTTGAATCAGCGGCTCCGGCGGCACATGTTCGTGCCGCCGGAGCCGCTGATTCAAAAAGCGTCCGCGCGGGTCATGTCGTTGACCGATGGCACGAGCAAGATGAGCAAGTCGGACGCAAACGACGCGTCGCGCATCAACCTGCTCGACCAGCCGGCCGTCATTGCTAAAAAAATCAAGTCGGCCAACACCGACGCCATCGCCGGCCTCACCCTCGACCCCGCCCGCCCCGACCTCCGACTCGACCACGCCGCGCTCCTGGCCTGGCTCGGTCGCGAGGACGCGGCGGTCGGCGAGTTCGGGCGTGCGCTGGACGCGATGCCGCCTGCCGACGCCGTCGGACGCGCCGAGGCGTGGGTCGTGCGGGGGGACTGGTACCGCAGCTCACTCTGCGTGCCGCACCTTGCCCTCCGGGCGTTCCGCGAGGCGCGGACCGAGCTGCACGCGGCGCCCGACGCGCCGATCGAGGTCCGCGTCCACGCGCTCGCCGGTGCGGCGTGGGCGGAGGCGCTGTCGGGTGATCTGGACGAGGTCGACCGGCTGCTTGACGAGATCTGCAGCATCGCGGGCCCACTGGCCGAGCGCGACGAGGTCGTCCACGAGCTCGGGCACGCGCGCTCGACGGCGCTCATCCGCCGCGGCCGGTTCGTGGAGAGCTACGCGCCCGCGCTCGAAGCCGCCGACGCGGCGCTGCGGGTCGGCCGGCTCGACATGGCCTACGGCGCGCTCGGCAACGCCGCCTGCGCGGCCGCCTGCGCCGGCGATCTGCCCCGCGCGCTCGCGTTCACCGAGCGGATCGAGCTGGCGTCCCGGGACGTCGCCCCGCCGATCCACGCCGAGGTGCTCGCCACCCGCGCCATCCTGCTCGCCCGCATGGGCCGCCACGACGAGGCGCGCGCCGAGATCGCCCGCGAGCGCGAGGTCGTGAGCGGTCTGGAGGATCCGGTTGCCTCGGCGACGGCCGCGTTCGACGAGGGCGTCGTCGCGCTCGCGGCGGGCGAGGACGAGGCGGCCGCCGAGCTGTTCGACCATGCGCTGCGCGGCCACGCGAAATGCAGCCGCGCCGCCGCCCGGCTGTCGCGCGCCGAGGCGCTGGCCCGCCTCGATCGCCTCGATGAGGCCGAGCAGGAGCTGCGCGCCACGGCGCTCGAGCCGATGTCTCCGTCGGACCAGCCCGACACGCTCGTGCCGCGCCTGACCCGCCTGCAGGGGCTCGTCGCTGAGCACCGCGGAGACCACGACCTCGCCGTGCGCCGGCTGCGCGAGGCGGTCGACGGCTGGCGGCGCGTGGCGGCCGACCGCGACGGCGAGCGCTACACCGCGCTCCTGGCCGACGTGGGGCGGCTGCCCCTCGGCGGGCTCGTCATGCCCGCCCGGGAGCTCGAGCGCGTCGAGCAGGAACTGCACGCCCTCGAACCCGCGGTGAACACCTGATGCCGACCTTCGACGACCACGCGACCACGACCGCGCCGCCGGAGGAGGTCTGGAAGGCGCTCTACGACCCGGCGCGCTTCCCGGAGTGGTTCGTCGGGGTCGAGCGGATCCACAAGGAGGGGCCCGGCGCCTACACGATGTGGCCCGACGGCTACCCGGACTTCCCGATGCCCCAGCAGATCCGCACTTCGCGCGAGGACGGCCGGGTGACGATCTCCTGCATGGTCTCCGACCTCATCTTCGACTGGCGGCTGAAGGAGCTTGGCGCGGGCGGGACCCGGGTCGACGTCCGCGTCGAGATCCCGGAGGCCGAGGCGCACCGGCTCGATGACCAGCGCGCCTCGGTCGGCGCCTCGCTGCGGCGCCTGATGGACGTCGCGGCGGCTACGGACGCGCCTCGAGCACGAGATTGAACGGCGTCTCGGTCGCACGGCGGATGCGGGAGAACCCGCCCTCGCGCGCGACCTCGCTCAAGCGCTCCTCGCCGGCCTGCGCGCCCAGCGCCACGCCTTCGTGGGCGAGGGAGTGGGGGACGCACACGGCGGTCGACGCGGCCGAGAAGATCCGGCCGACGGGATTCATGTTCTCCTCGGGCCGGTCGTTCGCGTACGGCTCGACGATCATCCACGTGCCGTCGTCCTCGAGCGCCGCCCGGATGGAGCGGGCCGCCGCGACCGGGTCGCCCATGTCGTGCAGGCAGTCGAAGCACGCCGCGAACCCGTAGCGACCGGGCAGGCCTTCGGCATCTGAGGTCCGGAACGTCACGTTCGACAGTGCGGACGCCCGCTCGCTGGCGGCCTCGATCGACGGGACGTGGTTGTCGAACCCGACGAACTCCGAGTTCGGGAACGCCTCGGCCATCAGGATCGTCGAGGTCCCGTAGCCGCAGCCGATGTCCGCGACGCGGATGCCCCGCTGGAGCCGCTCAACGACGCCGTCGAGCGCCGGCAGCCACTCGGCGACGAGGCTCGCGCGGTAGCCGGGGGCGAAGAACCGGTCCGTGCCCTCGAACAGGTCGTGCTGATGGTCGCCCCAGTCCAGGCCATCGCCGGAGCGGAAGCGCGCCTCGATCTTCGCCTCGTCGGCGTACAGCGAGCCCGCGAGCTGGAAGGCGCCCATGATGTGCGCGGGACTTTCCGGCTGTGTGAGGACGAACTGCTGCTCGGGCGTGAGGAAGTACCGCCCGGTCGCCGGGTCGTACGAGGCGTAGCCGCTGGCGCCTTGGTTCAGCAGCCACTCGCGCAGGTAGCGCTCGGCGAAGCCGGTGCGCTCCGCGAGCTCGGAGGGGGTGGCGGGGCCGCCGTCGGCCAGGGCCCGGTACAGGCCCAGCCGGTCGCCGATGCGGACCAGCGGCGCGCTGGCGATCGCGCCCATGTCGGCGACGAACTGGCCCATGAACTCCTCGACCTTGGCTTCGTCGAGTGTCTCGGTGGTCATCCGGTGCTCCTTCGGTCGGTGGACGACCGGGAGCCTCCGTGGTGCCCGTCAGCGTGCCGTCAAGGCAGCGTCAATCACGGGAACGCAAAAACGGCCGCGGGGCCGCGACCGTTCAAACCGTGGGCGTGAACGCCCGACCTAGGACAGCGACTTGCGCAGCCGTGCGGCACGCGACTTCTTGCGCGCGCCGTTGTTGCGGTGCAGGGCACCGCGCTTCACTGCCTTGTCGATCGTCGACACGAGCGTCTTGTGCTCGGTGTCGGCGGCGGCGGCGTCCTTCGTGCCGACCGCGTCCTCGAGACGGCGGAAGTAGGTCTTGATGGCGGAGGTGTAGCGGCGGTTCTCGAGCCGCTCACGCTCCGAGCGCAGAATGCGCTTCTTCTGAGAATGGATATTCGCCATGGGAGAAGGCGTAGAGTAGCGCGCCGCGCATGGCCGACCGCCCAGGACCACCGCGCACCGGCCAGAGCCGGATTGCCCGGAACACCGCGATCTTCAGTGTCGCCACTGGCCTTTCGCGCATTGCGGGGATGGGCCGAGAGGTCGTTGCGTCCTCGTATTTCGGGACCTCCGGCGCGTTCTCGGCGTTCACCATCGCGTTCCAGGTCCCGACGCTGGTGCGGAACCTGTTCGCCGACAGCGCGCTCTCCGCCGCCTTCGTCCCGGTCTTCACCGAGCTGCTGGAGAAGGACAAGCGCAAGGACGCGTTCATGCTCGCGACGACCTTCCTGGTGATCATCATCGGGGCGCTCGGGCTGCTGACCGTCGGGTTCTTCTTCGCCGCGCAGTACGTCATGCCGCTGTTCACCGGCAAGGAGTTCACCGAGCAGCTCGACCAGCTGACGATCGGGCTGAGCCAGGTGCTGTTCCCGATCGTCCTGTTACTCGGCGTCAACGGGCTGCTGGTCGGGATCCTGATGGCGTACGACCACTTCACGATCCCGGCGATCAGCCCGCTGGTGTGGAACGTCGCGATCATCGCCACGCTCGTCTGCACCCAGGGCCTGTTCGAGGGCGACGACCAGCTCTACGCGTACGCGCTCGGGATCCTGCTGGGCACCGCGATCCAGCTGGCGATGGCGATCCCGATCCTCCGGCGGCTGGACTTCCAGTTCACGCGCACGATCAACGTGCGCGACCCGCGCGTGAAGCGCGTGCTCATCCTGATGCTGCCGGTCACCCTCGGACTGGGGCTCATCAACTTCAACCAGCTGATCAGCTCGCTGCTCGCGTCGGAGGTCAGCGAGCAGGCGCCGCGGGCGATCGACGCGGCGTTCCGGATCTACATGCTGCCCCAGGGGATGTTCAGCGTCGCGATCGCCACGGTGCTGTTCCCGACGCTCAGCCGGCTCGCGGCCCGCCGGGACTACGACGACCTGCGCGGGCTGCTCGGCACCGGCATGCGGCAGATCCTGCTGCTGCTGATCCCGTCGGCCGTCGCGTGCCTCGTCCTGGCCGAGCCGATCACCCGGCTGGTCTACCAGCGCGGCGAGTTCGACGCCGAGTCCACAGAGCTTGTCTCGCAGGCGTTGTTCTGGTTCCAGTTCAGCCTGCCGTTCGCCGGCGTGAACCTGCTCCTGACCCGCACCTTTTTCAGTCTGCAGAAACCGTGGGCGCCGACGGTGCTGGCGGTCGGGACGCTGACGATCAACGTCGTGCTCGCTCTGCTGCTCTATGAGCCGTACGGCATCCCCGGAATTGTGGTTGCGACCGCTGCGGCGAGTGCCGCGATGACGTTCCTGCAGAGCTGGGTGCTGCGCGGCGAGCTCGGGGGTCAGCTGGAGGGCGCGCAGACCCTGCGGGCGACGACGAAGGTGCTGGTCGCCTCGGCGGCCCTCGGCGTGGTCAGTTATGCGGTGTGGTGGGGGATCGACGAGGTTCTCGGGGTCTCGCTGGTTGCGCAGATCCTGAGTGTCGGGCTGGGCCTGACCGCCGGCGCGGTGACGTACGTCATCCTGGTTCGGATCTTGCAAATTCCTGAAGCGCAGACCATCGAAAAGGCGCTACGAGCGCGGATATCTCGTGCAGCTTGAGACAAGTGGACGAATGATTGATCCGGGATCTGGCGACTAGGCCGATAGTCGGGGAACATGCCGACCCCTCTACGTGACCGACTTGCTGCAGCCCGCGATGTCTCCGCGGCCTGCTGGGCGGTCGTCGATCACCTCGCGACCTCGCAGGGCGCGCTGCCCAGCGTCTACCTCGAGCGCGGGGGCCGGCTGCGCTGCCAGGCGGTCCGCGGGTACCTCGAGATCCTCGACGGGCTGCCGGACTCGGCCGGCATCATCGGCCGCACCTTCCGCACCGGGGAGCCCACCGTCGAGCACGACGTGACGCGGTCGCCGGACTTCGTCGAGATCGTCGGCGACGTGGTCGCCGAGGCCTGCTTCCCGATCCTGTCGAAGCGCGACGTGATCGGGGTCGTGAACGTCGAGTCGACCACGCCGCTGTCCGACGAGGGTGTCGAGCAGGTGCGCGAGAGCGCGGAGCTCCTGGGCACGCGCCTGGCCGAGCTGGGCGGTCCCCCCGCCGAGTCGCCGGCGCAGCGCCTCATCCGCCACGCCGCGCGCCTGACCGGGCTGACGAAGGTCGACGAGATGGAGCGCGAGGTCCTCGACGCGGCCCTGGACATCAGCCGTATGGGCTCGGCGATGCTGCTGCGCCTCGACGAGCAGGGCGCCGTCGGCGCGCGCCGCGCGGTCGGTCCCCTGGCCGTCGAGCTGGAGTCGCTTCCGGGAAGGACCCTGCGCCGCCTCGCGCATTCGGTGCAGGAGGGCGCGTCGCGGTACACGATCGCCCCCGACGACCGCGACCGTCCCGTGGTCCAGCTGCCCGGCACGAAGATCCGCACGCTGCTCGCGCTCCCGGTCATCGCCGAGGGCGCCGCGCGTGAGGTCCTGCTGCTCGCCGACCGTCGCGCGAAGGCGATCACGACCGACGAGATCGAGCTCCTGGAGATGCTCTGCGCGCAGGCCGGCAGTGCGCTGCGCGTCGCGGGTCTCGTGCGTGAGCTGCGCACGCAGGCGGCGACCGACCCGCTCACCGGCCTGGGTCATCACCGGTCGTTCCACACGAAGCTGCGCCGACTGCGGGGCAAGTCCATCGCGGTGCTCCTCGTCGACCTCGACGGCTTCAAGCAGGTCAACGACACCTACGGCCACCAGGCGGGTGACCGGCTCCTGCGTGAGGTCGCAGCGACGCTCTCCAGCGCGCTGCGCCGCGGGGACGAGCTGTTCCGCATCGGCGGCGACGAGTTCGGCGCCCTCGTGCGGGTGCAGGACGAGGCCGAGGCGATGGAGGCCGCCGAGCGGCTCGTCGACGCGGCCGCGACGCTGGGCGAGGTCACGGTGTCGATCGGCGTCGCGATGTGCGAGGACGACGAGCCGGTGGAGAGCGTGCTCGGCCGGGCCGACCGCGCGCTGTATGACGTCAAGCAGTCGGGCCGGAACTCGGCCGCGCTGGCGTAGCGGAGCGGCTCAGGCGAGCAGCGCGGGCAGGTCGGCGATCGAGTCGACCGTCGCGGTGGGCACGACACCGGAGCGGTCCGACGCGCCCTCGCGGTACTTCCCGGTGCGCACCAGCACGCCGTGGATCCCCGCCGCCTGGGCGCCGCCGACGTCGGCCTCGATGTCGTCGCCGATCATCAGCGCGTGCCCGGGGTCGCCGTGCGCGTCGGTCAGCGCGGCGGTGAAGAAGGCCTTCTCCGGCTTGCCCACGACGGTCGCCTGGTGGCCCGTGGCGTACTCGAGCGCGGCGACGAACGCACCGACGTCCATCGCGAGGCCGTCCTGCCGGCGCCAGAAGCGGTTGCGCTGCAGCGCGATGAGCTCGGCGCCCTGCTCCATCTGGCGGAACGCGCTGTTGAGCAGGTCGTAGGTGAACCCGTCACCGATGTCGCCCATGACGATCGCGTCGGGCTGCTCGTCGCCGCGGACCTCGGCCAGTCCGGCGAGGTCCTCGCGCAGCGCCGGGGAGACGATGAGGCGGACGCGCTTGTGGCCGACCGCGCCGCAGCGGCGGACGGCGAGCGAGGCGGGGGTGAGGACGGTCTCGGCTTCGAGCAGGAACCCGAGCCGCGCCAGACGGGCGACGACCTGGGAGCGCGAGCGCGACGTCGTGTTCGTGACGAAGCGCAGCTTCAGCCCGCGGGCGCGCAGCTCCTTGATGGCGTCGACGGCGCCGGGGATCGCCTCGTCCTCGACGTACAGGACCCCGTCGAGGTCGAGCAGGACGGTCTGGACGTCGGAGAGCGGCGAGCGGCGGGCCATGGGCGGGGATGATGCCGGGACCTGCGGGCGCCGGACATCGACACCCGGTCCAACCGCAGCGGGCGCGACTACTCCGGGAGGGTGCGCTGCGCGCGGTCGATCAGGCTCTCCCAGCTGAACTGATCACCCGGCATGGCGGCCTGCATCCGCGCGACGTCCTCGAGGCCCCGCGTGAAGCGCAGCAGCGTGTCGGGGCCGAAATGCGGCGCCGGCGCGTCCTCCTCCAGCGGGATCGTGAGCGGGGTCAGCGTGCCCGTGCTGCAGAAGCCGCGGCTGCCGGTGCCGCGGGTCGCCTGGCGGACGCCGTCGACGTACGACAGCCAGCCCGCGACGCCGAGCACCCGCTCGGCGGGCTTGCTGACCGGCAGCACGCTCAAGGCCTGGACGAGCGCGGCCCAGGCGGGATGCCAGCGCGGCGCGCCGGGGCGGAGCGCGGCGAGGATCGTCAGGCGGCTGTCGCGCCCGAGCCAGAGCTGTGATCCGGCCTCCGCGTGGCGGGCGGCCAGATCGAGGTCACACGGCGCCTCGCCGTGGGCCTGGCCGATGATCGTCAAGGCGTTGGCGGTGAGGTGGTGCAGCCCGATGGCCCGCTCGGCGAAGACGACCGGCGCGCCGAGCTCCATGAGCCGCGCGCCGAGCTCGTGGTCCTGACGTCGCCCGGCGAAGTCCTCGTCGTGACCGCCGACGGTGTCCCAGAGACGGATCGTGGACGACGTGTTGCCATCGGTGACGTCGAGCAGGCCCCAGCGGTGGTCGCGCTCGCGCAGCAGGCCGTAGCGCTCGAGCCACCAGCCGCGGATCCAGCGGTCGATCCACCCATCGCCGAGGACCGGCGGGGTCAGGCCGATGACCCAGCCGTCCTGCGCGAGCCCAGCGTGCGCGCGGGCGTGCTCGGCGACGAGGTCGGGCGCCGGGACGATGTCGTCGTCGAAGAACACGACGACGGGGTGCCGCGCGGCGCGCACGGCCTCGTTGCGGGCGCGGGCGAGGCCGCTGTTGGGCTGCTCGATGAGCTGGATCGGGAAGGGGCAGTCATGGGCGCGGACCATCTCCGCACTGCCGTCCGTACTGCCGTCGAGGACGACGACGACCTCGAGTCGCTCCCGGGGGTAGGTCTGCGCGCTCACGCCGTCGAGGACCGCGCGGAGCTCCTCGCGCCGGTTGTACGACGCGACCGAGAACGTGATCGCCGGCATCTCCGCGGTGACCTCTGCGGACGGCATCCGCGGTGGCGCCCCGAGGGTCGGTGCGATGCCCACGGGCGGACGCCGCCGAACCGCGTGCAGCAGGGCGCGCAATCGCCGGACCGGGCGGCGGCAGAGGTCGCGGCGGCGCACGTGCGCGGTCGGGCCGCGCCACAAGATCCGCCGCGGGTCGCGCTGGATGCGGTAGCCGGCGTGCTGGAGTTCGCAGAACGCGATCGGCTCGACGAGTCCGATGGGCGTGGGCTCCAGCCCCTCGGAGAACGCGAACGGCCAGCCCGGCAGCTCGCGCCGCAGGATCATGTTCGAGCCACAGCCGATCCGCAGCGACGACCGCAGCGGCTGGCCGCTGTCGCCGTCGATCCGCCAGTGGTCGCTACAGGGCCTCGGGATCGCGATGGGGTCGGGGAGCGGCCGGGGCTCATCGCCGTCCGATGACGGTCCGACGTAGCCGGTGACGACCGCGGTCCGGCAGTCGTCGAAGAGCGGGTCGAGGTCGCTCAGCCAGTGCGGATCGGCGAGCGCGTCGCTGTAGAGGCAGCCGACGAGCTCGCCCGCCGCGCGGCTGCGTGCGACGTTCCACGCGGCGCCGGCGTCTCGGGCGGGGACGGGGATCAGCTGTGCGCCATGCCGGCCGCACACCGCGGGGGCACCGCGGTCGTCGTGGAGGTCGAGGACCAGAACCTCGACCGGGCGGTGCTCGAGCTCGTCGATGGCGGTGAGGCAGCGCTCGAGGTCGTCGGGGGCGAACGCGTGCAGGACGGCGACCGTGACCGAGCGGACCGGCGCCGCGGGTGCGGCGCGCGCGCGGCCGAGCCGCCGCTCCAACTCCCAGCGCCTGCGTCGTCGCGCGACGAACTCGGCGGTCTCCGCCTCGACGGCGGCCGCGAGCGCGGCGCCGGACAGGAACCCCTGAGCGGCGACGCGGACATGGGCGATCACCGCGGCCTCGTGGTGGACGACGACGAACACCTCGCCGACCCCTGGGGGGACGACCACGTCCGCCATCGGCCCGTCGATGTCGACATGGCGGACGAGGCAGGATGTCGACTGCGCGCGCACGGACTACGAGTCGGCCGCGTCGGCATCTACGCTTGGCGCGATGCCGTGGAGCAACCGCAAACTGCGCCGGATGGTAACGCGGGTTCCGGGCGTCTCGGTGGCACAGCGCAGCCGGATCGGGTTCCGCGTCTTCCCCGTCAGCACGGAGTGGGGCTTCGACCGCGGGCAGCCCGTCGACCGGTACTACATCGACCGGTTCCTCGGCCGGTACGCGGGCGAGTCCGAGTACGTCTCCGGGCTGATCTCCGGCCGGATCCTCGAGATCGGCGGGCGCGAGTACTCCGACCGGTTCGCGCCGCCCGAGAGCGCGGGCACGCGGATCGACGTCCTGCACGAGAACAGCGCGAACCCCGAGGCGACGATCGTCGGTGACCTCATGGACCCGTCGACGCTGCCCCAGGACACGTTCGACTGCGTCGTCTGCATCCAGACGCTTCCGGTCATCTGGGACGTGCCCAGCGCCTTGGCGAGCATGCACGCCGCGCTCAAGCCGGGCGGCGTCCTCCTTGCGACCGTGCCCGGGATCACGAAGGCGCTGACGCCCGACCGCGACCACTGGGGCGACTGGTGGCGCTTCACCGCATCCTCGATGCGCCGCCTCGCGGCCGACGCGTTCCCCGGCGGGGATGTCGACATCGTCACGTACGGGAACCTGCTGTCGGCGACGCTCTTCCTGCAGGGGTTCGCCGCACACGAGATCCCGCGCCGGGACCTCGATCTCCACGACCCCGACTACGAGGTCACGATCGGCCTCAAGGCGCAGAAGGCCGCGTGATCCGCGCCGGAGTCCGCCGGGCGCTGGATCGGCTCGAGCGTTCCCGGGCCGCGCTTCCCCTCGCCAACGCGCTCCTCGGTCTGCTGCGCGCGACGCCGCTGCGCCGTGGCCTGGTGGTCATGCAACACCGCGTCGCCGCCGGCCGCGGTGACGACACGCAGGAGTTCACGCCGGCGATGTCGCGGGCCGACCTGTCCGCGCAGCTCGCCCTGCTCGCGCGCCACTGCTGCACCGTGCCGGCCTCGGACATCCAGGCGAGCGCGGCGAGCCGTCGGCGCGGCGAGCCGTTCCCCGTCGCCATCACGTTCGACGACGACACGGTCTCCCACATCGACGACGCGCTGCCGGTCCTCGCCGAGCACGGCGTCTCGGCGACGTTCTTCCTGAACGGCATCGCCCTCGGCGAGCCCCGGCAGTACTGGTGGGAGCTGCTGCAGGCCGGCCGTGACGACGGCGCGGGCTGGGAGGACCTCGTCCCCGCGGGGACCCTGGATGAAGCCCGGGAGCTGGGGGGCGGGAGCCTGACCCCATGGGACGTCTCCGGCGCCGTGCAGCAGATGGCGCCGCCGGACCGTGCCGCGCTGACAGCTGAGCTGACCGCGCGCTACGGCGAGACTGCACCGACGGGGCTCGGCCGCCAGGCGATCGGCGCGCTCCTCGACGCGGGGCACGCCGTCGGCTGGCACGGCCACCGCCACGAGCCGATGGCGCTGCTTGCGCCTGAGGCGCTCGCCCGCGAGCTCGACGACGGCCGCGTTGACCTGGAGGCCGTCGTTGGCGCGCCGCTCACGCTGATCGCCTACCCCCACGGCTGGGGCGACCCCGCCGCCGCGCAGGCGGTGCGCGAGCGGGGCTTCACCGCCGGGTTCACGACCGAGTCCCGAGCGGTCCGTGCGGGAGACGATGCGCTCCTGCTCGGCCGCGTGGACGGCTGGCCCGCCTCGCTCGGCGCGTTCGCCCTGCGGCTGGTCGAGGCGCTCCTCCGCCGATGACCGCGGCGGGCGTCACGGTCATCGTCCCGACGGTCGGCCGCAGCGACATGCTCGGCGATGCGCTCGTCGCGATCGCCGCCTGCGCGCCCCCGCCCGCGGAGCTGCTCGTGATCGACCAGAGCGAGAACGGGACCGCGCAGCGCGTGCTCGACGAGCGCGGCGTCGCCGGCCGCGTCATCGCGATGCGCCAGGCGGGCATCGCGGCCGCGCTGAACGTCGCGATGCAGGCGGCGACGCACGACCGGGTGATGGTCACGCACGACGACTGCCTCGTCGCGCCCGACTGGATCGAGGTCGCCAGCGAGCTCCTCGACGAGGCGCCCGACGCCCTGTGGACGGGCCGGGTCCTGCCGGACGTGCCCGACGGCGAGGACCCGTCGCGCGTCCCGTCGACGATCGACCACCCGGAGCCCGTCGACTACACCGGCAGGGTCGAGACCGGCGTGCTCTACCCCGCGAACATGGCGGTGCGGCGCGAGGGCGTCCTGTCGCTCGGGGGGTTCGACGAGCGCTTCACCCTGGCGGCTGAGGACAACGACTTCTGCCTGCGCTGGATGCTCGCCGGGCGCTCGGTGCGCTACACGCCGCGCCTGACGGTCTGGCACCGCGACTGGCGCTCGCCGGAGGACCTCCAGCGGATCTATCGGCAATACCAGCTCGCGCACGGCGCCTTCCTCGCCAAGTACCTCCGTCTGCACCACCCACTCGCTCCGGGGCTCGTGATCGGGACGGTGCGCTGGGCGCTGCGTGGGACCGCGCGGCGGGTCCTGCGCCGCACCGGCGTCGACGAGACGACCGCCTCGCTCACCCACATCCCGCTTGGCTTTCTGCGCGGCTGGCGGCCCATGCGCCCCGTCCGCGATCGCTGGATCAGCTGACGACGTTCCAGTGGACGGCCGGCTCCACCGTGCGTCGCCGCGCGATGGCCTCCTGGCGGTCGGCGGCGTCCGGCAGGACCGAGAAGGCGAGGAGGTGGTCGTACAGGAAGGTCTCGAGCTCGGTGCCGAGCCAGATGTTCACGAGGTGCTCGCCCGATCGCAGGAGCGGCGGGATCTCGAGGCGCACGACCTGTCGGCCCGGCCCCGGGGCGAGGACCGGCAGCCCGAGCTGGTCGGACCAGGTCTCCTCGAGGATCCGGGTCCCGTCGAGCGCATCGATCGCGATCGCGAGATCCAGCTCGGGGATCACGCGATCGACCGCGAGCTCGACCTCGATGCGCAGTGCGTCGCCGCGGCGCGGCTGCTGGACGACGGTGCCGGTCTCGTCGACGACGGCGACGCGGGTCACACTCGCTTCGCCCGCGACGGGATGATGCGTTTCCACGCCACCCTGGAACACCGACGAGTAGTAGCTGGCCACGACGTCCTCGACCGGCCCCTCGGCGACGACCTGCCCGCCGCTGAGCTGCACGGCGCGCGTGCACAGGCGCGTCACGGCGCCGAGGTCGTGGCTGATGAAGACGACCGTCCGGCCCTCGTCACGGAGGCTCCCGATGCGCTCGAGGCAGCGGCGCTGGAAGTCGATGTCGCCGACGGCGAGGACCTCGTCGACGAGCATGATCTCGGGCTCCAGGTGTGCGGCGACCGCGAAGGCCAGGCGCAGTCCCATGCCCGATGAGTAGCGCTTCAGCGGCGTGTCGATGAACTCCTCGACGCCAGCGAACGCGACGATCTCGTCGAACCGGCGGCGGACCTCGCGCCGCGGCATCCCCATGATCGCGCCGCTGAGGTAGACGTTCTCCCGGCCCGACAGCTCGTAGTGGAAGCCCGTCCCGACCTCGAGCAGCGATCCGACGCGCCCGCGGGTGCGCGACCAGCCGGTCGTCGGCTCGGTGATCCGCCCGAGGATCCGCAGCAGCGTCGACTTGCCGGCACCGTTGCCGCCGATGAGGCCGAGCGCCTCGCCCTCGTGGACCTCCAGGTCGATGTCACGCAGCGCCCACATCTCGCGGGAGTGGTGCGGGCCGTGGCGGCGCAGCGCACCGGCGACGACATCGCGCAGCATCCCGTAGGCCGCTTCGTCGGTGCCGATGCGGTACCGCTTGCTGACGTTGTGGACCTCGATCGACGCAGGCATCACATGCGGTCCGCGAAGAGGGGCTCGACGCGGCGGAAGTACACGACGCCGCTGACGATCAGGACCACGGTCATCACGCTGGAGATCACCAGGTGCTCCACTTCGAGGTCGGTGCCGAGCATGGCCCAGCGCGTCGCGTCGATGAGGCCGACGATGGGGTTCAGCGAGGCGATCGTCTGCAGCTCCGAGCTGAGCACGCCGAGCGGGTAGACCACGGGGGAGAGGAACAGGAGGAGCTGGAGCGCGAAGCCGAGCGCGTGTGCGACGTCGCGGTACAGCACGCTCATCGCCGCGAGCCAGAAGCCGAACGCGAGGGCGACGAGGACGAAGGCCGGGAGCAGGAGCAGCACCAGCGGCAGGGTCGGCTGGAGCGGGACACCGGCGATCAGCGCCACGAGCTGCGCGATCACGAGCGCCACGGCGAAGTCGACGAGCACGCCGAGAACCGAGCCGAGCGGCGCCAGCAGCCGCGGGAAGTAGACCTTCGTCACGAGATCCGGCGCTGCGACGAGGCTCGTCGCCGACTCGCTGATCGCCGAGCTCAGCGGCGACCAGACGGCGAGTCCGGCGAGCACGAACGCTGCGTACGGCACCCCGTCACTCGGCACCCCGACCGCCTCGCCGAGCACGAGGGTGAACACGACCATCGCCAGCAGCGGCTGCAGCACGACCCAGGTGACCCCGAGCAGCGTCTGCTTGTACCGGACGCGCATGTCGCGCTCGGCGAGGATCAGGCAGACGTCGCGAAAGTCCCAGAGTTCACGGACGTCGAGGCGCGGTCGCCACCCCTTCCGCGGGTGATTCTCGATCCATCGCGCCGGTGTGCGCGGCGCGCCGGGTTCGTCCTGCGCAGTGACCGCCATGCTGGCGAAGAGCGTAGTCGCGCGACCGGCCCCTAACCTGATGCTCCGCACATGGCCGATCAGCAGCACATCCGCAACTTCTCGATCATCGCCCACATCGACCACGGCAAGTCGACGCTGGCCGACCGGATCCTGGAGATGACCAAGACCGTCGAGATGCGCGAGATGCGCGAGCAGCTCCTGGACTCCATGGACCTCGAGCGCGAGCGCGGCATCACGATCAAGTCGCAGGCCGTGCGCGTCTACTGGACGTCGCAGGTCGACGGGGAGACCTACCAGCTGCACCTCATCGACACGCCCGGCCACGTCGACTTCACGTACGAGGTGTCCCGCTCACTCGCCGCGTGTGAGGGCGCGCTGCTGGTCGTCGACGCATCACAGGGCGTCGAGGCGCAGACGGTGGCGAACACGTACCTGGCGGTCGACGCGGGCCTGGAGCTCATTCCGGTCCTCAACAAGCTGGACCTCCCGGGCGCCGAGCCCGAGCGGGTCGCCGGCGAGGTGTCCGAGCTCCTCGGCGAGGATCCGGACACCATCCTGAAGATCAGCGGCAAGACCGGCGAGGGCGTCGACGCCGTGCTCGAGCAGCTCATCGCGCAGGTTCCGCCGCCGGCCGGCGATCCCGACGCGCCGCCGCGGGCGATGATCTTCGACAGCGAGTTCGACCAGTACCGCGGCGTCGTCGCGTACATCCGGGTCGTCGACGGCACGTTCAAGAAGGGCGACGCGATCCGCGCGATGGCCGCCGGCACCGAGGCGGAGATCGACGACATCGGGTTCTTCACGCCCGCGATGACGCCGGTCAAGGAGCTGAACGTCGGCGAGGTCGGCTACCTCATCACCGGCATCAAGGACGTCACGCTGCTGCGCGTCGGCGACACGCTGACGCTCAAGCACCACGGGGCGACCGAGGCGCTGCCGGGCTACAAGGAGGTCAAGCCGATGGTCTTCTGCGGCCTCTTCCCTGTGGAGGGCGCCGACTACCCGGATCTGCGCGACGCGCTGGAGAAGCTCACGCTCAACGACGCCGCCTTGGCGTGGGAGCCGGAGACCTCCGACGCGCTCGGCTTCGGCTTCCGCTGCGGCTTCCTCGGCCTGCTGCACATGGACATCGTGCGCGAACGGCTCGAGCGCGAGTACGACCTGAACCTGCTGGCGACGCTGCCGTCCGTGAGCTTTGAGGTGACGCTGACCAACGGCGAGGAGCTCGTCGTCCACGCGCCGTCGCACATGCCCGAGCCCGGTGTGATCTCCGAGATCCGAGAGCCGATGATCAAGGCGAGCATCCTGACCCCGAAGGACTACGTCGGGACGATCATGGAGCTCTGCCAGGCCAAGCGCGGGACGAGCACCGGCATGAGCTACCTCTCGGAGAACCGCGTGCAGCTGCAGTACGACCTGCCGCTCTCCGAGATCGTCCTGGACTTCTTCGATCAGCTGAAGTCGCGGACCCGCGGCTACGCGTCGTTGGACTACGAGATCAGCGGCCTGCAGCCGAGCGACATGGTCAAGCTCGAGGTCCTACTCGCCGGGGACAGCGTCGACGCGCTCTCGATGATCGTCCACAAGGACAAGGCGTATGAGATCGGCCGCCAGCTGACCGAGAAGCTCCGCGAAAAGATCCCGCGCCAGCAGTACGACGTGCCGATCCAGGCCGCGATCGGCTCGCACATCGTGGCCCGCGAGACGGTGAAGGCCTTCCGCAAGGACGTGACGGCGAAGTGCTACGGCGGTGACATCAGCCGTAAGCGCAAGCTGCTCGAGAAGCAGAAGGAAGGCAAGAAGCGGATGAAGCAGGTCGGGCGCGTCGAGGTGCCGCAGGAGGCGTTCCTCGCGGTGCTCGAGGTCGGCGACTGAGCCAGCCGTGACGCGGATCCTCTTCGTCTGCCTCGGCAACATCTGCCGCTCTCCGACGGCCGAGGGCGTGATGCGGCATCTGGTCGCGGAGGAAGGCCTCGCGGATCAGTTCGAGCTCGACAGCGCGGGCACCGGGGCGTGGCACGTCGGCAACCCGCCCGACGCACGCGCGACTGAGGCGGCGCGGCGCCGGGGGATCGTGCTGACCGGCGCGGCTCGCCAGGTCAGTCCGGTGGACTTCTACGACTTCGACCTGATCCTCGCCATGGACCGGGCGAACCTTCGCGACCTGCGCGCGATCCGGCCGGACGACGCGACGGCGGAGCTGAAGCTCCTGCGCGAGTACGACGAGGACAGCGTCGGGGGCGGCGACCTCGATGTTCCTGATCCGTACTACGGCGGGGAGGATGGCTTCGAGGACGTGCTCGACATCGTCGATGCGGGGTGTCGGGGGATGCTGGCCACGTTGTAGTTGTACGCGTGCGTACACCTGGGTACTGTCGCCGCCATGAGACTCCATGCCTCGTTCGTGGTCCTCGCCCTCGCGCTGACGATCACCGCCACCGCCGAGGCCTGGAACGGAGAGCGGGCGCCGAACGATCCCGAATACGCGATCGCGGAGCGCCTCCCGAACAGCCACACGTTCAGCGAGGAGCACTGGTGGCTGTACTCGTTCATGCCGAAGACGGCGCCGCTCGCGCGTGACCCCGAGCGCGCGTCCGGCATCTCCGCCGACAAGGCGTGGAAGGCCTTCGGCGCCGGCCGGCCCGACGTCCGGATCGCCTACATGGAGGGCGGCATCAACTGGCGTGACGAGGAGGCGGTCCAGGAGCTGCGCCTGCGCTCATACCTGAACACCGGCGAGCTGCCCAAGCCCGGCGGCGCGAGCGCCTACGACAAGAACGGTGACGGCCAGGTCAACGTCGCCGATTACGACGGCGATCCCCGGATCAAGACGCCGTACCTTCATGGACCGATCACGCCCGAGGACCTGATCGTCGCCTTCTCCGACGGCAAGGACGACGACGGCAACGGCTACGTCGACGACATCTCCGGCTGGAACGTCAACCGCGGCACGAACGATCCCCAGACCGAGTCGTCGACCTACCACCACGCGAACAACCAGATGCAGAAGCTCGTGGGGGAGGCCGACAACGGCTACGCGGGCGTCGGCGTCTGCCCGAAGTGCTCGCTGATCCCGGTGAAGGTCGGCGACGAGGCGCTCGTGCGCGACGACCGGCTCGCCCGGGCCTTCTACTTCGCCGTCGACTCGGGCGCGAACGTGATCATCACCGAGGTCGCCGAGCTCGGCTACTCGAACGTCGTAAAGGCCGCGCTGCAGTACGCGTGGGACCAGGGCGTCGTCGTGGTCATGGCGTCGAACGACTTCAACTCCGCCGACCATCAGGCAGGCATGTTCTGGCCGCGGGTGTGGCCGGGCAACGGCATCGTCCCAGACCTCGCCGGCCAGTTCGGCACGAACCGGGTCCTGAACCTCGCGACGAAGAGCTTCCGCAATCGCTCGAACTACTCGAGCTTCGGGACCCACTCGCTGTTCAGCGCGCCGAGCGGGAACGGCACGACGTCCGAGGTCACGCCGATCCACGCGGGTGTCGCGGCGCTGGTTGCGTCGGCCGGGCTCGACGCCGGTCAGCCGCTCGACGCCGGCGAGATCAAGGAGGTCGTGCGCGCGACCGCTTCGAACATCGACCAGACGCAGGGCATCAACTACCCAGGCAAGAAGGGCGCGACCTTCAACCTCCAGTACGGGTACGGGCGGCCGAACGCATTCAAAGCGATGGCGGCGGTCCGCGCCGATCGCATCCCGCCGGTGCCCGACATCCTCAGCCCGGAGTGGTACGGGCGCTTCGATCCCACGCAAGACGCGTCGGTCCCGATCAAGGTCGACATCAACGGCCGCCGTGCGCAGCACTTCGACTGGGAGGTGCAGTGGGCCCTCGGTCCGGAGCCGACGGAGAAGGAGTTCCGCACCCTGGAGAAGGGCCGCTCGACGCAGCGCCTGACCGGAACGCTGGCGACGCTTGACCTCGACGACATTCCCGAGTCGGTCTGGCGCGCCGCGCTGAAGACGACGACCGACCTGCGCTCGACCGAGCAGTACACGGTGACGCTGCGGGTCCAGGCCACGGACGAGCGCGGGAACATGGGGGAGGACCGGCGGGCGATCGCCGTCCACCACGATCCCGAGGTCCGCGACGGCTATCCGAAGCGGGTCGGCCTGGGCAGTGACAGCCCGCCGACGTTCGTCGACCTCAACGGCGACGGCAAGCAGGAGCTGGTCGGCGGTGATACGAACGGCCTGATCCACGCGCGTCGTGCCGACGGCTCGGAACTGCCGGGCTGGCCGGTACGCACGCAGGAGATCGATCTCGGGAAGGGCCGGACTACGCGTGAGCCGGCACTCGCGCCGCCTGCGTTCGGCGACCTCGACGGCGATGGCGAGCTCGAGGTCGTCGTCTCGTCGATGTCCGGCTTCGTCTACGTATTCGAGGCCGACGGGACGCCGCGGCCCGGCTGGCCGCGGCCGGTCGGGCTCGACGCGGCGGGCCAGCCGGTCCCGGTGCCGGACCGTCCGTTCGCTCGCGACCCATCGCACGGCGCGTTCGGGTCGCCGGTGCTCGTGGACCTGCCAGGTGGCTCGAAGCTCGACGTCCTGCAGGCCGCGTGGGACGGGAAGATCTACGGCTTCGATGCGTCGGGCGCGAACGTTTCTGGGTGGCCGGTCGACGCGAAGGTCCCGGCCGCCGCCGAGGCGCAGCCGCCACTGACGCACGTGACCGACCGCAAGCTCGTCGCCTCGCCGACGATCGCCCAGCTCGACGGCAAGGGGCCGCCGGAGATCGTCATCAAGTCGCAGGAGTTCGGCCTCGGAGACACGGAGACCCTCGGCATCGGGTCGCGGTTCTTCGTGATGGCGTTCTGGGCGGACGGGAACGCGCATCAGGGCGGCGCGCTCATCCCCGGCTGGCCCGCGACGATCCAGGGCACGCTCGGCTACTACGGCTCGGCGCAGGACTGGATCACCGAGGGCGGGGACAACGCGACCGCGATCGACACCGACGGGGACGGCCGCGACGAGATCATCCAGCCGACCGTCTTCAACGGGCCGACGAAGATCCGCACGGATTCCTCGGGCCGGCCGTCGCCGAGCTCGGGCACCAACCCACAGGCGCAGATCCTCAACTCGATGATCGGCTCGAGCGTGGGACGGATCCTCGCGATGCCGGGCGTGCGCTCGAGCGCGGTGCTGAAGGGCACGAGCTCGGTCGGCTTCACCGTGTCGGGCGCGGCGTTCCGACACCGCGGGCGTGACCGCTACGTCAGCGGCGGGACGGAGCTGCTGTCGCTCGCGTCGCTGCTCATGTCCGGCCAGAAGATCCGGATCGACAACCAGATGCGGGTGATGAGTGCGGCGACGCTCAAGACCGACAAGGCATTCCCGCGGACGATGATGGGGCTGCCGTTCATCACGGCTCCGGCGGTCGCGGACATCACCGGCGACGGCGAGCCCGAGGTGATCGGCGCGACCGACACGTCCAACATCGGCGCCTGGCAGCTCAACGGGCAGGAGGCGCCGGGCTGGCCGAAGTTCACAGCCGGCTGGACGCTCCTGACCCCGGCCGTCGGGGACATCGACGGCGACGGGATGGTCGAAGTCGCCGCGACGACCCGAGAAGGCGAACTCTTCGTGTGGGAGACACGAGGGCGGATGCGGGATGTCAAGGTGCCGGCATGGCACCAGAACATCCGGCGAACGGGGCGCGTCTCGCCCTGAGGCGCGCGTGACCCTGCCCGGTGGGGTCACAGAGGCCATCGCAGCGCGACGCAGCGCTGCGGTGGCCTCTGTGCAATCGGTGGGCGGCGGAGATCTGAACGACGCATATGCCGTCTCGCTCGACGACGGCTCGCGGGTGTTCGTGAAGACGCGCGCGGGCGCGCCGGCAGAGGAGTACGCGACGGAGGCGGCGGGGCTGGAGTGGCTGGCTGAGCCGGGAGCGCTGGCGGTGCCGGAGGTCGTCGCGGTGGGTCCGGACTTCCTGGCGCTCTCGTGGGTAGACGAGGGCGGTGCTCTGGATGAGGAGGCGCTGGGACGGGGGTTGGCTCGCCTGCATGCCGCGGGCGCGGCGGGGTTCGGTGGTCCTACCCCGATGCGGCTCGGGCCGGTCGTGCTCCCGAACGACCCGTGCTCGACGTGGGCGGAGTTCTACGCCGAACGACGGTTGTTGCCGCTCGTCGCGATGGCGCGGGATCGTGGTGCGCTGGATGCGGCGGGTGCGGTGGCGGTCGAGTCGGTCTGCTCGCGGATGACGTCGCTGGCGGGACCGGCCGAACCGCCGGCGCGCCTGCACGGCGATCTGTGGAGCGGGAACGTGATGGCGGGCGTAGACGGGAGGCCATGGCTGATTGATCCGGCGGCGTATGGCGGGCACCGTGAGGTGGATCTGGCGATGCTGTCGCTGTTCGGTGGGACGCGCCCGCGGGTGGTGGCGGCGTATGAGGAGGTCTCACCGTTGGCCGAAGAGTGGCGGGAGCGGGTGGAGCTGTGGCAGCTGCTCCCGCTGCTGGTGCACGCGGTGCTGTTCGAGGGCGGATACGGGGCGCGGGCGGTGCGTTCCGCACTCGCGTTCGGCTGAAACCGGTGGCTAGGCGCCGAGCACTCCGGTCCGGTTGCGCTGCGCTATCCCGCGTTGTTGAATCGCTGGGGAGCGCCTGAGCGTCGAATGAACAATGTTCATCCGAGGGTTGCGCTGCCAAGCAGTGGGGGCTTGCTGGCTTGAGGGATCGTGCTGGCGGGCCACTGCCACCGGATACACCATGGATGGCCGGCGTCGTCGGCCTGTCGTGCTGCTGCGTCGTCGCGCCTCCACAACCCAGGAGGGCCGAAGGATGCTTGAACGTCTCCGCTCGAAGGTGACGTACGCCAACGTGGCATCGTCGCTGGCTTTGTTCGTCGCGATTGGTACGGGCGGCGCGTACGCCGCGAATACCGTCGGCAGCGCGGACATCATCGACGAGTCGATCCTGTCCGAGGACATCAAGGACGGTGAGGTCAAGGCGAGTGAGCTACAGGTCGGCTCCGTGCTTGGCTCGCGGATCGCCGACGGCACGGTCACGTCGAACGACATCGCTGACGCCACGATTACGTCGAGCGACATCGGCCTCGGCACGATTCTGGGGTCGCGGATTGCCGATGGCACCGTCCACAGCAACGACATCCTTGATGCCACCGTGGGGACAGGCGACCTTGCAGACAACTCCGTCACGAGCGGAAAGATTCAGGACAACCAGGTCTTCTCGGCCGACGTCGCGCCCGACACGCTCACGGCGGGCGACCTTGCAACCAACTCGGTCGCACAGGCCGAGATTGCTACCGACGGTGTCGCGGCGACCGAGATCCAGAACGACTCGATCGACTCCGGCGAGATCGTCGACTTCGGCCTGACAAACCAGGACATCGGCGTGCTATTCGCCGAGATCAACGCGACGGCTGGGGTCGACAACTCGAGTGGCGGAGTCACCGCGACCAAGCTCGCTGGCCTTGGCAACTACGAGGTCGACTTTGGGCGCAGCATCGTGAACTGCACGGCAACCGCGACCATCGGCCCGTCGGGCGCCGGCTCATCTTTCGGCGAGATCAACGTCGCGGACCGCTCCGGCAACGTGGAAGCGGTCTTTGTGGACACCAACGACAGCGCCGGTGCGGCGGCGGACAAGCCGTTCCGTTTGGTGGTGGTCTGCTAGAGGCCGCTGCCGCCACGACCGCCGTCGCGGGCGAGGTCGTCACGACCTCGCCCGACGCTACGGGGAACCGTTGAGGAAGCAACCTCCAACCCAACCGACGGCCCCGAGCCACGACGCAGCGGTTCTGGCTCGGCCGGTCGTTGCCGCGGCCGGTCGCTCGGGGTCGCCGACGCAGGTCGTCGACCCCGAATGACCTAGGACCGGCTACCAGCGAGGCAATGCGATCCCCGTCAGCCGGACGCTCGCACCCTGACCGCCGTCAGCGCGTTGCACGCTCAGGCTGCCCGCGACGAAACCTGCGCTCTGCGGCTTGAACGCCACTGTCACACGCCCCGACTCGCCCGGGTTCAGCGTCAGCGACGAGCCGCCGACGACCGAGAACGGCGCGCGCGATGCGGTCGACGTCACCGTGATGGGCGCGGAGGACGCCGGTCCTGCGTGGCGCACCGTGACCGACTGTGTTGTCGTGCGACCCGCCCGGATGGGACCGAACACGCGCCAATCCGGCGAGACCTGGATGCGTCCTGGCTGGGCGGCCACAGCCGCGACGGTCACCTTCCCGCCATCGACCGAGCTGGTCTGCCCGATGTCATCCGACGCAGTCATCTCGATTGCGTACTCGGCGGCAGTAGATCCGGTGTTCTCCGGGGCGTTGTACGTGCCCTCGAACCGGGTGCCGTCGATGGGTTCGAGGTCCACCCGCGCCGTGCTCCCACCGGGCCGGGTGACCGTCGCCCAGGCCTCCGTGATGCCGCGCAGGTCGGTCGCGCTGACGCGCAGCGTGACGTCACCACCCGCACTCGGCAGGTTCCGCGGTGACACGACAGGGTCGAACACGCTCGGCGGCTCGTCGAATTCAGGCTGACCGGCGACCTGCACCTCGCCCGCGTACTGCTGGGCGTAGGCGTCTTCATCGTCGGTCGCGATCACGCTGACCTGGTAGCTCACCGGCTCGTGGCTGGTGTTCGCCGGCGCGTTGAACGTGCCCTCGTACGTCTGCAGGGCGGTGGCGTGGAGCGTCACGGTGTGGTTGCTGCCGTCGGTCCCCGTCACCTCGGCGTAGACCGATTCGACACGGACATCGTCGGTGGCGATTGCGCTGATGGTGACCGGCCCGCCCTCCGCCGGCAACGACCGCGGCGATGCCGTCTGGTTCATCAGCACGGGTGCCTGGTTCTCGTCGGACGGCCACGCAGGGACTGTGATCTGGCCGATGGGCTTGGAGTCGAACCCGCCGTTCCCGTCGGTCACGGTCGCGTTGATGCCGTAGACCTTCGGCTGATCGGTGAGGTTCGGCGGAATGTTCGCCGTCCCGGTGAACGACGTCGGCCCTGAGGGAATGAGCTGGACGCTCTCTCCGCTGTCGCCGCTGGAGAACACGTCGGCGTAGGCCATCACGATGCCGAAGTCGTCGACGGCGTCGACCGTGATGATCACCTGACCACCGTGATGATCGAGTGTGGTGGGTGAGAACGATCCGCCCTGAAGGATGGGCGCGGTGTCCTCGGCGGTGGCGGGCGCCGCGAGGACGAACAGGGGGATGAGCGCCGCGCAGAGCGCGACCAGCGCTCGACGGGCAGGGGCAGTGGACATCCCGGTCTCCTGACTGGGTGGGCAGCGGGGAACACTGGAAGCTAGATGCGCGGTGCCGGTTCGGCAACCGACGCATACGACCGGTGACGTATCCGGGCACAATGAACCCATGGACCTCGGTCTTCAGGACAAGGCCTGCATCATCACGGGCGCCAGCCGGGGCATAGGCCTCGCCACCGCCGAGGTCCTCCGCGACGCTGGCGCGAATGTGCTGATGGTGGCCCGCAGCGTCGACGGGCTACGCGCTGCGTGCGAGGCCTGCCCGGACACGGACTTCCTCGCCGCCGACGTCACCGCACCCGAGGCCGCTGAGCTGATCGTGGCTACGTGCGTCGAGCAACTGGGACGGGTCGACGTGCTCGTCAACAACGCGGGAACGAGCTATCCCAAATCGCTCGAGGAACTCACCGACGACGATTGGCGTGAGCAATACGACCTGCACGTGCTCGGGCCGATGCGCCTGATGCGCGAGGCGGCACCGCGCATGGTGGAGGTGGGGGGAGGCCGGATCGTCAACGTCACGAGCTCCGCCGGGAAGCGACCGAGCCTGACCAACGTCGCGTACTCGGTGACGAAGGCCGCGCAGCTCTCGCTGTCCCGTGCCTTCGCGGACACGTATGCCAAGCAGAATGTCCTCGTCAACGCCGTGGCGCCAGGTCCGGTGAGCAGCGAACTCTGGACCGGCGACGGTGGGATGGCCGATCAAATCGCGGCCGAGAGCGACGGGAAGACCCGGGACGAGGTCCTTGCGGAGAAAGCGAAGGCCGTGCCGCTCGGGCGCTTCGCGACACCGGCCGAGATCGCCGACGTCATCGCCTTCCTCGCATCGGACCGCGCGAGCAGCGTGACCGGCGCCGCGTGGTCGGTCGACGGCGGCACCGTGCAGACGATCGTCTAGCGCTTCTTCTTGGCCTTCTTCTTGGCCTTCTTCTTAGAAGACGTCGTGCACGACGCCTTCTTGCCCTTGGCCTTCTTCGCGGCGGTCCGCAGGCTGCAGAGGTTCAGCGTCACGGTGGCCTGAGCGGGAGCTGGGTCCACGTTGCCGGCACGGTCGACGGCGCGGACCTGCATGCGCTTCAGCCCCTTGCCCGAAAGCTTCTGGAAGTCGCCGCTCTTGCACCTGTTCCAGGCCTTGCCGAGCACCCGGCACTGGTAGGAAGCGACACCGGTCGCGTCCGTGCCCTTGAAGCGCAGCTGCACCTTGGCCTTCTTGAGCTTCTTCGGCGGCTTCTTCGTCAGGACGGTGTCCGGGGCAGTGAGGTCGAGCACCCACGTCGCGCGGGCCGGTGTCGTGTCGGCCACGCCGCCGCCGTCGATCGCGCGGACGGCGAGCTCGTGCGCGCCCTCACGGCTGGTCTTCACGCCCACCGGCGACTGGCACGCCGCCCAGGGAGCGCCGTCGAGCGAGCACTCGAAGCGCGCCTCCCGCGACGCGGTGAACGAGACCTTCGGGTTGTCCTTGCTGCCGATGACCTGAGGCGCGCTCGAGATGACGGTGTCGATCGCCGAGGTGTCGAGCTGCGCACCACCGGGCAGCGAGCACCCGTCGCCACGGCCGCCGGGCAGCGCCTTCTCGCCCGTGTACTCAGTGAACGCATTCCATGCCGGCTTGCCCGATCCGTCGACGCGCTGCAGGCCCGTGTGATGGCCCCAGTAGTCGGCCTCGCCGAGTGCGGCGGAGGAGATGTCGCCGAGCGAGAACCAGTAGGCGCGA
Source organism: Solirubrobacteraceae bacterium (assembly GCA_016462625.1). Next base: position 86,943 of record JAEMSV010000004.1, on the reverse strand, counting down.
TCGAGGTTCCAGCGTGAGCGACATCCGACGAGCGTGTCGAAGCTCTGCTGCATGTAGCTGGCCTGACCGCCCTCGTCGAGCGTGAAGGGGTGCGCGGGGCCGCCGCTGCTCCAGCCCATCTCGGTGATCCAGATGCGCCGGCCCGAGTCGCCGTTCTGCGCGACGATGCGACGGGCGGTATCGAGGATGCGGACGACGCCCGCGGGGCTCTCGGCGTAGCCGTGGACGGCGAGGACGTCGAAGCTCGAGCGGAACGCCGGCTGCGCGTAGAGGTCTGTGAGGAATCGGGCGAGCGTGGCACCGGAGGAGATCGCCGGGTACTCGGTCAGGCCGGAGGTGACCACGAGCGCCGACGGATCGACACCCTTGATCGTCTCGTTGATGCTCGCCAGGAACGAGGCGTACGCGGCAGCGTTGGGGTACGGCCAGTCCTGCCCGGCGTTGACCTCGTTCCAGACCTGCCAGCTGACCGCCTTGCGGGGCAGCGACGGGTTGGCCGACCAGAACGCGCCGTTGGCGCCGTAGCGGGCGACGGCCGCGGCGACGAACTGCTTGTACGCGGTCAGCTGCGGCTCCTGGGCGGGCGCGACGCGCTGGGCGCCACAGGCCCACTGGGCGCAGCCGTTGAGCACGAGCAGGGTGTCGTAGCCGTTGCGCGCACCTTCGCGCACGAGCTGGTCGACGTAGTTCCAGTTGCGGTTGCCCTGCGTGGGCTCGACCCACTGCCACACGAGCCCGGCGCGCCAGGTGCGCATGCCGATCTGGCCCATCGTGGCGGCCTGCTGGGTGGACGGCGTGGACCAGTTGCCGAGGCCGAAGAACCCGGACGCCGGCGTTGCACCCGAGGCGGCGGCGGGGGCGAGCAGCGAGGCCGCCACGGCGAGCATCGAGACGATGCGCGCACGGCGGCGGGGATGGCGGGATCGGGCTTCCATACCTTGACGCCGGTCGTCCGTGACCGGCCTGCATTGGGCATCGACCCCATTCGGCGGCGTACCGAACGTATGGAGCTGGTGTGGACCACTGTCCGACTGGACTTGTCATTCCTGGGTAGACCTGGACGTACATGACAGGGATGTCGTCTGTTCGGATCTGCGGCGCGCTGCGGCGCGCCGCTGCGCTGTTGGCCACCACCGCGATCGTGTTCGTCGCGTCCAGTGCACCGGCCAGCGCCCTTCCGAGCCCCGATTTCTTCGCCTTGAACGCCCAGCCGATGATCAAGTTGGGCTTCGTGCCGCCGGACCGGTGGGGCGCGTACCTCGACTCGATGGCGGCCGGTGGGATCCGGGTCGCGCGCGTCGACGCCGGATGGCGGTTCGCGGAGCCCACGGCGCCGAGCGGGGGCACGCACACCTACCTGTGGGACCGTCCGTCGGTCCCGACGCAGTCACTCGATCTGCTGGCGCGAGAGTTCGCGGCGCGCGGGATCCGCATGCTGCCCGTGATTGCCACGGCGCCGCCGTGGGCGGGAGGTTCAGGAACCGCGATCGACCCCAGCCGCTATGGCGACTTCGCCGCGTTCGCCGGAGCGTTCGCCGCGAGATACGGATCACGCGGCTCGTTCTGGGCGGAGAACCCGGGTCTGCCGTACGTCCCGCCGTTCGACTACGAGATCTGGACCGAGGCGAACTCGGCGAACATGTGGACCGGCCGGGCCGACGCGGACGCGTACATGGCGGCCCTCCCCGGCGTGTCTCAGGCCGTCCGTGGCGCGGACCCGTCGGGCCGCGTGCTCGCGAGCGTCGGCTGGCAGGGCTTCGAGGCGTTCGTCCGCGAGCTCTACGCGCGCGGCGGGGGTGACGTGACGGACGGCATCGCCTTTCACCCGTACGCGCCGCATGCGCCGGCGATCGTCTCGCTCGTGGTCAAGCTCCGTCAGTTGCTCGTTGGCCTCGGCGACCCGAACGCGGCGATAGAGGTCACCGAGACCGGCCAGCCGGCAGCCACGTCGGGCCCCGGTGGGGCCCGCGCCGGCTCGGGCCCCGTGAGCGATGCGGCGCGTGCAGCGACGCAGTCGCTGACTGGGGACGTGCTAGCGCGCAGCAACTGCGGGGTGGGGGCGTTCAACGTCTACTCGCTCGTGAGCAGCGAGACGATGGGCATCGAGCCCGCGCCCGAGCCGGACATGGGGGTCCTCCGCCTCGCCGACGCGCAGCCCAACGTGACCGGAACGGCGCTGTTCGCCGCATCACAGCGCTGGCGCGCTGCGCCGCGCGACGGCCTGAAGGTGTGCGGGAGCGGCCCGACGGCGCCGAAGGACCTGCTCGGGCTCAAGCTCGGGCTCAAGCACACCACGCCGACCTGCGCGACCGGCACGGTCACCTACGAGGGGAACCCCATCGAGGCGGCCAACCTCGTGTTGCGGACCGCTGACGGCCGGAGCTCGACCTTTGAGGTCGACGCGTTCGGCAAGGGCGAGGTCTGTATCCCGAACGGGCCCCCGATCTGGAGCTTCGACGTCCGGGCGGAGATCGAGAACATGGCGGCGTCCGGGACGTACCGCTGCCCGGTCGAGGCGGGGGACTGCGTGCTGATCGCCGAGGGCAACACGCCGGTTCCCACCCCGCCCGGTGCCGGCTGCCGCTGGCATCTGAAGCCGCGCGTCGTCGCGGCGCGTGGCGCCCGTGCGCGGGTGTTCGCAGCGCTGAACTGCGCGCCGAAGGCCACCCGGATCCCGTTCTCGCTCTCCGTACGCCGCTCGGGCGGCGCGGCGACGACGTCGCTCGCCAAGGTGACGGTGCGACAGGGCACGATGCGGACGGTGACGTTGCCGCGCCGGGTCGGCGTTCGCGACCGCGTGGTCGTCGACCACCCGGCGAATGCCAAGACCGGCGTGCCGAAGCTCAGTGCGGTCGGACGGACGACAGGCGGAGCCACGGCGACAGGCAGCGAAGGCTGTGAATGGAAGGTCGAGACCCGGGTCGTGCGGCGGTCGGGCAGCCGTACGCGCGTGCGGATCCGGGTCGCGTGTATCCCGCCCGGCGCCCGGACGGTGCCGTTCGTCGCGTCGGTCCGCCGGAAGGGCGCCTCGAAGTCGACGCGTGTGCGATCCGTCACTCTGGCGACGGGCCGGGAGCAGACGTTCGCGCTGCGGGTCCGTCTGCGACGCGGGGACCGGATCGAGCTGGTCCATGACGGGAATACGACACGTGGAACTCCGCGCATCGCAGCGCGCGCGACGGTGTCAAGATCGGCCGCCGTGAAGAGAGGGCGACCGTAGTCCGATTTCACGTGACAGATCGCGATTCGTCCGTCAGTCTGTGGGCGGTGACTTCGCAGCCCCGGGTGGCGTTCGCCCCCTTCAAGCCACGGACGAGGCGCGCGCGCGGGTGGCTCGTGGCTGCCGCGCTGCTCTCAGCCCTGCTCGTGCCTTCGCAGGCAGGCGCGGCGACGTCTCCGGACTACTACGGGCTGAACGTGCAGACGCTGTTCCGGCTCGACACGCTTCCCGTGGCGCGCTGGGGATCGTTCCTCGACCAGATGCGCACGGGCGGCATGACCCGCGCGCGGACCGACGCGCACTGGCAGTACGTGGAGCCGAACGGGCCGGGGGGCGGACAGCACCGCTACGTGTGGTACCGATCGAATGATCCCCGCGCCTCCATGGACTATCAGGCGCGGATCCTCGCCAGCCGCGGGATCCGGATGGTGCCGGTGCTGTCGCACGCGCCGCCGTGGACGTCAGGGAGCGGCACTCGGGTCGCCCCGCAGTTCTACGACGATCTCGGTGCCTTTGCCGCCGCGTACGCCAAGCGGTACGGGCCCGACGGCGACTTCTGGCGCGAGAACCCAGATCTGCCCGAGCTCGCCGTCCACGAGTACGAGCTCTGGACCGAGGCGAACTCCACAATCTTCTGGACCGGCGGGCCGAACCCGGCGGAGTACGTCGCGGCGACGCGTGCAGTGCGGTCCGCGCTCAAGGCGGAGGACCCGTCCGCGAAGCTCCTGGCCAGTATCGGCTGGCAGAACTTCGGCAACTTCATGCGCCAGCTCTATGCGGGCGGCATCAAGGGACAGATCGACGGCGTCGGCTTCCATCCGTACGCGCCGCACGCGCCGGCGATCATCGATCTGGTGCGGATCATGCGCAACGTGCTGCGCGAGGTCGGCGATGGCGCGCTCCCGATCTGGCTGACGGAGACCGGGCAGCCGGTGACGTACACGGGCGCCGGCGGTCCGCGGGCGGACTCGGGCGTCGTCAGCGACGCGGCACGCGCGGCCACCCAGACGCTCACGGGCGATGCGCTCGCGCGCAGCGACTGCGATGTCCGGGATTTCCAGGTCTACACGATCACAGCCTCCGAGTCGGGTCGCGAGCCGATCGGCGAGGGCTTCATGGGCGTGATGAGGTTCTCGGACGCCAGCCCGAACGCCACCGGACGGGCGCTCATCCGCGCCTCGCTGCGCTGGCGTGCCGCGCAGACCGGCGGCATCGTCATCTGCGGCCCGGGCCAGACGGCGGAGGCGAACCTGCTGCCGCTCGATCTGCAGCTCGAGCATGTGCGGCCGACGTGCGTCAAGGGCGTCACGACGTACGACGGCAACCCGATGGAGGCGGCGGTCATGCACGTCCTCACCGGCGACGGCAGGGACGGGCCGGGCTATGTCAACGCCTTCGGCAACTCCGAGGCGTGCATCCCGAACGGCCCGCCGGTCTGGGAGTTCGACGTCATCTCGAAGATCCCGAACATCGCGCAGTCCCAGCGCTACCGCTGCACCGTGCCCACGACGTCGACGATCCCGCCCGGGAGCTGCCGCGTGGTCACCGACGCGCCTGCGCTTGCCGGCGCAGAAGCGGTCGTGGCCAAGAAGCCGCGTGAGCCGAGCGCCCCGGTCTGCCGCTGGAAGGCCTCGACGAAGGTGCTGAAAGCGAAGCCGAAGTCCGCCACCGTGCGCGCCGGCGTGGGCTGCTCCGTGGCTTCGACGTCGAAGTTCACCGTGTCGCTCGTTCGCGGCAAGAAGACGATCAAGCTCCGGACCGCCACGCTCCGGACGGGCGCGACGTCGACCCTCTCGCTCAAGCGCAAGCTCCGCAAGGGCGAGCGCATCGTGCTGGCCAACAAGGCCGAGCCGCGGCGCAAGATCCCCAAGCTGAGCGCCCGCACGGCGGCGATCGGCGGCGCGGACGCCCCCGGTAGCCAGGGCTGCGACTGGAAGCTCGAAGCCCGCGTGCTCGGCGGTGCGTCGTCGAAGGCGAAGACGACCAGGCTGCGCGCGCGGATGACCTGCGCGCCGAAGCCCACCCGGCGCCTGAAGTTCAAGGTCGCCGTGCAGAAGAAGGGCAAGAAGAAGGCGCAGACCGTCCGGTCCGTGACGCTCCAGGGCGGCCGGCTGGGCAACGTCACGCTCAAGCGCCGGCTGCGTGTCGGGGACCGCGTGATCCTGTCCCGCGCCGCCGACACCAAGAACGGCCTGCCCAGCCTCACCGCGCGAGCGACGACCTTCCGCAAGGTCGTGACCAAGCGCTGACGCGGTCAGTCGTCGGCGACCCAGGGGAGGCGGACGACCGCGAGCCGACTGCTGGCGAATGCCGCTCGTCCTCCGGCGGGGGGCGGGGCTGTGCGGCCGTTCGCGTCCGGGCAGGTGGGATCGACGACCGCGTAGCGGACGCCGTAGCGGCGCGCGAGGCGACGGCCCTCCGGCGTCCCGCGGAGGATCGCGTGCGCCTGCCGGGCGTAGCGGAGCTCGGCCTTGGGCTGGATGTCCTGCGGCTCGAGGGCCGGAAGCGTGCGTGTCCGCAGCAGCCATGTGGAAAGGAAGCTCCAGCACCGGTCGGTGACGACGATCTCGCCGGGCTTCAGCCGCGCGTCGAGCGCGTCGAGTCCCGCCAGGGAGGCCGGAGAGGCGAACGAGTAGAAGCGTTCGACCTCACGGGCCTGGGAGACCGAGCCGACGGTGATCGCGGCGACCCCGGCGGCGGCCAGCACGGCGAACACCGCGGTGGGCCGCAGCAGGCGCCACGCCGCGACGGCGGCGATCGGCGCCATCGCCAATGGCAGGTAGAAGACCATTCGCGCGTAGTAGAGGGGCAGATGGATCACGTACGCGTACGCCAGTGCGCAGCACACGACGACCAGTGCGACCGCCGGCCAGAGCGCCCGCTCGAGCCTGCGGGTCACCGCCAGCGCGACGACGCCCGCGAGCGACGCGATCGCCAGCACCCACGAGAGGTCGCGGACCGCGAGCTCGAGATTCACCTTCGTGTTGTCGTAGGAGGACGCCGGGAGCGTGCCGCCGAACGTCTTCTGTCGCGCCCAGACGTCGGCGATCACCCCGATGCCGAGCAGCAGCGCCAGGCCGACGGCCTTCGCGCCGTCGACGAGGGCGCCCCGCTGCCCGGTCAGCCACGCGACGGCGACGGTCGAGGCGAGGACGGCGCCGGCGATCACCGCCGTGAGGCGGTGTGTGGCCACCAGCGAGACGAAGGTGATCGCCATTCCCACGATCGCCGCGGTGTCGAGCCGTTCGCGCGCGAGGGTGCCGAGATACGCGAGCAGCAGCCCGAGCAGAGCGAGCGCCGCGAGGTTCGCGAGACCATGCCAGCCGAGGATGTCCTGGCTGGCGGGGACTGCAGCGATCAGCGCGGCGGCTGCGAGCCCTGCACCGCGCCCCCAGAAGGCCCGTGCGTACGCGTACACGGCGAGGATCTGCAGGACCGCGAAGACCAGGATGCCCTGCGCCAAGGCGCCCGTCGCGGCGCGCGACATGAGCAGGATGCCGCCGTAGGCGGCAGGCACCGCGGGGTCCTCGCGGAATGGGACGCCGAGCATCCAGAACGGGTTGTCGATCAGCAGGGCACCGTGGCGGCGGATCTCGTCGGCGTACAGCAGGTACTTGGCCCAGTCGTTGCCGGGAACCGGGCGCTCGCCGACGACGGTCAGCGCGAGGGCGAGCCCGCCGCCGACGATCGCCAGGAGGCCGAGACCTTCCAGGAGATCCGCGCGCTGCGCGGGCGCGCGGTCCCCGTCGTGTCCGCGCCAGGTCGCGACGCCGGCGAGTACCACTGCGCCCAGTACGAGCCGGACGCTCAGACCGCCGAGCGGAATGCCGATCCAAGAGATGGTGATCAGCAGCGAAGTGACCGCGGCGAACCCGAGGGTCGGCGCCGCCGCCCAACGGGCGAGCGGGACCTCCCGGATGGCGGCAGGAAGCAGCCCGCAGAGCGCGTACCCCGGTGCGAGGAGCGCGATCGTGCCAACCACGGCCGACCTGACGCCCGCTGCGAAGAGCAGTGCTTCCCCGCAAATGAGCGCAAAGGCGACAATCCACTCGGGAGGAGGCGAGGCATTGGTGCCCGACCTTCGGGGTAACGTGAGTCGTCGAATGTCGCGAGTGAAGGTCGTATGCGTGCTGTTGCTGTGCGCGCTCGCGGCGCCGGTGCCTGCAGGGGCCCAGGAAGGTAACGGACCGTACGCTCCGTTCCCATCCGCGCCTGAAGGCGGAGCCGGCGACGCCTGGTACGCAGAGCTGAACGCCGACGTCCCGTCGGCGCAGCTCGGCGACGGCGTTTTCACCAAGCGGCTGCAGCGCGTCGACGAGGGAGGCGCGAGCGATCGCGCCGGCGTCGGCATCGGCAACCCGGCCCCGGCCGCCCTCCTCCTGCTGGCAGGAATCGGCCTCGCCGGCGGGGTCGCGCTTGCCCGCCCACATCTTCGAGACACGACCGGGGAAGGACAGACCGCATGATCGCCCGCGCCCTGCTCGCCGCGCTGCTCGTTCTGGCCGTCGCGGCCCCCGCCGCGTCGGCGAAGCCGCCGCGTGGATTCTTCGGCATGGTGAGCGAGGACGTGTTCGCCGGTGGCTTTGACTACCAGCGGCCCATGCTGGGCCAGCAGCGGTCCGTCGGCGTCAGCCTGCTGCGTCAGAACTTCAGCTGGAAGGACATCGAGCCGGCACGCGGCGTCTTCGACTTCTCGATGACCGACCGGTTCGTCCTCACGGCGGCCAAGGAGGGCATCGAGGTCATGCCCCTCCTGTTCGGGGAGCCTGCGTGGGCCACGTCCCGCCCGCCCGGCAACTTCAGCCGCCCGACGTTCCCGCCGCGGCGGATGGCCGACTTCGGCGTCTTCGCCGCTGCAATCGCGATGCGCTATGGCAAGAACGGGAGCCTCTGGCTGGAGCACCCGGGCGTCAAGCCGCGGCCGGTTCGCGCGTATCAGGTGTGGAATGAACCGAACCTGCCCATCTACTGGGGCGGCCGCCCGAGCCCGAAGCGCTACGCGGCGCTGCTGCGCGCGACCCACCGGGCGCTCCACGCCGTCGACCCGAAGGCCATGGTCGTGACCGCGGGCCTGCCGAAGAGCAAGCAGGGGATGAAGCTCACGACGTACGTCAAGCGGCTGTATGCGGCCGGCGCGCGCAAGGCGATCGACGTCCTCGGCGTCAACCCGTACGCGCCGTCGCTGAAGGGCATCGAGAAGCAGCTGCGCGAGGCGCGTGGCGCGCTCCCGAAGAAGGCGCGCAAGACCCCGCTCTGGATCACCGAGATCGGCTGGGCGTCCGGGGGGCCGCCGACCAAGGGCCGGCGCGTGGGGCCCAAGAAGCAGGCGGTGCTCGTCGACCGCGTCTTCCGCAACCTCGCCAAGCGTCGCAAGGCCTGGCGCCTGAAGGGCATCGTGTACTTCGCCTGGAAGGACGCCCCGGTCTACCCGGGCGGCAAGGACTTCTGGGGCCTGCACACCGGGCTCTACGAGCTCGACGGCCGCCCGAAGCCCGCAGCGGTCGCGCTGCGGAAGGTCACGAGGGCCGTCCGCTGAGTCACCTGGGTTCACGCACCGGCGCCACCGCGGCGCTGTGCGCACTCCTGCTCGTGATCGCCGGATGCGGCGGCTCGGGTGACACCCCGACAACCGCGCAGGCCGCGACGATCCCCGAAGGGTTCGTCGGGATCACGGCTGCCGAGGTCTTCGCGGCGGGAGCCGGCCGGCAGCAGGCACTCGACGCGCAGTACAAGGCAAGCGCGCGCACCCTGCGCCAGTGGATCAACTGGACCGAGATCGAACGCCAGCGCGGGAAGTACGACTTCCGCGCCTACGACAAGTTCATCGGAGACAGCGCGCAGGCGGGTCTTCGCGTCGTGCCGATCCTGTTCGGGATGCCCAAGTTCCACGCGGCCAAGGCCAAGCGCGGCGCGAAGATCACCGCGGTCACCGTGATGCCGCCCCGGCGGCTCTCGAGCTACTCGAACTACGTGACGGCCGTGGTCAAGCGCTACGGCGTCAACGGGACCTTCTGGAAGGCGAACCCGTCGCTGAAGGCGCTGCCGATCACGTCGTGGCAGGTCTGGAACGAGCCAAACCTCCCGCAGTACTGGGGCGGCAAGCCGGATGCGAAGGCGTACGTGAAGCTGCTCCGCGCCGGTTCGCGGGCGATCCGGAAGGTCAACCCCGATGCCGAGGTGCTGGCCGGCGGCCTGCCACAGAGCAAGCAGGGCATCCCGCTGCTGACGTTCATCCGCCAGATGTACAAGGCAGGGGCGAAAGGGACCTTCGACACGCTTGCGGTCCACTCGTACGCGCGCGACGTCTCCGGTGTGCTGCTCGGCGCCAAGCGCGCCCGCCAGGTGGCGGTCGCGGCGGGGGACCGCGACGTGAGCGTCTGGATCACCGAGGTCGGCTGGGCCGCCGGGCCGAAGGCCCCGGGCAGCGACTTCACCGTGAGCCTCACCCGTCAGGCCCAGCTCGTCGGTCAGCTCTACCGTCAGGGCGCCGCGCAGGCCGAGGCGATGCATCTGCGCGGGATCATCTATTACGCGTGGCGTGACGTGCCGCCGTTCCCGGGCGGGAAGAACTTCTGGGGCCTGTACACGGGTCTCGTGAACCGCAACAACACGCCGAAGCCCGCACTGTCCGCGTACGCGGACGCCGCGAAGGCGATCTACGCGGCGGGCTGAGCGCCCGGCGGCTTGACCAGCGCGTCGAGCCAAGCCGGTGTCGCGGTGCGGCGTGCGCGGGCGCGACGGGCGAGGCGTGATGCAGTTCCGTGGAGATCGTGCTGCCGCAGCGCGGCCATCCCGAGCGCGACGGTCGAGCCGGCCGTCCGGCGGGACTGCCAGCGCTTCAGGGCGAGATACAGCCGCATCTCGCTGGTCGGCACCGTGATCGCCGCCTCGGCATAGCGGTCACGGTGGTTCGCATGGAGCTTGGCCAGCTCCCGCTCGATGCCATCGACATCGGCGATCTGCATGCTGCCGGCGTGCTCCACGATGGCGACACGGGCTTCGCGATCGGCCCAGGCCGTGGCGCCTTCCTCGAGCAGTAGGCGGATCCACAGGTCCCAGTCCGCGACGATCGAGAGATCCTCGGCGAAGCCAGCATCCGCGAGTAGGTCATGCCGGACCATCACGGTTGACGGTTCCCCGACGACATTCGCGCGAAGGACGTCCTGGGCCAAGGCGCTCGGATCGTGCACCGGGTTCGTCCGCAGAACGCGCCCGTCGGGACCCACGAGGATCGTCGCGCCGTAGATGAACGACGCGCCCGAACCGTCCGCGCCTTCGAGCTGCCGCGCAAGTTTGTCCGGGGACCAGACGTCATCGTCGTCGAGGAACGCGATCCACTCTCCCTCGGCCGCGGCGATGGCGGCATTCCGTGCCGCGGCGACTCCGCGGGACACGTCATGGCGGAGGACCGTGATCCGATCGTCCTGATGGTCGAGCTGGACCGGGTCAGCCGAGCCGTCGTCGACGAGGTGCAGATGCCAGTCCGTCATCGTCTGGGCGAGCACCGAGCGAAGGGCGCGGTCGAGTTCGGCCGGGCGATCCCGGGTCGGAAGGATGATCGAGACGCGCGTCATGCAGCGCGCGGCACGAGCCGGAGCGAGCGCTGCTTTCTCTGCGCCTGGTCGCCGGTGGCGTTCGCGTAGACCTCGAGAATGGCGTCGAGGTAGTCGTCGGGTGAGTGCTGCTCGCGCAGCGCCGCCATGGCGTTGGAGGATGCGCGGGTCCACTCGTTTGCGTCGGCGGCGAGCGTCGCGGCCCCCGCGGCGAGTGCGATCGGATCGCTGGCAACCACGCGACCAGCATGAGCCGCGGTCACGTACTCCGCAAGGCCGCCATGGTCGTAGGCGACGATCGGTGTGCCCGCGGCCATCGCCTCGAGGCAGACCAGCGGGCCAGGCTCTTCCCAGCGAGATGGCATGAGGCACACGCGGGCGCGGCGCAGCTCCTGCTGCACGCCTTCTTGTGACAGAACCCCGACGTATGTCAGGTTTGACAACCGTCTCGCGGCAGTGGCGACTCGGTCAGCGAGCGGTCCAAATCCAGCTACACGAACTTGAAGCTCCGGAATCGCCGTCGCGAGCGCAATGAGATCCTCGATGCCCTTGTCATGCGTAAGACGACCCGCGAACACCGCTCCGGTTCGGTCCTCGAAGGCCGGAGCAGGGCCAGTCTGGGACAAGGTGAAGTTCGGGATGCTTCGCGACTCAATGCCATGGGTCGCGTAGATCTTGGCGATCGCGTCTGACACCGTGACCCACGAGGTCACCGCAGGCACGTGGAAGCGCGTCTTGAGCTCGAAGAGCGCGGTGTTCAGGGCGCGGTAGCGGAGGTGCGTCTCGTTGTGGTCGATCGCGGCGCCGGTGTGGTCGAACGCGTTGGCAGAGACGAACTCGTAGTCGTGCGCCGTCTGCACGATGGGCACGCCGAGCTCCTGCGCAGCGGCGATCGGGGCGCGTGAGAGGTGCGGATACAGCTTGTGGCTGTGGATGACGTCAGGCTGGAAGTCCTGGATCAGGCGCCGCGTTGCGGCGTGGGCGGTGCGGTTCCAGGTGGCGCGCGTCGCGACGCGCGCGCTTGCCGACGGCGAGAGCTCACCTCGGGTGTCGTTGGTCACCAGCAGTGGGATGAACGCGCCGCGCTGCGCTAGGCGATGGGGCGCGTCCGTGGAGAGGAAGGCGACCTCATGGCCATCGTCCTGGAGGAGACTGGCCAGGTCGAAGCAGTGGCGGTCGACTCCACCCGTGACGTACGAGAAGTTGTTGGCGATGAGTATGCGCATGGCCGCGCTCCGTCGCGGGATCCAACACAGAGCCTGACGGGCTCTATCGACTACGTCCCGCTCAGGCTCAAGGTCCAAAATCGAACCTTGGACTGGAATTTCAAGCTACCTACCTTTGCACTAGGAAGCGGAGTGGGCAACTCGTCGTGTCCGCGCGCAGCTCACCAGGCTGCGTGGGATACCGAGCCCACACCTCTTGTGTTCCGCGTCCGCTCGGCCGCCACGTCGCCCGAAACGCGCCATTTCGGCCGGTGCGGACGCTCTCGAACGTCCGCAGCGCTCCACCTGCGCGACGCGCCTGGAGGTCGATGCGCTTGCCGCTGAGTCCCGGGAGGATGCGTCCGGAAACCCTGACTGCAGCGCCGGAGCGAACCTTGCGCGGCGACGATGCCCCACCCCAGGTCCCGCGTGGCCGGCTCGAGAGCAGGATGTGTGCGCCTGTCCGGCCCTTGATCGTCGGACCAGGGCTCGTCCGCGTCTGGCTGCCGAAGGGGCTCGCGGCCTTGCCGAAGAAGGGGCTCCCGGCGAGGTATCTGCCGACGAGCTTCGGCTCGACGACGAATCGGAGCCGGTAGTCGCTGTCGACCCATGGGGCTCGGCGCCCCGTGAGGTACCGGACCGCCAACGTCGTCCCGGAGTTGGGGGGGAGGGAGACGTCGACCGAGGCCGGTCCTGTGGCGTAGCCGTGGAACGCTGCGTCGCGGTCGGAGCAGGGCTGGCTGAACCGCGGGTCCTGGATCAGCTGTCCGAGTTCACCTGGCCCCTGCAGCCGGGTGGCCCGCGGACCATCGATCGACTCTCCCTCTGCGCGACCCCCGCGCGTCGCGAACTTCGGCGCGATGAAGCGGACCGAGAAGGCTTCGGCTTGATCGCCGCTACGGAGATCGAGGTAGTACAGGATCTGCCGGGTCTCGGCGTCGACCGTCCTCGGGGTCACCTTGGTGCCGAACACGGTGGGTGCTGCAAGAGAGGACGCGGGGTACAGCAGCGAGAGCAGGACCAGCCCGATCGCCGTCAGCCCGCGCCGCGTGGCGCGGGGGAGGCTCATGACGGTTCGATCGCCGGCCGTTGTGGCTGTGGCGGGGCCGCAGGTTCTGGCATCACCGTCGTCGCGAGCCCGGTCGCGGAGATGCCCTTGGGCACGTCGGCGATGGTCGATGCCGCTGCCGAAGGCCGGAACAAAGCCACGATGAAGGCACCGTGCGCTTGGTCCATGCGGACCAGGGGCTGCGCAAGGCGCGGCGGCAACGGGTAGTAGCCGACGGTCTCCGACTTGACCGTCTCGAGCCCGTGGTACTGCGCGAGCTCCGCGAGTGCACGTCGGGTGAACAGCCGCAGGTGCGTGCGCCCGAGGTCCTCATGAGCCATGCCCTTCTCGGGGTTCATGGGGTTGCCGACGATCACCTCGTCGCTGACGTGCATCGGCGTCGGCTGCATACCCAGCGCGAGCGAGATGACGTTGTGCCAGGACGACAGGTTGTTCGTCGAGATGCAGACGACGCCGTCGGGCTTGACCACCCGGCGGATCTCCCGCAGGAACGTGTCCGTGCGGCGGACGTGCTCGATCACCTGGTTGGCCAGGATGAAGCCGAAGCTCTCGTCCGGGAACGGAAGCCCCCGGTCGACGTCGCCGTGGACGACCTGCACCCCGCGCTTGCGCGCGGCGGGGATGTGATCGGCGATCAGCTCGACGCCGTGCACGTCGTGGATGCCGACGTGACGCGCGATCTCCATGGTCAGCTCGCCGGTATGCGGACCGATGTCGAGCATCGGTCCCGGGAGCGGGGTGGGGAGCGCGTCCAGCAACGCCTGGCGATTCGCCGCTTCGGTGTCGCGAAATACCCGATGAAGGCGGTTGCGCAGGCTCAGAACGTCCTCCAGACCAAGCTCGTGTCGCTACCCCACACTGCGCGCAGGGATGTACCTTGACCGACGCGCAGCCGACCTGTGAAGACTCGGTCGGACTTGGCGCGCAGCCGCGCTGCGGTGACCCACCGGGTTCCCTGCCGCGCCTGGATCGTCACGTCGCCCGCCGCAGGGGTCATGCCCCACAGCCGGGCAACGCCTCGGGTGCGGTATGCGGTGAAGGGGAAACGGAACGCGGTGTAGGAAGGCTTGGGCACGTCTTCGGCAGGTGTCGGTCCTCTGAGGAAGATGCCTGACTGATACGTGGCGGCGTAGCTGGGTGTCGGAGCCTGATCGCGGAGGTTGAACCACGTCACGACATCCGCACCCTGCTGGTAGAGCACGTACAACGCACCTTGAAGGTACGTCGCCTGCTGGTCTAGGGACACACCGTCCGGATCGGGTCGACTGTCCCAAGAGATCTCGGTGATCCACAGCGGGATGTTGGACTTGTTCGACACCAGCGTGCGCGCACGCTGAGCCGGCCGCAGCAGGCGCGTGATCTTCCCGAGGTCTGGGATGACCGCGTCATCAACGTTGCGGGCACGGCGCCGCGGTGGCCCGATCGGATAGGGGTGGTGCGAGATCGCGTCGAGCTTCAGCGGCGTTCCACATTTCCGGGCTCTGACAGGACTGCCCGCGTCAATGCACAACAGCTCCCGCCAGAAGCGGACGGGGGGTATACGGGGGCTGCCGGGAGTGAGATCTCCGTACGGCGCGGTCGCGCCGGCGATCACGGTTGCGCGACGGTCGACCGACTTGATCCCGGTGAAGAAGGCGTTGTGCAGCTGGCGATAGATGGCCGGGCTTGCCGGCTTCCAACCACGCGCCGTTCGCTTCCACTGCGGCGAGATCTCGATCGAGAGATTCGGCTCGTTCCAGGTCTCCCACGCCTCGACGCGCGGCAGAGTCGAGCCAGGGTTCTCCGGATCGGGATATGCGCCCGAGTACCGCTTTCCAAGGGCCTTGGCGAACTCGCCGAATGAGGAGGGCGAGGGTTTCCACGCGCCCTCGCGGAACGTCGTGGAAACGGGCGGAGGCTTTGGTCCCTGGGCCCAATCCGGTGCGCTGCTCAGCACGGCCAAGGGCGACATGCCGTTGCTGCCGACCGAACGAACGACGCGGTCGATCGACGCCCACTGGTACCCCGGCCACGCCGGGTCCGACGCTTGGGCGGCGTTGTCCGGCCGCCTCGGTGCGACCACCCTCCACCTCAGCACGAAGCGCCAGACCGAGGCGCCTGCTTTCCGTGCATTGGCGAGGCCGGCGTTGACATTCGGCTGCTCGCCGAGCAACTCCAGACCGCTGTCCTGAAACCCGAGGCGCATGCCAGCGGCGTGGGCGGGTTGAGCGGCCCACAGCGACGAGGCAGCGGCGAGGCCGAGAGCGATTCGGACGAGACGATGAGACACGAGATACTGGTACGCATGTGGCGCACGAGAGTTGACAGTCGTCGGCATGTCGGATTTCGCCGGGCTCGTGCGTAAGGGATCTTGGATGTCAGACAAACCCCGTACCGACGACGACGACGCCCTGGAGCGCATGCTCGTCGCGGCCCGCCCACACCCGAGCGAGTCGTTCGTCGAGAGCACAGAACTCCGCCTCTTCGCGCGTCGCAAGGCTGCGAGGGCAAGGCGCTTGGTGCTGCCGGCGGTTGGACTGAGCGGCGGACTCGCGGTGGCGCTTCTGGTCGCGCTCCTCGTTGGCAGCGGACCACTAGCGCCCAACGGCGCCGAGGAGGTCCGAGCGCTCCAGGACTGCTCCACCACCACGGTGACCACCACGGAGACCGTCGGGACGCTGCTCCAACAGCCGAACGGTCAGCTCACGGTAGAGCGGCGCGAGGCGCCGATCAGCCGTCCTGAGCGTCGCTGCCGCTGACCCGCTCGCCCTCCGCGATCTCGCGAAGCCGGCGAAGCGCCCGGGACGTGATCTGGTGGACGTTGGCCTCGGAGTGGTCCGTCAGCCCTGCGATGTCCGCAGCGCTCAGGTCGGCGCCGAATCGCAGTGCGAGAATCTCCTGTTCCCGGGCCGAGAGGTGACGGAGCCAATCGGCGAAACCTTGGGCCGCGAGGTGACGCGCGATGGGGTCATCGGCGGCCGCGAGGCGGTCGACGAGCGCGGGGTGCTCGTCGAGGGACACGGCATTGCGGTGGCGGGCACGCCGAAAATGGTCGGTCAATGCGTTCCGGGCAATGGCAAGGATCCAGGTCCGCTCGCTCGCTCGGCTTGGGTCGAAGCGATCCCAGGACTTGATCACCCGCTCGAACGTCGTTGCAGTGAGATCCTCGGCGAGATCGGCAGAGACCGAGTAGGCGAAGAACGCGTACACGGCGCGCACGTGCGTGCGGTACACGCGCCGCAGCTCGTCCTGCTGTTCGGGGTTCCGTCGCGCCACGTCATGAGCTTGTCAGGCACGGCGGGTGCGGGCACCAGAACGCTTCTGTTCGCGGTGCACCGGGATACTGTCGCGACAGTGAATCGCCCGTCCCAATCGACTGAGTTCGTGCCCCGATCGACGGTGGCTTGCCTGTGAGGCTGCGTGGGCGTGGCGGCGAGGCGCTCGAGGCGCTTGCCTCCGGAATCCTGCTCCAGGGCACGCTGCTGATCACGGGAATCGTCGCGGCTCGCGTCCTGGGGCCCGAGGCCCGAGGACAGCTGGCCTTGATCTGGGTCGTCGTGCTCGTGCTGGTCCAGTTGGGGACGCTGGGCCTTCCCGTGGCGTTGACGTTCAACGTTGCCCAGAAGCCGCTGTCGACGGTGGCTATGCGCCGAATGGTCCGGCCGGTGATGGTCCTCCAGATGGTGCTGGTCTCTGGGCTGGTGCTGCTCGTACTCCTGGTCGTCTTCGCAACGAAGTTGCCGCTCGAACCGTCCCTCATCGCCGTACTGGTTGTGCCGGCATGGGTGCTTCAGGCCTACAACCTCGCAACGCTCCAGGGCCTCGGCGCGTTTCGTGAGCTGCACGTGCTCCGGATCTTGCCGAGTGTCGCCTACGCCGTGGCGCTCCTGACGGGCTGGGCGCTCGGCGAGTCGACGCTCTTGTTCGTGACGGCTGCCTGGGTGTTCTCGTACCTCGGGAGTGCGGCCATCACCTGGGTCGTGGCAACAGCGCGGACGAGGACCCTTGCCGGCGAAGGCTCGGAACCACCGCCGGCCACGCTTCCGGAGATGACGCGCTTCGGCCTGGCGGGATTCCTGGGGTCTGCCTCTCCCACAGAGACGTTCCGGGTGGACCAGCTCATCGTCGGACTTGTGCTGACCACGGAGGACCTGGGGCTGTACGTCACTGCACTGGCGTTCTGCAACCTGCCCCGGTTTCTGGCGCAGGCGCTCGGCCTCGTCGCGTATCCGAGGATTGCCGAGCAATCCGAGCCCGAGGTTCAACGGCGTCTGCTCTGGCGCTTCACGGGTCTCGCGACCGTCGCCGCGGCTGGTGTCGCCATCCCGTTGGCGATCTTGGCGCCCGAGCTCGTGCCACTCGCTTTCGGCGACGGGTTCTCCGGGGCAGTTGCGACGACACAGGTACTCCTGCTCGCCACGGTGGTGCTCTGCACCCGTCGTGTCATGTCCGAGGGGCTGCGCGGCGTAGGCGCCCCCGGGATCGGATCCACTGCCGAGGCGCTTTCGCTGGTGGCGCTCATACCCGCGCTCTTCGTGTGCGTCCCTCCGCTGGGCGTCGAGGGGGTCGCGGTGGCGCTCGGGATCACCTACGTGCTGAGCTTGGTGGTTCTCCTGGTCGCCGCCGAACGGCGGGGCCTCGGGCTTCGCCGTCCAGCGAGCGCGTAGCGAGCGCCCTAGGCCCAGCCGTCGTCGGTACTGTTCCCGCCTTCCGACTCGAGCGACGATCCCTGAGGACCCCGATGTCACGCGATGATCAGTACCGCGATCGCCTGTACGACTCCTACGTCACTGGTCACCAAGGGGAGATCGCCGAGACGAGGAGCTACGCCGGCTTCGACGTCGACATCGTCGCGCGCGTGCCGTCGGATCGAGCGGTGTCCATCGTCGACATCGGATGTGGCCAAGGGCAGCTGGTTCGCATGCTCGGTGAGCACGGGTACACGGACGTGTGGGGTATCGATCTGAGCCAGGAGCAGGTCGACCTGGCGAAGGAGCTCGGTACACCCAACATCTCGCGAGACGACCTCTTTGGGTTCGCCGAGGAGCACCAGGGCGGATTCGACGTCGTCCTCGCCGTCGATCTGATCGAGCACTTCGATCGTGCCGACGTGCAGAGGGTCTTCGAAGCGCTGTCGTCTCTGCTTCGACCTGGCGGGACGTTGATCGTTCGTACTCCGAACGGGGCGAGCCCGTACGCGGGCAGGATCCTCTTCGGCGACCTCACGCATGGGGTCGCCTACACGACGAAGAGCCTCGAGCAGGTCGCCGCTGCAACTGCGTTCGATCGGGTCGAGGTCTTTCCGGTGCGTCCGGCCGGTACGGGGTGGAAGCAGCGAGTTCGACGCGCGCTCTGGCGGCTGATCGAGCTCGGCCTCGTGTTCCCACTGGTCGTCGAAACGGGCCATGTGCGAGGGCACATCGTCACGCAGAATCTCGTCGCACGTCTGCGGCGCGCGTAGCCGCCTCGATCGTTGAACCGGACCAGGCTCACAATGGCCGGGTCACAAAGAATGCGGTGCCTTTGACAAGATGGCGCCGTGTCATCGATTTCCACTGCTGAAGCGGCGTCCCCAAGCGATGATCGCTTGCCCGCCCGGTACCAGCCACGCTGGCGCGACCAGTTTGAACAGCCGATCCTCGAGCGCATGACCGCGGGGTGTGCCGTCCTCGACGTCGGGTCAGGGCGGCACCCGGCCATCCCAGCGGACCAGCGGCCGGCCGACGTCCGGTACGTCGGTCTCGACGTATCGGCCGAGGAGCTCGCAGCGGCGGAGTCCGGCGCGTACACGGAATCGGTCGCTGCCGACGCGACCCACCTGCAGCCGAACCTCGTCGGGCAGTTCGACCTCGTGATCAGCTGGCAGGTCCTCGAGCACGTCCGCGACTTGCCCGAGACGATCTCACACGTCCACAAGTACCTGCGTCCGGGCGGAACGTTCGTGGCACTGTTCTCCGGGGGCTTCTCCGTGTTCGCAATCGCGAACCGTGTGCTTCCCAACAAGCTCGGGTCGCGGATCGTGGATCCGATCATGCGCCGATCCGCGAACAACCGGCCGGTCTTCCCAGCCTTCTACGACAAGTGCTACGACCGGGCGCTCAAGAAGATCTTCGCTCCGTGGCAGAGCGCAAACATCGTTCCGCTCTTCCAGGGCGCGAACTACTTCGGATTCTCGGCGATCGCCCAGCGCGGGTATCTGGCGTACGAGAACTTCATCGCGCGCCGGCGCGTCGCTGATCTCGCGACGCACTATCTCGTGATCGCGTCAACGTAGAGCCGAGCGCGACCGTGCATGGCCGATGGACTGAGAGGAAGCAGCGATGACGAGTGATGGTCTGCGGTACGACGCTGGGCTGCCGAGCGACGCGAAGGTTCTCGTGACGGGAGGCTCTGGGTTCATCGGCACCAACCTGGTCCACGCCTATCGCGAGGCGGGAGTCACCGTCCTGAACGCCGACGCGTCGAAGCCGCGGAACGCTGCGGATGCCGATGTCTTTCGTCAGGTCGACTTCCTCGACGCCGCGGCGGTGAAGTCGGTCGTTGATGACTTCCAGCCGACGCACGTCTTCCACCTTGCCGCTCGCACTGACCTCGACGGCGTCACCTTGAGTGACTACGCCGTCAACATCGAGGGCGTCACGAACGTGATCGAGGCGCTTCGTGGGCTCGGACCCGTGCTGAACCGGGTCGTGATGGCCTCCTCGAGGATGGTGTGCGAGATCGGGTATCAGCCGAAGTCAGATACGGACTACCGTCCGAGCACGCCATACGGCGAGAGCAAGGTCCGCACCGAGGAACTCACGAGGCCGGTGACGGATCTCCCGTGGCTGCTGGTCCGCCCGACCTCGATCTGGGGCCCGTGGTTCGACATTCCCTACCGCGACTTCTTCCTGAGCATTGCTAAGGGGAGGTACGTCCATCCTCGCGGCCGCCGTATCGATAAGAACTTCGGGTACGTCGGGAACACCATCTGGCAGCTGCACTCGCTGATGACCGCAGACGACGACGCGGTCCTCGGGAAGACGTTCTACCTGGCCGACAATCCTCCGCTCGAAGTCCGAGACTTCGCCGACCGCATCAGTCGGGCGCTGTCCACCAGGAAGGCTCCGAACGTGCCGCTGCCCGTGCTCAAGGGGCTGGCGGTCGCGGGTGACACCCTTGAGAAGACCGGTCGTCGCGCGCCGTTGACGAGCTTCCGACTGGCGAACCTGCTGACCAACATGTACTACGAGCTCGGTCCGCTCGAGGACGTCGTCGGCCCGCCGCCCATCGGGCTCGATCAGGGCGTCGCGGAGACCGTCGCCTGGTTGCGGCTTCAGCAGCTGGTGTAGCCGAAGCACTTCGCATCGAGCCGACGCGGGTGTCTGACAGAGCCGGTTCGACAACCCCGATTCGCCGAATGCTGATGAGCAGACGTGTCCACAGGACGCGCTACGGACCCGCTATCAGACGGATTCTCGGGGGGGATCGACAGTGGCTCCTCGCGTGAGGGCGCGGCAAGGTCCGGTTGGCACCCGGACGTGCTCACCGTGCGGCGCGTGACCGTGCAAACGTCAAGCGCGGACGACGCGTACAAGCTCGCGCGCGCCGAGGACCGCAACGACATAGACGAGCAGCTCGCGGAGCGACTGGATCGGACCCACAGCGACGGTCGATTCGATGCCGAGCACTAGGCCGGTGCAGAATGTCGCATAGATCGCCAGCATCGCGGGGTTGGTCCGTCGGTCGTAGAACCACTCATCGAGGCCACGGAGTAGAGCACCAATCACAAGCATTCCGATGAGCATCAGCGGGATACCGAAGCTGCCGTACAGGTCCCCCGGCACGGTGATGGTGGCGTAGGAAGCCTTGATCTGCGCGCGGACGATGTTGTAGTGCTGCGCGAACACATTCGCGACGTTGCTCGGGTCAGACTTGGTCGGGAGCAATGTGCGGGGGATGAAGCCGCCGACCCACGACATCACCGCTTCGGTGCCGGTGGTCGGGTACGGCTCTCGGCCATATCGGTTGATCGCAGCGAGCGGAGTCGGTCCGACGAACCGGCGAAAGGTCTCGGTGTACCCCGCGTCGATGATCCCCGCGGGTCCGAGCCCGACGTACGTGTCAGCCGCGCGCTTGAGGTTCTCGACGGGGCTGGCCTGGTAGTTGATGTTCGTCGAACCGACGTCGGCGCCACGGTAGAACGCGAACAGTGGAAAGACGACGAAGACGGCGAGAACAGCAGCGATGGCGGCCTGACGGACGGGCATCTTCTTCGGACTCGCGTAGTAGCGGACGACAATCAGCGCGATTCCGAGGGCGATGATGTTGAACCGACCGCCTGACGGAACCGCCCAGACCAGCTCGCCGAGGATGAGGACGAGAAGCCACCAGCCTCGAGCACGTCCCGCGTAGTAAGCCGCCGCGAGGAGCGTGGTCGCGATGAGCGGCAAGTCCGCTGTGATCGTTACCACCTGTCGCAGCGTGGACGCCTGTGCGGCCTGCCCGGTCGCGTCGATGTGGAAGTACCAGCCGCGCCGGTACGACTCGATGCGGGCGAGCCAGCCGGCGATCAGTAGAACGACCGCGACTGGGGCGATCTCACCTGTCGTCAGCCGCGGCCGGCGGGTTCGCCGCAGTCCTCGTAGCCATGAGGCCCAGAAGTACCCCGCGACGAGCATCACCCATGCGCCGAAAGCGATCAGCATCGCGACCTTGAGGTCTGTGGCCGTGTACGCGTTTCGGAGTCCAGTCAGCGCCGAGTCCGCCCGCGGCTCTCGGTAGAAGACCCCACCAGCCAGGAACTCGACTATCCAGAACCCGCTTGCGAGCGAGATCAGCGACAGCGAGTCGTCCGCCCTCACTGCCTTCCAGATCACGAGCGGTGGAAACACCGCGAGCCCGAGTACGCCGATCCACCATGCCCACGGCTCAAAATTGAGACCCGTGAGCGCCGGAACGACCACACCCAGAGCCACGGATACGCCTGCCGCACCGCCAACGGCTAGCAGTGACGCGCGATGGTCTGCGAACTGCACGCCGCGCAGAGTACCGACTGGCGCCTTGCCACTCCGTCCGACCTGTTCCGGCCGTCCTTCTCAATGGAGGTCGGTGGATCGCCAGCTATACCCGTGGATCGATCAGGAGACGCTTCTGTCCCGGCCGCCGACGCGTTTGCACATGCGGACCGTCGTCCCCTCGTTCGACGCCGTCGTAGCGCACCGACCGCGAGGAAGCAGGCGCTCACGGTGCAGGGGGCGGTTTGAGCACGGTCCCCGGCTGTCGATTAGAAGAGGTGTGAAGGTTCTCGTTCTGTTCGTCATTGCAGCCCTGACGTTCCCGGTCGCTACGAGCGCCGCCGAGCTGCGGCCCGACACCGATGCGCCTCGCGGGACGGCCGACCCCCTGTGGCTGCCCTCGGAGGAGTGGGTCATGGAGCGGTGGATGCCGTTCGACGAGGACCGTCTCTACCAGCGGTTGGGTATGCCGCGCAGCCAGGTCTACTGGTACCTCAAGGCCGGGCATGGGACCCTGCTTGATCTTGCGCGCGCGCAGGGTGTGACCCTGACCTCGGCGTACCTCCTGGGCAACAGGCGCAAGAGGACGAGTCCCCGGATGTACGCGGTGCTCCGCGCACGTACTCGGCGCATACTCACGCAGCGTCACCTGGCCGAGCACGTCCTTGGACATCCATGGCACCGGTGGAGCGTCATCCGCCACCGGCACGAGATCTTCGGCTCTAACTACCCGACGCTCGCCGCGGAGGGGCTTCCGTTCGAGCAGATGTTCCCGCGCTCTGGCGTCCCGACCAGCGCGCTTCGAGAGCGGATGCTCACACGGCTCGCCGCAGCAAACACTCGTGGTGTCCGTCAGGGCGCTACGACTGCCCGGCAGGTGGCCATCGTGGAGCGCCAAGATTCACTCCAGATAGAGGCCACGCTTCGGGGCGAGATCGCACTGCTGTGCGATCTCGGCTCACCTCGATAGACCGACGACGGCGACGATCAGGCGGTGCCCGACGCTGGCCTGCGGCCGAGCAGTGAGCGGGGTGCCCAGACGCCAGTGATGAGCATTGCGATCCCGACGTACATCACCGTTCGCCAGATCGAGACGGTCGCGCCGAACGTGTCGCCGTCTTTGTAGTAGGTGAAGGCCATCGAAACCACGAGTGCGTACCAGAGGAGCTGCGCTGAAGACGGTCGCTGCCGGCCGACAAGATGTTTATGGAGCAGACCTGTGACAGCGCCGAACAGGGCTGCCCAGAGCGCGGCGCCGAGCAGGCCAAAGAGCAGCCAGCCCTCAGTGATGAACGTTGGCGGGAACCCAGTGGTCTGCTGGTTGGGGGCGCCGAACTCGCGGGCGGTCATCGCGTCCGAACGAAGCGAGTTGAAGTCGGCGGTCGAGGGCCATAGTGGGATCAGAAATCCTGGGAGCTCTACCCACCGGTCCGGGTCGCGCATCTGCTCGCGGATGCGCTCCGGCCGCTGATGGATTGCGAGGCTGATGTCCATGATGCTGTAGCCCACGAGGGTGCTCAGCCGCGAGTGCTCGGGCACCCTCGTATCCGAACCACTGCGTGCGTGCAGGATCGGGATGCTGACAAGGACCATCGCGGCGACGGCGGCGACGACGAGTGACACCGGTACTCGGCGGCCGGCGAAATACCAAATGGCCCACGCACCGACCAGGCCGAGAATCACGTGGAGTCGGTTGCCGAATAGGTAGAGGTAGCCGACGACGATTCCGAGCGTTAGCGCGAGCGTGACCACCTTGGTCGAATGAACCACGTCCCGTCGGGAGACGATGGCGGCAGCCGCCCAGATCGAAGGTATGCCGAACGTCGACCACAGGCTCAGCCAGAGTGACGCGGCGCCGGCGAATAGCTCCTTATCGTGGGAGCCGAACGTCGCGATCGTTCCGGAGATCCCACCGTTGTCGCGGACGATCCCAAGGAGTGATACCAGCGCGACGACCTGGATGCCGACGGCGAACATGATGAGGTTCCGGGGATTGCCCGGCGGGCTCGTCTCGCTCGCGCGAGGCGGTCGCGAACCGCGGCTTGCGAAGTGGAAGGCCTCGACGATCACCGCGGTGAGGACGGCGCCGAGCACGAGAACGTCGACGAGTTGCCCGGCATCAACTGGACCGGGTACGAACTGCACGTACTGGTGCTCATCCAACGTGATCACAAGCGCCCGTTGTGGGAACGTCGCGACGTAGAACAGGAGGATGACCGTCGCTGGTGTTGGCTCGGTGATCGCACGCTTCCATCCGACCCACCGAACGTGGGAGAACACCGGCAGAAAGGCGATCA
Source organism: Solirubrobacteraceae bacterium (assembly GCA_016462625.1). The sequence continues at coordinate 62,624 of JAEMSV010000004.1, read as the reverse complement.
GCCCGACGCCCGCGGCGAAAGCGATCGGACCGACCTGGCCGGCGAAGGCGCCGAGGAACGTCGCGGCGGCAATCGCTGCGATTGCCGCGAACACCGTCGTCCGACGGTCCGCGTTACTGGCCTTGCTCAGCGCGCGCATTGCTGTTGGAGATCGTATCTGGCGCTCAATGCTTCGCCCGTGAAGGGTCGCGATCTGCGCTTCGCCCGAGGATCCCCCCGGGCGAAGATACGCCAGGGCTCAGAGACAGCGCGCCCCCGAAGCGGAACCAATCCCGTGTGCCGCGGTGCCTCAGTGGGTATTCATCGCAGCACCGTGTCGCTTGTCGAACCTCCGGCTTCCCCTGTACGTTCCGCGGTATGCGCCTGCTAAGGAAGTTCGTTCAGGCCGATCCGACTGAACGTCGGATGCTCATCCGGCGTCGGCTGGATCTCCTGATCTCCGCGCTCCTGATTGGTCGATTGGCGGCATGGCTTCACCGCGCGTCAACCTTCGCCTACGTCAGTTATCTCCCGGACTCGGTCCGGCTCTCCGACGCGCCCCCTCCGGCCCTCGCGCGTCTGCAACGCCTTGAGGGCTGGTGGACCCACAAGAACGCACGCCGCAACGCCGGCGACGTGGGGCGTCTCTTCTTCCTGGCTCTCAACGCCCAGCGCGTCATCGACGAGAAGGTCCCAGGGGACTTCGCCGAGGTGGGCGTGTACAAGGGCAACAGCGCCCGGGTACTGGCCGAGGTTGTTCGCACCGCGGAGGGGAATCGGCACCTTCAGCTGTTCGACACGTTCGGTGGGTTCGACGACCGCGAGATTGACGACAAGCCCGAGGAGTTCAGCCAGCTCTTCAAGGACACGTCGCTTGACGCCGTCCGCGACTTCGTGGGCGAGGAAGCGTGCGAGTACCACTCGGGATGGTTCCCCGAGACGACCCGAGAGCTCAGCCCAGACCGGCGCTTCGCGCTCGTGCACCTTGATGCGGATCTCTACGAACCGATCCGTGCGGGGTTGGAGTACTTCTACGACCGCATGAGCAGCGGCGGTCTGGTGCTTGTACACGACTATTCGAGCGGCCAGTGGCCGGGCGCGACCCAGGCCTTAGACGAGTTCCTCGAGGACAAGCCTGAGCGACTCGTCCTCATGCCGGACAAGGCCGGGACCGCAATCTTCCGCAAGGCCTAGTCGGCCCCCCGCGACCGGGGTCAGCCCGGCTTGCGCGCCTCCATCCACAGGGAGCCGGGCTTGTGAGGAGCCGACCTGTCGGCGTTCAGATCCAGGCCGATCTCGTTCCAGCCCGGGACGTCGCTTGTGTAGGCGTCCAACCGAACGGGATCGACGAACCCAGCTGCGATGAGTGCCTGCGTGAGGCTGACCTCGTCGTACATCCACTGGTGTGTCTCGCCGCGCTTGCGGGCATCGCCCAGCAGCAGATTCTCGATCTTCCGCCTGAGCGGCTTCTGAAGGCTCGTTCCGTGGGCTTCCCGCTGGACCGACTGGCCGTAGAGAGGACGGACGCCGGTCTCCGCGTGGTTTGGATCCTGGCGCTCGTAGCTGTCGAGATACCGCTGCACAACCTCTCGGAGATCGGGCAGCGCCAGACGGTGAATGCCTCCCGGGCGCAGCACGCGCAGGATCTCAGCAAAGAAGCCGGGAGCGTGATCCCGATCGATGTGCTCCAAGACGTGGGAGTGGTACACGGCATCCACGCTGCCGTCTGGGTACGGAATCCCCTTGCGCAGGTCGTGCACGAGCACGTCGTCCGCCGCCATCGTGTCGAACATCTCACGCCGCGTGTCGTTGAGCGCAACCTTGGCGATCAACGGGGCGAATCGCGACGCTCGGATTCGCTGCTGGATCGAGAAGTCGATGTCGACGGTGTACGGGGTGGTCTTGTAGCCGCAGCCGAGGTTGAGGATGACTTGATCCTTCGGCGGCGCCATCGTCTTGGCGGGTGCGCTCATGTTCGTCACAGGATGCCGTACTAGAAGCCGATCCGCCAGCGCGGCGCCAGGATGAGTGACCTGCAGATCGTCGTCAGCTCGAACGGCGCGACGCGGCGATCAAGCTCGTGCTGGATTGGCCCGGGACCAAGTCGATCAGCGCGATCTCGCCGCCCCAGCTCTGCACGAGATCAGCTCCGACGACGGTTTCGATGGTGTAGTCCGCGCCCTTGACCAAGACGTCGGGCCGGAGTTGCTCGATGAGCTCCATCGGGGTGTCGCCGTCGAACAGGACAACCAGGTCCACGGACCGGAGCGCGCCTATGACTTCTGCGCGGGCGACTTCTGTCTGGATCGGCCGCTCCTCGCCTTTCAGACGTTTGACGGAAGCGTCCGTGTTGAGCCCGACGATCAGCCGGTCGCACGTTGCCCTGGCCTCCGCCAGCAGCCGGATATGTCCGGGGTGCAACAGATCGAAGCAACCGTTCGTGAAACCGACCTTCAGGTCCTGGCTCGTCCATGCCTTCCGTGTGGCCACGGCGGACGTGAGCGACACGAGCTTGCCCTCGAGCGCATCGGCGTCAGGCGCGTGCAGGAGGGCGAAGTTGAGCTCATCAGGCGAGATCGACGACGTCCCGCTCTTACCGACCGCGAGCGATGCACCGACGTTCGCGACGTGGGCGGCCTCGGCCAGATCGGCTCCGGCTGCCAGCGCGACCGCGCAGACGGCCAAGACCGTGTCTCCAGCGCCGGAGACATCCCGGACGAGGCGCGCTCGTGCCGGCTCACTCCACGGCGCTTCGTCCTGGCGAAAGAGCGCCACGCCGTCTTCGGAGCGCGTCAGGAGGATGGCCGCACCCGTTCGTTCCATGACTTCGCGCGCGGCGCGATCACATGACTCGAGAGCGTCACACGGTTCGCCCGTGGCGAACTCGAGCTCCTTCCGGTTGGGAGTCAGAAGGTCGGCACCGCGGTACAGGTCGAAGTCACGTCGCTTGGGGTCGACGATAAGTGGCACCTCGTGGGCGTGGGCCGCGCGAATGGCTGCGTCCATGACCGTCGGGCAAACGACGCCCTTCGCGTAGTCGGAGATGACGATCGCGCTGCAGTCCGGCGCGTGGGTCTCGATCGCGCTCGCGATCGCGCCCTGAACGGACGACTCGAGACCGACCGTTTCCCGGTCGGCGCGAAGGAGGTGCCGATCGCCGGCGATGAATCGCGTCTTTGACGTTGTGGTGACCTTGTCCGAGCGGATCAAGGCATCTACTACGCGTCCAGCGGACTGCTCCACGAGCGCGGCGACGTGAGCCGCCGCGGGATCCTCGCCGACAACGCCCACCAACGTCGCAATGCCCCCAAGGCTGGCGATGTTCGAGGCGACGTTGCCTGCGCCGCCCAGCATGCTCCGCTCGTCGTCGATCCGGAGCACGAGCGCTGGCGCCTCCGGTGACACACGGTCCACGGCGCCTGCGATGAAGTGATCCAGCATGACATCGCCCACAACCAGGATCCGACGGTCGCGCATGTCATCGATCAGCATGCAGGTTCTCCTAGCAGGGTCGGGAGTAAGAACTTCGCGTGGGCAATAGTGGCGCCGGGAACGACCGCGAACGCGGTCCCTTGGAGGGCAATGGAGCGCTCGCGTTCCTCATCGGTGCCGTGGCCGGTCATCACGTGGAGCCCACCGGCGAGGCCAGCCGCGCGCCCAGCCGCGAGATCACGAGCTCGGTCGCCCACGACCCAGGAGTCGGAGAGTTCGACGCCGAGGTCGCGCTCCGCTGCCAGCACCATGCCGGGATTCGGCTTTCTCCAAGGATGGTTGTCGACCGCGAAATTCTCAATGCCGGCCGGATGGTACGCGCAGGCGTACGCCGCGTCGATGCTGGCCCCACCGCGAGCGAGCTGACGAGAGATCTCTTCTTGGACGAGCTCGAAGTCGGCCCATGCGAAGTATCCGCGCCCGACCCCGGATTGGTTCGTCGTGACCACGACCGGAATTCCCGCCCGGTTGAACGCTGCGATGGTGGAGGCAGCTCCGGGGAGGAGCGCGACATCCTCCTCACGGGCGAGGAAGTGCTCCTCCCGCACGATGACGCCGTCGCGATCGAGGAACAGCGCGCCACGCCCGCGGAACGCAGCCGCGCTGGTGGTCGCTTGGCGCCAGCACCCGACCCCGTCTTCGAGCGTACCGGCCGTCACTGAGTCTGCTCGATCTCTGTGAGTTCGGGCTCGAGCCGCAGGAGTTCGGTGAACGCGAGGAACAGGTGGTACAGCGTGCTGGTCGGAATCTTGTCGACGTCCGCTGCCCCGTCCGCCGTGAGTTGGTCGATCCAGGTTCCTCGTGGGGCAGGGGCAAGGTACTTACGGTGAAGACTCGACGCGAGGCCGGTCAGCCGCGCGAGGTCGAGCGAGCCGGTGCGCTCGAAGGTTGCAAGATGTGCCTTGATCGCCTCGGTCTGGGGCCAGCAGCGGTGACTGGCCTTCCGCACGTGACCGTCGCTCAGGAGCTCGTCGAAGACCAGGTGGCTTCGCTGGTCGAATCCCCAGCGTTCGGCAAACCCGAACAGGGACTCGGCGGTCTGCAGCGCAGTCGGGGACACCGCAGATGCCCGGTGGAGCAGCCAGACCCACTCATAATGATGACCCGGCTCGACGATCTCCCCGCGGGTTCCGGGCGCCCGCGTCCAGTCTCCGGCGAAGTACTCCGAGAGGGTCCGCGTTCGGGAGTCGTAGAACTTGGTCTCGGCGAGCGCGACGAGGCTCCGAGCGCGGTCGAGGAACCGCTCGCCGCCGGTGGTCTCATACAGTGCGATCAGCGCTTCGAGCATGTGCATGTGGGGATTTTGCAGCAGCTCTCCGGCCGGTCCGGACTCACTCGCCCAGCCGAGCTGGTGGGCAGGCCGGAGTCGCCTGTCGATCGCGTCGAGGGTCGCATCGGCAAGGTCGATCGCTTCGGTCTCGCCGCTTGCGCGAACCCACCACGCAATCGCGAGCAGGGCAAACGCCTGGTCGTAGAGATCCAGCGTGTCGTCGAGCACCCCGCCTTCCCGACCGAGCCGCCGAGCCCATCCGCCTTCGGACATCCAGCCGTGGGCCCTCATGAACGACCATCCGCCCCGAGCCGTCTCGAGCCCAGGAGCGAAGCCCAGCAGCGAGGCGTGACTGAATACGTACACCTGTCGCGCTTGGACCCGGAGGCGCTTGTAGCCGACTTCCGCCGGGGCACCATCGAGGGTAAGATGCTCGACAAACCCAAGGTCGCCGTCTACCCCGACCTCGCTCCACACAGGCAAGGCTTGGTCAAAGACCCATGACCGCGTTTGACGGATGCAGTCCGTGATGGATTCGGACGCGGGTTGGCTCACTGACTCACTCACGCGAGGTCACAGATATAGGCATGTCGGGACAATTGGTGCTGGTCACCGGTGGAGCTGGATTCATCGGCTCGAACATCGCGACGGATCTCGCGGAGCAGGGGCTCCGGGTCGCGATCTGTGATCGGTTCGGTGACGGGAAGAACTGGCAGTACGTCGCGAAGTCGCTGATGTACGACCTCGTTCGTCCTGAGGACATCTTCGACTGGCTCGCATCGCACCGAGGCCAGGTCGACGGAATCATCCACATGGGCGCGATCTCCGCGACGACCGAGACCGACGTCGACAAGATCATCGCGAACAACGTTCGCCTCACGCTCGATCTGTGGACGTACGCGGCGACGCACGACACGACGTTCATCTACGCGTCCTCGGCAGCGACCTACGGCGACGGCAGCCGGGGCTTCGTCGATGACGACTCGCCGCAAGGCCTTGCGAGACTTCGCCCCCTGAACGCCTATGGCTGGAGCAAGCATCTTGTCGATCGGCGCATCGTCGATGACGTTCAACGCGGAGAGCCGACACCCTCGCGCTGGGCGGGGTTGAAGTTCTTCAACGTCTTCGGCCCGAATGAGGCCCACAAGGGGTCGATGAGGTCTGTCGTTCACCAGATGTACCCGGTGGCTGCGGCGGGCGACCCGGTTCGCCTGTTCCGTTCGGACCATCCGGACTACGCCGACGGCGGGCAGCTTCGGGACTTCATCTATGTCAAGGATTGCACTGCCGTCGTTCGCAACATGCTCGAGGCGCAGACTCTGACTGGCATCTACAACGTCGGGACGGGTACCGCACGGAGCTTCGACGACCTGGCGACGTCCACGTTCGTTGCTGCGGGGCGCGAACCCCGCATCGAGTACATCGACATGCCGGAGGCATTGCGAGGTCGGTACCAGTACTTCACGCAGGCCGATACGACGAAGCTGCAAGCCGCAGGTCTCGCGCCGGCCTTCCACACGCTGGAGGATGGCGTCCGCGACTACGTCCAAGAGCATCTGGTTCACGAGTTCGCCGGCTAGAGACGAGCGGCTGGGATCAGTTCCGCGGCTGTGCTCGCGACCTCGTCCGGCGTGATCGTCGCCAGGCCTGCCAGCTGGTGAATCACGCGGGTCGTCTGGCCCATCGGGTGCCACTTCCTCGGGAGGTTGTAGTCGCCGAAGATGCCGATGGCGGGCGTGCCGACGGAGTCTGCGAGATGGAACGGGCCGCTGTCATGGCCGATGAACAGCTGGGCGCGGGCCAGTGCGGCCGCACTCTCGCGTGGCGCTAGGGCACCGCAGAGGTCTCGCACCGGACCGGAGCTCCAATGCGTGCCAAGACGAAGTGCCCGCTCGCTGTCCTCCTGAGCGCCCACGAAGACGAGCCCGGTCCGGGGCAACTCAGCGGCGAGACGCGAGAGGAGCCGCTGCCAGTTGGGCTCGCCCCAGTCCTTCTCGATGGCCTTGCCTCCGGTGTTCACTGCGATGAACGGCTGTCCGACCAGGTCCCCGAGGGCCTCGACGCCGGCGTCGTGCTCTGCTGCGGTGAGCCTGAGGTCCCACCAGGCACGATCGTTGAGGTCCACGGTCCCGAGACGACCCAGGTTGCGCACGATGCGCTCGCACTCACGCTCCACAGTCCCGTCGGGCCCGACTCGGTTCTCCTGCCGGTCGGCCGTGATCGGCGCGCCGATGATCTTACGGAAGCCGCAGAACCTGAAGTACGCGACGTCACGCCAGGCCTGCGGGAGGCCGCGACTGGCCGCGATGTAGATGAGCGTCCTCGCGCGCAGCGATCGGAGATGTGAGGCGAGTTGGCGGAGCTCCCGGTGGTCTCGAATGCCGAGGGGGTAGGGGATGGCTCCGTGGATGAACCCGCCGTTGCTGAGGATCACCTCGAGCGGCGCGGCCTTCGAAGAGATCGGGACGTTGGTCAGCACGAGGCGCTCGGCATCGGGATACGCGCGCTCGATCAGGTGAAAGGCGGGGAGTGCGGTGACGGTGTCACCGAGGCTCCCGAGCCGGTAGATGATGACCCGCGAATCACTCATGTCGAGACCCCCTGCAGGAGGTCTTGCCGGGCCTCGTCCGCGAATGCGTCCGCTGGCTCGTCGTGCACCAGATCGCGATAGACGCGCTCAAGCGCTCGCCCGTGCGCCTCGTACGACAGACGAGCTTGCGCGGCTTGGACCGCCGCGGCTCGCCGGGGGCGCCGCTCTTCTTCGGTCGATAGTTCCAGCACGCCGGCGACCAGCGACTGGACGTCGCTGTGCTCGACGATCGTCCCGGCGTTGAACTCACGAACGACCGGTGCGAGGCCAGTCCGGTCAGAGACGATGACCGGCACCCCAGCCGCCAGTGCTTCGGCTGCGGCCATTCCGAAGCCCTCGTAGCTCGACGCCATGACTGTGAAGTGGCACTCGTCAAAGAGGGCGCGACGCCCCGACGGCGTCACGTGCCCCCGCCAGTCCACCCTGTCTGTCACCTGGAGATCGGCCGCGATCGCCTCGAGCCTGGACCTGTCGTCGCCATCGCCGCACACCACGAGGCGCGCATCCTCGAAAGGCAGTGCTGCCAAAGCCTCAAGGAGCACGTCGACGTTCTTCTTCGATGCGAGTCGACCGAGGAAGCCGATCGTCAGCGGGGGACTTGCTGGTTCCGGCGTCGCTTCCGTGATGGCCTGGTCAACGACGGCGTGGGGGATGACAACCCCGTGCTCACCTGGTTCGAGGCTGTCGTCATGCTCGAGCTCCGATGCGGTTACGACGACATCGACGCATCGCATGATGAGCGAGCGTATCGCCAGCTTCGCGAGTTTCTTTGGCGTGGACCCGGACTCAACATCAATGTCGAACCTCGTCAGGGACTCGTGAGGGGTCAGAACGACTCGTCGGCCGGTGAGCGCACCAGCGATGGCCGCGGTAACTGTGCTGAGTGTCCAGACATAGTGCAGGTGGACGATGTCGAAGCGCCGGATGTTGCGGATGAGCCACACGACGAGCGGCAGGCTCACGCCCCAATACCCTGCTTGGTGCTCGAACCGTGGGGGACGGGGGAACAGCAGAGTTCTGGCGCCGACCTCGGCCATCCGCTCGCGGGCCGGACGAGTCGACACCTGCGAGCGAGCGTCGCCCGTGAAGACGAACGTCGTTGCAACACCTCGTCTACCTACGGCGACGGTGGAATTCGTCGCGGAGTTCGGTGGCCCGCCCGCTTCCGGATCCAGCGTGGGCATGACGCGGAGTACGCGAAGTTCGCGCGAGCGCGCCACAGTCAGTGGGCGGTCGTCGCGCTGGCAGACCAGGTGTCGACGTTGACGTCGTGGATCTCCTGCAGCACGTCCTCGATGCCGTACGTGATCGCGAACTCGGGATAGTCGCGCTTGAAGTCGCTGAGGTCGCTGATGTACCAGCGGTGATCGCCGGCGCGATTCTGGTCGGACAGCGAGTAGTCGAGCTCCCGGTCGGCGATCTTCTGACAGAACTCAATCGCCTCGAGCATCGAGACATTGCTGTCGCGGCCCCCGCCGAGGTTGTAGACCGCGGCGGTCTTCGGGTTCTTGTGGAAGAGCTCCATCGCCTTGACGACGTCGGCGGAGTGGATGTTGTCGCGGACCTGCTTGCCGTCGTACCCGAAGATCGTGTACGCGTCGCCGGTGACCGTGCACCGCATGAGGTAGCTCAGGAAGCCATGGAGCTTCGCGCCGGCGTGCGAGGGGCCCGTGAGACAGCCACCGCGGAAGCAGACGGTCGGGATGTCGAAATACCGCCCGTACTCCTGGACCATGATGTCCGCCGCGACCTTCGAGGCGCCGAAGATCGAGTGCATGCAGTGGTCGATCGACATGTCGGTGCCGATGCCGCCGTAGTACTCGTGGTCCTCGGGCAGCTCGAGCCGCGTGCCCGTGTCGTACAGCGGGAGGAAGTTCGGCCGGTCGCCGTAGACCTTGTTCGTCGACATGTGGATGAACGTGGCCTCGGGCTTCCCGTGGCGGATCGCCTCGAGCAGGTTCAGCGTGCCGTTCGCGTTGACGGTGAAGTCCATCTGCGCATCAGACGCGGCCCAATCGTGCGACGGCTGCGCGGCCGTGTGAATCAGGATCTCGAGGTCGGCCGCGTTGTCGCGGACGACCTTGTTGACGGCATCAGCGTCGCGGATGTCGACCTCGAGTGAGGTGAACTGCGGAAGACCATCGATCAGGCGCTGGGTCGTCCGTGACGTTGAGGCTTCCGGCCCGAAGAATCGGGACCGCATGTCGTTCTCGAGTCCGATCACGTCGTAGCCCAGCTCGACGAAATGCTTGACGGACTCCGAGCCGATCAGGCCACCAGAACCAGTGACGATCGCCTTCGGCATGTGCTTCCTTTCACGTTCGGGTCAGGGAACGGGTATCGCCGAAGGCGCCCCGGCCGCGTTGTCCTGCATGTTAGGCACCCCGTTCAGAGGTGCAAGCTCCGTGACCCTGTGGAGCACGTCCGAGAAGCGCTGGGACACGCTGCTCGGGGCAAATTGTGACTGCGCGAAGTTGAAGCCGGCCTGGCTTGCCGCGGTGAGCGCGGCGCGATCTCGGATCACGTCGGCGACCTGGTCGGCGAACTGCTCGGGCTGGGCGGCGTCCGTGACCCAGCCGGCACCGGACTCGCGGACGATCCGCGCGGTCTCCGACTCGGGATTGACCGAGGCGACCACCGGGATGCCGAACGCCATGTAGTTCATGAGCTTGGACGGCAGGTTGAACTCGGTGATGTCCGCCCGCTGGCTGACGAGGCCGACCGACGCGCTCCGAAGAATCGGGGTGAATTCGTCGCCGTAGAAGACACCCGGCATCTGGACGCGGTCGTCGGTCACGCAGGCACGGACGTCCTCGGCGGCGACGCCGCTGCCGGCGATCAGCAGTTCGGCGTCGAGGTCGCGCAGGCGGGAGTTGGCTTGGAACGCCTCAACCATCTTGTCGAGACCCTGTGAGTGGCCGATGTTCCCCATCGCCAGGACCCGCGGGCGTCCCTTGAGCAGGGCGTCGATGTTCGCGGGAGCGTCGGAGTGGCGGCTGGACGGATTGAAGATCCGCTCGATCTTGTGATCCGGGACGCCCTTGGCGAGCAGGTTCTCCCTGAAGGCTTGTGAGATGACGACGACGGACGCGGCTGAGTTGTAGGACGTCCGCTCGAAGGCGCGGGCCGCCTGAAGGAGCGGACCCTCGGACCGAAGCTCTCCGGTCGTCGCTGCGCCGTCGGTGACGATGTCCTGGAGCCACATGACCCACGGGATGCGCCGCGCCTTGGCGAAGGTCATCGCAGCACCGAGTGCGGGGAATGAGGGCGTCACGGCAATGACGACATCGGCGGCCGGAAGCAGTGGCATGACCGCGGACTGGGCGGCCGCGAAGCTCAGCTCCTGTCGGATCCGGGCCAGGCCCGAGTCACGGCCAGCCCACAGCGGGAGGCGGAGGACCGGGATTCCGTGGCGGCGCTCTCGGTATGGGCGAACCCGCATTCCCCATGTCGGCTCGGGGTAGTGCGGGTGCGCGGCGACGACGACGACGTCGTGCCCGAGAGCATCCAGGCCCTGCGCCAGCATCGCGCTCAGCGGCGCGATCCCCTGAGGTTCCGGCTCATAGTTGTACGACCACAGCTGTACGCGCAAGTTGGCGGGGCTTCCTGTCCTCTTCGCTGTCTCTGCAGCTTGCGCCGTCCGGGTACCCGGGGGCGCGCTGGGACGCACAGTGTTACCTGTGCGCGCCGATTAGGGAAGCGCGGCTCCTACGTAGGAGCGCGTACGCGCCAGCTAGCTGGGGTCCGGCTTGGGCGGAGGCGACTGCGTCGTGTCCGGGTTGTCGTGCCGGCGGTAGGCGACCCAGCCGAGCGCGGCGAGGACGAGCGTGACGGCCAGGAGGCCCCAGATCAGGCCAGAACCCACCGTCGAGCCGTTCTCCACAGAAGCCGACACTGCCTTCAGCGGGCTGCCGGAAGGTTCGCTTGAGGCCGTGTCGCCGGCAACTGCACCCTGCGACGTCGTGGTCTTGGTCGCCGAGGCACCGGAGGTCTTGGTCAGCCCGGACACCGCCGCGCCATCGGCGCCCGCGGCCTCTAACTCCTCTGCGGCCGGGCTGGCCGTCTGCCCACTCGTCCCACCGGTGCCGCCACCGCCGCCCGACGAGCTGCCGGCCACGGCGCCGCTGTTGTCCGAGCGGTTGAAGTCGTCGCTGGACTGCGAACCCCCTCCCTCGGGGATGGCCTCGCAGTACTGGTCAACGGCAGAGCTGCCTGGGGGCGCCTCGCAGGTCTGCGCCTGGGACGAGACAGGCAGGAGCCCCATCACGAGGATCATCAGGGTGGTGGAGAACAGCGGTCGAACCAGCATCTCTTGTCTCTACGTCTCTACCCGCTCGTTCCTGACATCGATGTGGCGAAGAATCGGCTGCGAGGCCGCAGCTCCTTCGCCCGGCGATACGCCGCAAGGGCGGCGGAGGCATTGCCACGTCGCGCCTCGACCCGGGCGAGAACGAGGGGAACCCGCCAGTCCTGGGGCGAGCGAGATTGAGCGCGGCGCAACTCGATCACCGCCGCTCCGAACCTGCCGGCGCGCTCGGCGATCAGCGCGCGTTGGACATACGGGGCGGGCGACCAGGGCTGGGCATCCGCCGCGTCATCCGCGTGGGCCTGGGCGCTTGCGAGATCCCCGCGCTCGAACGCGGTCTGGCTCCTTCGGATCTCCGAGGTGGAGACGAGCCCTGGGAGCTGAACGAGGCACAGCACGACTGCGCCGACAGCGATCGGTACGCGGACCGGCCACCTGAGCGCTCGGCTGGGACGTCCGCCCGCGGCGATGCCGGCGCCGGCGAGGATCAGGGCCAGGGCGGTGACGGCGGTCGACTCCCAGAGCCAGTCGACGCCGGCTCCAAAGAAGAACGCCCCGCACGCAGCGGCAGCAGCTGCCAGAGCTCCACGATCCGCGGGGTCCTCGGCGTGCCGAAGGGCCGCCACGAGCGCCCACGCGACTCCCAGCACGAGGAGCAGGACGCTCAGCAGACCCGGGATCCCGAGCTCAGTGAGCGGTTCGAGGTACAGCGAGTGGCCGTCGCGGACGAATTCGCTCTTGGTCGCCCTTTCGTTCCACACGAATTCGAACGTCCCAGCGCCAGTCCCCTTCAGCGGCGCGTCGTCCGCGGCATTCAGCGCCGCTGACCACACCGCATACCGACTGCCGTTCAGACTTCGCAGGCGCTCCGAGGGGTCAGTGCTCTGCGTGCTCGTCGTGTCCTGGAACTGGTCCCACGCGTCGGGGCCGACGGTGACTGCCGCGACGGCGATCGCGAGTGTGGCGAGCACGCCCGCCCCGACGAACGCGATTCGACCGTTTCTCGGAGACAGTCGAAGCCGGTCGAGCCCGAATCGACTGGTGGCAAAGGCGAGCAGGAACGCCACCACGACGCCGACCACGAGGATGACCGTGATCGTGCCCGCGCCAGCGCCGCCCTTCGCCTGTGCGATCTCCGGCGCATCGCGAACGGCGAGGATCGCAGCGACCCCGAAGCCGGCGGCGACGACGGCATGGACGGCAAGCGTCACGCGGTTGCGGCTCGCGCAGAGCAGGATGATCAGGCCGAGAATCGTTCCGCCCAGCGACGCGCGCGAGTAGGTCAGATACGCCGTCGTGATCGCCATCGGCACGATCGCGAGCGCTGCGCCCCGCACGAGCCATGACCGCGCGTGGGCGCTCCACGCCAGGCACAGCGCGCTCGTCATCCCAGCCCAGGCCCCGACCGCGTTCCAGTAGCCGAGCGGATAGCTCAGGCGGTTCGAGCCGAACGCCTCGGTGATGACGTCCTCGCCGAAGGTGTCCGGGAAGAGCCGGCGCGTCAGAGCGGCCAGGCAGATGAACGCGGCGGCCGCCGACGCGCCCGCGATCGCGGCGCGCCACGTGTTCCGGTCGAGCGCGGTGGCGACCAGCACGACGACGCCGAGATGCATCGCCACGCGCGCGATCTCGACGAGGGTGCGGTCGTCGTCCGGACTCCAGCCGAGGCTCAGCGTGGTCCACAGGCCGAGCAGCACGAGCGCCACGATGACGACCCACCCGGGTGCCGAAGGGGTCGTCCGCGGCAGCAGCCCGACGAGGAACGCGAGCGCGAGCAACCACCAGATGACGACCGCGACCTGCTGGCGGATGACGAGGTCGTAGGCGCCCTGCTCGAGGCCGAGCAGGACGATGCCGCCGAAGGTCAGGAGGAACGCGGCCACCTGCCCGGGGAGCAGCGCGCGGCGGTCTTCGCGGGCGGACACGTCGGGCACCGCGCAAGCATGCCAGAGCCTCCGGGCGCGGTAGCGTTCGCGTCCCATGCCCGTCTCTACATCCGCCATCGGCAAGACCTACGCGCCGACGACCTACGTGGTCGGCCGCGAGAAGGTCAAGGAATACGCCAACGCCGTCGGGGAGACCAACCCGGTCTACCTCGATCCCGAGGCCGCGAAGGCGGCCGGATACAGCGACGTCGTCGCTCCGCCCATGTTCGCCGTCGTCTACAAGGCGCCGTCGATGGTCCCGCCACTGTTCGATCCCGAGGTAGGGATCAACTTCGCGCTCATGGTCCACGGCGCCCAGGAGTTCACCTGGGGCGCGCCCGTCGTCGCCGGCGACGAGATCACCACGACCGCGTCGGTCAAGGACGTTTCGGAGCGCAACGGCATGGGCTTCTTCGTCTTCCAGAGCACCTCCGTGAACCAGCGCGGCGAGACCGTCTGCGTCGGCGAGTGGACCAACATCGTCAGGGGGGTCTGAGCCATGGCCGAGTTCACCGAGGGCCAGGAGCTGCCCGAGCTGCGCGTCACGCCCGACCGCTTCCTGACGGTCCGCTACGCGGGCGCGTCGGGCGACTTCAACCCGATCCACATCGACCAGGAGTTCGCGACGAGCGTCGGGCTCCCGGGCAAGATCCTCCACGGCCTCTACTCGATGGCCCAGGTCGCCAGGGCGCAGACCGACGCCGGGGGCGGGCCCGAGTCCCTGAAGCGCCTCAAGGTGCAGTTCCGGGGGATGGGGCTGCCCGAGCAGGAGATCGTCGTGAAGTCGACCGTCCGTCAGGTGGCCGACGGCGTCGCGACCGTCGACACGTTCGCCGAGCAGAGCGGCAACCAGATCGTCCGCAACGCCGAGGCCGAGATTGCCAGCTCCTAGCGACGGAAATCTTCACAAAGATTTCCTGTTTTCAGGCGTCCATTGCGCCATGATGGTGGACGCGGTGCCGGACCTCCGGTGGCCGTCCATCAGATGCGCGATACCCCTCGATCACGCCGGGCGGTCAGTCCCGGCCTCATTCGGGCGCTCCGCCCGCTGTTCCGCTTCTCTCCGGCGCGGGGCGCGTACGTCCTGCGCGTGGGCGGCGGCAGCCGGGGTCCGGTGCTCGTGGATCGAAGCGCGGCCGAGCCGATCGCGTCGCGGCGTCCGGTGACCCGCCCCGTCACGCGCGACGGCGCGGATGTCGCCGACGGGCCGCCGAAGCCCGCCGAGCAGCCCCGCTCCTAGCGCACGTCGTCGCGCATCCCCTCGACGAACCGCTCCAGCGGGGTCGCCACCGCGGAGCCCCGCAGGCGCAGCCCGGCGATGGCCGCCCGGACCGGGACCATCGCGGTGGTGAGCGCCACATCGGCCGCAAGCCGGGCCGGCCGGTCGGCGACGTGGGGGCGCAGGTAGCGCGACATCGCCGGGTTGGGAAGGACCTGGCGCCGCACGGCGGGCAGGGCCTGCGAGCGGGGAGCGACGAGATGGTCGGCGAGCCGGCGCTCGGCGTCGCGTTGGCTCTCGGTGACCGCGAGCGGCACCGTCGCGAAGCGCACCTCCAGGCGTGAGCAGCCGGGGCTCTCCGTCGTGAGACCAAGCACCCGCTCGGCCGGGAGTCCCACGCCGCGGTCGGCCGCGACCGCGGCGGTGACGAACGCGGGGAGCAGCGCCGGTGTCGTGCGTACCGCGGCCAGCGCGTCGTGCATGGGCCCATCGCCGAACCGGTCCCACCAGCCGGCGATGTCGCCGGCGAGGCGCAGGTTGTTCGCCCCGTCGCGGATGTGCATGAGCAGCAGGAGCGCGAGCCACTCTCCTGGTGGCGGCTCGGGTTCGCCGCCCGGCGCGGCCGCCGCCCGGGCCAAGACCCCGCTTGCCCACTCGCGCTCGTGGTAGTGGATCCGCCAGTGGAGCTCGACTGCCGGGAGACCGTCCGGGTGGCGCAGGACGAAGTGGAGGAGCGGCAGGCCATCGCGATCGACCGGGTCGCCAGGGGGCGACCACCCCGCGGCGACGAGCGCGTCGGCGGCAGCGCGGAGCTGCCGGGCTGAGACCAGGACGTCGATGTCGCCGGCCGATCGGAGCGCGAGGTCGCCGTGGATGTCGCGCGCGACACGCGTGCCCTTCAGCGGCAGCGCGGCGATGCCGGCCTGCCGCAGCGTGCCGAACACCAGCAGCTCGAGCAACTCGTGGCGCTCGCCGTGGGCCCGCGCGGCGGCGGTGTGACCGTCGACCCACGCGTGCAGCCAGTCGGGCGCCGCCTCCCCGAGCGTGTCGCGGAGGCGGCCGCCGGCGAGCGGCACGAGCCGGTCGCGCGCGAACGTCGTACGCAGCACGTCAGGCGACGACTGCGCGAACCACCCGGGGACCAGGTGCGCCTCGGCGGCCCGCCGCGGCGCGACGCCGATCAGGGAGCGCAGCAGCCGCTCCTCGGTGCTCATCACGAGGCGCCCCACGGCTCAGCGGTACGCGCGGGCCTGCAGGTCGAACATCTCGGCGTAGCGCCCGTCGAGCTCGATCAGCTCGTCGTGGGAGCCCTCCTCGATGATCTCGCCCTCGTGCAGGACGTAGATGCGGTCGGCATCCTTCACGGTCGAGAAGCGGTGGCTGATGAGCAGCAGGCAGCGATCGTCGGCCAGCCGCCGGACGTGCTCGAAGAGCTCGTGCTCGGACTTCGCGTCGAGCGACGCGGTCGGCTCGTCGAGGACCAGGAAACCGGCATCCCGGAAGAACGCGCGCGAGAGCGCGACGCGCTGCCACTGCCCCAGCGAGAGGTCGTAGCCACCGATCCACTCCTTGCCCAGGTTCGTCTCGTAGCCCAGCGGCAGCCGGCTCAACGCGTCGTGCGCACCTCCGCGCCTGGACGCCTCCATGATCGCCTCGACGTCGTCCATGCGCTCGGCGCGGCCGAACCCGACGTTCTCGCGGGCCGACAGCTGGAACCGCACGAAGTCCTGGAAGATCACGCCGACGTGGGACCGGACCTCCTCGGGATCGAGCGTGGATGCGTCGACGCCGTCCCAGAGGATCCGGCCCTCGTTTGGGCTGAAGACGTGACCGAGCAGCTTCGCGAGCGTCGTCTTGCCCGAGCCGTTCTCGCCCACGAGGGCCACGACCTCGCCGGCGCGCAGCGTCAGCGACACGTCGCGCAGGGCAGTCTGCTCGGTTCCCGGATAGCTGAACGAGACGTGTTCGACGCGCAGCTCGGTGAACGGGGCGAGCGCCGTGCCTTCGCCTCGGTGGGGCTCGGGCGGGGGTGAGAGCTCGGAGAACTCCTCGTAGTCGCGGAGGAACAGGGCGGACTCGAAGAGGTCGGTGATGCCCGAGAAGGTCTGCTGCAGCCGGCCGGCGAGCAGGCGGATGGCGATGAGCGCCGCGCCCGCCGCCGCGATCTCGACCGTTCCCTCGACGACGAACCACACGAGCAGCCCGACGGCGATGCTCATCACGACCGTGGTGATCCCCGCGCCCACGGTGGCGAGGCCCAGCCGTCGCCGGACGTGCTGGTGGTATTCGGCGAGGTACTCGTCGTAGTTCTGGCGCCAGCGCTCGTAGATGACCGGGCCGAGCGCGAAGGCGCGGATCTCCTTGGCTTCGTCGCGGCCGCAGAGCAGCTCCGTGAGGTAGTGCCGCAGGCGCAGCTGGGGGGTCTGCCCGGCTCGGAAGCGGAACTCGAGGCGCCCCGTGGTGCGCGACAGCAGCCAGAGGGGGAACCCACCGAGCAGGAAGATGACGATGAGGCCGGGATGGATGACCACGAGCGCGACCGTCAGCCCGGCGATCCCCACGAGGCCGCCGAAGAGCTGCACGAGGCCCTGCGACATCGTCAGCGGGCGGATCACGGCGTTCGTGCGGACCCGCTGCAGCGCGTCGAAGAACTCCGGGTTCTCGAACGTCTCGAGGGGCACCGCGGTCGTCACATCCAGGATCTGGGTCCAGGTCAGCAGCTGGACCTCCTCGCCGAGGAGTCGCTGCAGCAGGGCCTGGGCGCTGGTCGCCAGGCCGCTGATCGCCGTCACGGCGGCGAGGCCGATCAGCGGCGCGAGCACCGGCCCGATCGTTCCGCCGTCGGCCTGCTCGAGGACCGCCTGGATCGCGAGACCGCCGAGGAGGACCTGCAGCCCGAGCATCGCAGCGGCGATCAGCTGGGTCACGGTCGTGATCCAGAACAGCCGCGGGTTCGAGCGATGCGCGAGGGCGAGGGCGCGGCCGGCGAGCTGGGGCAGGCGCTTCAGCGACTTCGGCTCGGTGACGCTCGACTGCAGGTAGGCGATCCGGTCGAACCCCTTCGGCGGGTCCGCCATCACGCGCTCCCGGCGGGCGTGGCGAGTGCGGCCTCGATCCCCGCCGCCAGCGCCGCTGCGGTGTCGTCGGGGAACGGCGGCCCCCACGGGATGTGGGCGCGGAGGACGGGGACCCGAGTGGCGATGTCGACGGCGTGGTCGAACACCCGGCGCTGGTCAGGGCGGCGGCGCCAGCCCTCGATCCGCGGTGCAGCGAGGAGCTCAGTGGTCGAGGCGCCGAGATCGAGAGGTTCGAGGCGGATGACGTCATCCTCGCGGGTGGGCGTCGGGACGACCACCCCGACGAGCTCCGGCGAGGCGGACGGGGCGAGCGCAGGGCGGACGGCGAGCCGCTCGTCGGCGGTCTCCCGCACCTCTGCGCCGGGCCCGAACGCGGCCGCGAGCCCCGCCTGCTGCGGGCGCAGTCGCAGCTCCGCGCCGCCCGGGCCGCATCGCGGGACATCCCCGTCGAGATCGATGCCGAGCACGTCGTCGGTTACCAGCGGCCGGCCCGCGGCGCACAGCAGGGCGGCCGACGTCGTCTTCCCCCGCGCGGAGAAGCCGGCGAAGGCGACCGCGCGGCCGGGGGAGAGCTCGACGGCGCTGGCGTGCAGGACACACTCGCCCCGCTCCATCAGCAGGAAGGACGCGATGCTGCCCGCGAGGAGGATTCCGAGGATCTCCTCGTCGATGTCGTGTCCTGCGCGCGCGACGATCTCGCGCCGGTCCGCGCTGATGCCGAAGTCGGCCAGGCTGTAGACCCGTGCGGTGATGCCGCCGTCGCCGCGCCGGCAGAACGAGTACCGCGGCCAGCCGTCGGGGCCGATGAGCTCGGCCACGACCGCGCTGGCGGGGCGGCGCCACGGGATCGTCCGCCGGGGCCCGAGGCGGACGATGACGTCCGGCGGGCCGGCGACGACCGGCGCCGGCAGCGGAACGGGGCTCTGCACGCACAGCCCGTGAGCGGCGTAGCAACGGGGCTCACCCATTGGTGCTCACCAGGCGCTCGTAGCCGGGCAGGGCGAGCAGGCGGACGTCGCCCGCGTCGATCCACGCGTGCGCGGCGATCTCACCCTCCGCGGCCCGTTCGCCGTCCTCGACCGACGTGCTGTCGGCCACGCCGAGGTGAAGCGAGGTGCCGCGGTGGCGCAGCTGCCGGCCCGCGACGAGCGCACGACGCAGGCACGTGTCGTCGAACGGCCAGTACCGGAAGACGCGCTCGGCGGCACGCAGGTTGGACCGCTCCCGGACCGTGAGCGCCTCCAGCCCGGCGCTGCTCGCCGACGACGCCTCGGGCTCTGAGGCGAGCCGGACGCCGAGCAGCCGGGTGAGCCGGGGGAGGGACATCGTGCGCAGGCCGATCTCGACCGCGGTGACCAGCGCCAGCGCGCGGACCGCGGTGAGGAGCTCAAGGGGACCGGCGCGCAGCGCGCGGCCGATCGATGGACGCGGACGGTGGGCTCGCTGGGGTGCGCGGGCGGCCCGGAGCGTGGCGACATCCCGCAGCAGCTGGTCGAGGTCCGAGCGGATCTGATCCGGCGAGACTCCGAAGCGTGCACTCGCGCTGGCGACGGCGGTGTCGTATCCCTCGGCGCTGTAGAGGCGCCAGAGCTCGCCGCCGGATCCGCTTACGGACAGGTAGGTCCCGGTCTCGAGATTGAGCAGCACGGTCAGATCGCCGACTTCTCGGGACACGATGTGACGTCCGGGCCCCTCCGCGAGGGAGCCCGGAGCGCCGGTGTTCACGACGGGATCAGGACGTGCCCGGCGTGCCCGGCGGCGGGACGCGGGTCTCGCCCTGCTGCGCGCCAGGGCTGTCGAAGTAGATGCCCGGCTTGGTCTGGGTGACCTTGGTGACTTCGCCGACGACCTTGACGGCGGGCGGTTCGTACTGCGGCTTCATGTCGCTCCTCTGCCCGGTTCCGTGGATGGACCTGTTCTGAACGTATCACCGACATCGGGTGGGATCTAGCCGCTGGAAATGCTCTGTTTCCGGGTGTTTTGCTGCAGCCATGCGGCCTGCAAGAGCGTGGCGGAAGTGGTCCACGGATTTCCTGAAAGCCAGTGCATCCTGAGCTGGTCTCGGTCTACGGCATCCGCCCCCGGAATCTCGCCGTCCCACGCTTCGGCGAAGCGCCGGGTGGGAACGTCGAAATAGGCGCGTGAGAATCGGGCCTTCGACGCGCGCGCCAAAACGTCGTCGGGCAGGAGGTCCGCGAAGAGCCCGCGCATCAGCCGCGTGCGCGAGCCGCGGCCGAAGCGCCCGCCCCAGGCGCCGAGCGAGCGCAGGAAGACCGGGTCCCAGAATGGGGTCGCGTGCGCGGTCCCGCGCTCGCGCGCCAACAGCTCCCACGTCTCGAGCATGAGGACCGTCGGTCGCTCGCGGCGGGTCCACCGCAGGAACGCCGGCCATGTCGCCGGCTCGGCGGCGCGGGCCTCGCCCTGATGGTGGGCCCACTCGCGCAGCACCCAGTCCGCCAGCCACGGGGCGGGGGTCGGGCTGCGGCGCGTCTCGGCGATCACCCGCAGCGGGCGCGGCGCAGCGGCGTTCGCGATCACCGCGAGGTCTCGAGGTCGGGGCCGGCGGCGGCGGTGCAGGACCTCGCCGACGGCCACGCGCCGCCAGCCGCCGAAGACCTGGTCGCCGCCGTCGCCCATCACGAGGGTGCCACCGCTCGCGTGCTCGTACATCGGGATGTGGGCGTGCGAGGCCGGCGGATAGCGCAGCCCGTGCGCGCGCAGGACGCCGGCGGCGACCTCGCCGACGAGATCCAGCTCGGCGCCGCTCTCGAAGAGCTCCCATTCGGTCAGGCCGAGATGCCCGATGACCCGTTCCTGCCACGCCGTCTCGTCGGCCTCGGGGACCCCGGGGAACCGCTGGGTGAGCGGCACCGGATCCGGAAGCCCCTCGCGCCGCGCCACGCGCGTCGCGGCGGCGAGCAGGACGGACGAGTCGCGCCCACCGGAGAACGCGACGTACACGGGAGGGCGGTCCATCAGGCGGAGCAGGGCGGCCTCGAGTGCCGCGACCGGGTCGGGCAAGGGGTCGACGAGGTCGATGTCCGGTGCGCGCTCGTCGATTCCCGTGGTCCAGCCGGTGAGGAGCTCCAGCCACGTCAGGCCCGAGGCGTTGCGCGGGTCGTCCCAGCGCTCGTGCAGCCGCGCCGGGTCAGATCCGAGCGACGTCACGGGGCGGCGTGCAGCAGGCCGCCGTCGCGCAGCGACTGCAGGAAGCCCGCCACGTCTGAGGAGGCCTGCTCGGCCTCGATGCCGTAGGCGTCCACCAGCCGGCCCTCGAGATCCTCGGTCGTCGCGCCCTCGACGACGGCCTCCCACAGCACGCCCGCGGAGGCGTTCAGCTGCAGGTAGCGCGAGCTCGGCAGGTGCAGGACGAGGAGGTCGTCACCGGCCCGCCGCCAGTGCACTTGATCGACGTCGACCCGATGGAGCATCGTCCCGCGAGCCTACACTTCAGATGTGCTGACGCCCCGTCAGGAGCAGGTGCTCCGCAAGGTCATCCAGACCCATCAGCTCACGGCGCAGCCGGTGGGCTCCAAGGCGCTGGCCGAGGATCCCGAGCTCGGCGTCCGCGCTTCGACGATCCGCAACGACCTCGCCCAGCTCGAGGAGCACGGGCTGCTCGCGCACCCGCACACCTCCGCAGGCCGGGTCCCCACCGACTCGGGGTACCGGTACTTCGTCGACAAGCTGCTGCCCGAGCCCGTCCGCGAACCCGGCGTCGACCTGTCGCTCGTGCGGATGCAGGTCGACGAGGCGATGCGCATGACCACCGAGACGCTCTCCCAGGTCACCGACCTGCTGGCGATCGTGTCGGCGCCGCCGATCGACACCTCGACGATCAGGCACATCGAGGTCCTCAGCCTGCAGCCGCGGGTCGTGATGGTCGTCGTGATCACCTCGACCGGTGGGGTGTCCAAGCGCGTCTTCAGCTACGAGGAGAGCCTCGACCCGGGGCTCGTCACCTGGGCCGGGGAATACCTCAACGAGCGGCTCGTCGGCACCGGGCTCGGCGCGCGCACGCTGCGCTCGCGGGTCGCCGATCCGAGCCTTTCGGTTCGCGAGCAGGCGTTCCTAGCCACGCTCGCGCCGGCCTTCACGGCGCTGGCCGAGACGGCGGAGGACACGCTGTACGTCGACGGCGCCGCGCGGCTCCTGTCCGAGCACCGCGTCCAGGACGTCTCCCAGATCAACGAGCTGATGACGATGCTCGAGCGGCGCGTGAGCCTGCTGGAGCTCCTGCGGGCCGCGCTCGGCGAGCGCGACGTGATGGTGAGCATCGGCGAGGAGAACGCGGTGCCGGCGCTGCGCTCGCTGGCGATCGTCGCCGCCGGGTACGGGCTCCCGCAGCGCGCGCTCGGCACGGTCAGCGTGATCGGGCCCGTGACGATGGACTACCCGCGCACGATCGGGCTCGTCCGCGACGTGGCCGGGCAGCTGTCGCGCTTCGTGACCGACGTCTACGACGAGGCGTAGGCGCCCACCGCGAGTTGGACGGTCGTGCTAGCTGAGTGCTTTCTTGAACTGCCGAGCGAAGACGGATGCGAGAACTGACGCGTACGTCGTAGTGACGTGACTCTTGTCCGCGAAGACCACTGTCCCATCGACAACCATTGGACATGCTGTCCGTGCGCAGAACCAGCCTCGTGTATCAACGAACCCGGATTTGAGTTTCCGGGTGCGGTCAGCGACGTTCTCGTAGAACGCAATTCGTGCATCGTCGTAAGGTGCGCTGCACGAGCCGAGGGTGGCGTCCTTTCTGAGCAGACAGTCGGTGGTGGGCTCTCGCTGTCCAAAGACGTCTCCGAGGACGATGACTCGCCCCGAGGTGCGGCGCAAACTGGGCAGCAGGGTGTCCAATGCTCGCGCCACAGACGGCGCTGAGTGAGACACCCCGGGGACATTGGGCATGTAGTGAGCCGCGACAAGAACGATGTCGGGCCGAATATCGCGGATCTTCTGTCTCGCCCAGGAGTACCACGCGAGACATCCAGGTGGCGGCTTGGCATCGCCTCCCCAGTAGGCCATCGAACAGGCCGACTTGACCACTGGTCGCACGACATAGTCGGACTGGCTGGCCAAGGCGTCGATCGCTGGAAGCCACATCTGGGCATGGGAGTCGCCAAACACGACGAGGGTCTTCGAGCCTGACCCGCGACTGCAGATGTTGCTGGTCGTCTTGGACCCGAATGGCGAGCACTCGGGGCTGATCGGCGCTATGTACTTCTTCGGCAGGTCTTCAGTTGCAGGGTTCGGTGTCAGACTGCTCGGGACCTTGGCTTCGCGCTCCGATGCGGCGGCGGCCTGCAGAACCTGAGGCAGCGCTCCATTGGTTCTGAGTGCCCGTTCCTCTCGTGCCGCTTGGCGGGTCGCTGAACGCGCTCGCTCTTCGGCTGTTGCTGCCGACTGGGCCCGAGCCTTTGCGTCTCTCGCGGCCTCGACCTTGTACTGAGCTGCCGATGCGGTCGCGACTTCCGTGGCGACCCCTTGGCGGCCCAGGCCGACCACGATCATCACGATCAAGGGGGCGGCAATCCAGCCAAGGAGAACGGGGTTCGCGCGAGGGGAATCGACCTGTGGCCAGCGTGAGCGATGGATGGGGTTCTCGAAGCAGGTGTATGTGACGACGGACAGAAGGAACGCGGCGCCGACCAATGCCAGGTTCGTCGTGACCGAGAGCACGTGTCCGACCTCGGCAGCCGCGAGCACCAGAATCGGCCAGTGCCACAGGTAGATGGTGTACGAGAGATCCCCGATGTACCGCATCGGCTGCATGCTGAGGAACCATCCGGCACCGAACCGCGGCTGTCGCGCCGCGACCCCGGCGGCTATGACGAGCGCCGCGCCCCCAGTTGGTAGGAGAGCGGCGAACCCAGGGAAGGGCGTCTGCTCGTTGAAGAGGACGGCGGCGATCGCGATGGCCGCGAGGCCGGCCCAACCCATCGCGAACCGAGTCCACGCTCGGAGTTGGGCGAGCGGCCCAACGACTGTGGCCAGAGCTGCGCCCAACGCCAATTCCCACCCACGCGTCAACGTGGAGAAATACGCGACGGTTGGCTCAGTTTGGGTCTGGTGGATTGACCAAGCGAGGGACGCCACGAAGACGAGGACGATGACCGCTGTGAGGCGATTCAGTGACCGCATCGTGATCCGGGCGCGGTCATGGGGACGTTCGCGTCGCAACAGCGCAAATCCGAAGAACGCGAACCCGACGACTGCGGGCCACACGATGTAGAACTGCTCCTCGACTGCCAGCGACCAGAAATGTCGAACGGGGGACACCGCACGATCCTGGGCGAAGTAGTCAGTCCCGACGTTGCTGAAGTGAATGTTGGCCGCAAAGAATGCGGACCACGCGATGTCGGTGAACGCCTCTTTGGCACGAACGACGTTCAGGATGTAGTACGAGGCGATGGCGGTCGCGCACAACGTCAGCGTCGCTGCGGGAAGGATCCGTCGGGCTCGGCGCACGTAGAAGTTGGCCAGTGAAACCTGCTGGTTCTTCTCAGCGTCGCCGATCAGCAGCCCGGTGATGAGAAAGCCGGACAGAACGAAGAAGACGTCGACGCCGACGTACCCGCCTTGGAGGGACTCAATGCCCGCGTGGTTCAGAACCACCAGAAGGACCGCGACTGCGCGCAGACCCTGGATATCGGCGCGCCGTCGAGGCTTAGGGAGGAGGGCTGTGCCTCTCGTCATCCAGCTCCAGCGGTAGGCCTGCGCATCGAGCGCGGCACTATATAGCTCGTCTTGCGCAAAACGCGGCCCGGTCCGGCTCCAGCGTTCATCGGGCTTGCGACGCACCTACACTGCCCGATCCATGCCCCGGGACGCCTATGAGGTGCTCGGTGTCGACCGCGACGCCGACGAGACGCAGATCAAGAAGGCCTTCCGCCGGCTGGCGCGCGAGCTTCATCCCGACGTCAACAGCCACGACCCCGACGCCGAGGAGAAGTTCAAGGAGGCCGCCGAGGCCTACGAGATCCTCTCCGACGCCGAGCGCCGCGCGATCTACGACCGGCACGGCTACGAGGGGCTGAAGCGCGGCGGCGCGGCGCCCGACATGGGCGCGTTCGGGTCGTTCAGCGATCTCTTCGACGCGTTCTTCGGGGGCGGCGGCGGGTTCGGCCGCGGGCCGGCGCCCGGCGACGACGCGCTGGTCGAGGTCACCCTCGATCTCGCGCAGGCCGCAGAGGACACGCAGGTCGAGGTCTTATACGAGGCCGTCGACCTGTGTGAGCACTGCCACGGCAACGGCGCCGAGCCGGGCACGCCGATCGTCACGTGTGAGCGCTGCGGCGGCGTCGGCCAGCTGCAGGGCGTTCAGCGGACGCCCTTTGGGCAGATGATGCGGCGGGTGCCGTGCGACCAGTGCGACGGCTCGGGCAAGATCCCCGAGCAGCCCTGCAAGCAGTGCGCCGGGCGCGGGCGCGAGGTCCGCGATCGCACGCTGAAGGTCGACGTCCCCGCGGGCATCTCCGACGGCCAGCGCATCCGGCTCGGCGGCCGCGGCCACGTGGGGGAACCCGGCGGGCCGCCCGGCGATCTCTACGTGCGCGTGCGGGTGCGCGAGGACGACCGCTTCATGCGCGACGGTGACGACCTCGTCGCCGTGCTGGACGTGCCGGCTCCGCTGGCGGCGCTTGGCGCTTCGCTGGCGATCCCCACGCTCGAGGGCGAGGAGGAGCTTGAAGTCCCCGCCGGCACGCAACCAGGCGAGCTGATCAAGCTGCGCGGACGCGGTATGCCGGTGCTGCAGCGCCCCGGCCGCCGGGGCGACTTGAAGGTCGTCATGAACATCGTGATTCCGCGCCGGCTGCGACCCGAGCAGCGCGAGCTGCTCCAGCAGCTCGCCGACAGCCTGGACGAGGACAACCTGCGGGGCGACGAGTCGCTCGGCAGCAAGCTCCGTCGCGCGCTGCACCTCGGGTAAGTCCCGTCCCCACTTCTGGTGGGTGGGCGCCTCGGCGACTTGTCCGCGCTGTCTAAACCGGGGCACGCCGCCCGTCGACAGCTGTGGGGATCCCGAACCCTGCAGGAGCCTCTCCCGTGTCCCGTGCCCTCCGTTGCGTGCGCCCCTTGGCGCTCTCATCCCTGCTCGCCGTCTGCTTCACAGCGTACGTCGCTGCTGCCCCGGCCCATGCCTCCCACCTCAAGGGCGCGTCGATCGACGCGACCATCGACGCCGCCGGGCAGCTCACGGGCACCGTCAGCCTGATCAAGGCCAACTACGGCGACTGCGACCCGAACAACATCTACCCGGAGATCGGGTCCGTCCAGTTCCAGGCGACCGGTGACGGTTCGCCGACTTCGATCACCGTCGCGTCCCAGGACACGAGCATCACGGCCTGCAACCCGGGCTCGATCACCACGACCGCGACCTTCAGCGAGAGCATCGCGGGCAAGCCCGACGGTGACGTGACGATCCAGATGTTCTCCAGCGCCCGCGTCGGCGGCATCCAGAACACGGCGCCGTCCGGCATCACGGTGCGCGCAAAGGTCCGCAAGCAGGCGGGCTTCACCCACAAGTCGCCGAAGCTCACGAGCCAGCCGTCGCTGGGCATCTCGACCAAGGCGGCCTACGCGCAGCAGTTCGCCATGTCGACCGAGAGCGGCGCGGCCCCGACGGTCAAGCTCCTGCAGAGCGCCAACAGCGGCGACACCGCGACGTACGACAGCACCGCGCCGCAGACGAACCTCGTCTCCATCTCGAGCGGCGGCCTCGTCGAGATCCCCTTCTCGACGACGTCGGGCCTGACCGTCGGCCACTACTACGTCTACAAGGCGCGTGTCCAGGATGAGTTCGGGCAGTACGTCGAGCGCGACCTCCTGCTCACCGTCTCGAACAACACGCCGCCGGTCTTCTCGGCCGACTCGGCGACGGGCGTCATCGACATCAACCCGGAGACCACGACGAACCTGACCTTCGCAGCGAGCGATCCCGACGCGGGCCAGACCGTGTTGATGGCCGTTGGCGGTGTCCCGAGCTGGGGCTCGTCGACGGTCACCTCCGGTGACGCCAAGGTCTCGCTGAACCCGCCGGCGTCCGCGATCGGCTCGGTCGTGCAGATCGCCGTCGACGCGACGGATTCGGACGTCAGCGCGCCCATGACCAGCGCGCGCACCGTGACGGTGCGCGTCGTCGCGCCGAGCACGCCCACGACCCCGCAGCCGCCGGTCGCCGTGCCGCCCGCCCCGCAGCTCGTGAGCGGCCCGCCCGCCGCGACGACGTCCCGTGAGGCGACGATCACCTGGACCGGCAGCGGCGGCGGCTCGTTCTCGTGCGTCATCGACGGCCGTCCGCCCGTCGCGTGCAGCTCGCCGCTGAAGCTGACGAACCTGTCGCCGGGCAAGCACAACGTCCGCGTGTTCCAGAGCAACGACTCCGGCGCCGGCGCGATCCTCGACGTCAGCTGGGCCGTCACCGAGGCCAAGCTCGACGTCGCCGCGAAGCTCGCGGTCGAGAGCGACGACCTGCAGGTCGGCTGCAAGGTCAGCGGCGTGAACATCGAGAAGTGCGTCGTCGACGTGTTCGCCGACGTCCCGTCCTCGGGCGGCCGTGCCCGCGCCGCGAAGCTGACGAAGATCGGCACCGGCGAGATCACGACCAACAAGACCACCAACGCTGTCAGCATCAAGCTCAAGCTGACCGAGACCGGCAAGCGCCTGGTCAACCGTCTCGGCGGCCTGAAGGTCAAGCTGAACATGACCGCGTTCCCGAAGGGCGGCGGCGCGACGCTGAAGGCGACCGGCAACAGCGTGCTGCTGCCGTCGCGCGTCGCGGTGATCCCGGCCACGGGGCTCTTCGCGTTCCAGAGCGCGAAGCTCACGCCGGTCGCGAAGGCCTGGGTCAGGCGCACGGCCAAGCAGCTCACGAGCGCGACGACGGTGACCTGCACCGGCCACACCTCGCGCTCCGGCACGGGGGACCCCGAGGCCAACCGCAAGCTCGGCCTGGCCCGCGCGAAGGCGATCTGCGCGGCGCTGAAGGCCGGCGGGGCGAAGGTCAAGACGACGGCCGTAACGGTCGGCGAGACCAAGCCGCGGGCGAGCAACCGCAGCGAGGCCGGCCGCGCGCTGAATCGCCGTGTCGAGCTGGTCGTCGGCTACAAGCGGTAGGGCGGTAGGGACCGGCGGGGTGCCGGCGCTCGCGCGCTGGCATCCTGTCGGCCCATGCTTCGCCTCGCCCTGCGCGTCCCGCACGACCACGCCGAGCTCGCGCTTGCCGAGCTCCTCGAACTCGTCCCGTCGGGCGTCGAGGAGCGCGACCTCGGGGACCGCATGGAGTACGCGATCTATGGCGCGCCGGGGGAGCTCCCGTCGCTGCCCGATCTCGAAGCGGCGGTCGGCGGCACGCTCGTCGAGGTCGTGACCGAAGAGGTCGCCGACGATTGGAGCGAGCGGTGGAAGGTGTTCCACCAGCCGATCACGATCGGGGACCGGCTTCACGTCCGGCCCCCGTGGGCCGATCCGGTTGACGGGATCGACGAGGTGGTGATCGATCCGGGGCAGGCCTTCGGGACCGGTGCGCACGACACGACGCGCCTGTGCCTCGAGCTGCTGCTCGAGCTCGAGCCCGGCGGCGAGCTCATGGACCTCGGCTGCGGCTCCGGCGTGCTTGCGATCGCGGCGGCCAAGCTGGGCTGGGCTCCGGTGCGCGGCGTGGACCACGAGCGCGAGAGCGTGGCGGCCACGCGCCAGAATGCGGAAGCCAACGGGGTGCAGGTCGACGTCCGGCCCTTCGACCTGCTCCGCGACGGGCCGGCCCCGACAGCCCCCACGATGGTCGCGAATCTGCTGCGTCCGCTGTTGCTCGGCGTCGCGCGGGAGGGCTTCGACGGCCCGCCACCGCTGCGGCTCGTGGCGAGCGGGCTCCTGCGCGCCGAGGCCGACGAGGTGGTGGCCGCGTTCGCGCCCCACGGCCTGCAGGAACGGGACCGGAGGACCGGCGGAGACTGGGCCGCGGTCCTGCTGGAGTGCTGACCACCTGCCCTTTGGTCCGCGAGTTGTGACGAACGTGTGCCGCGTCCGTACTCTTTGAGGGGACCGATGCCAGCGCGAGCGTCCGGTGCCTAGATCCAAAAGCGACATGGAAGGTATTCCCCCCCTTGGCTTCACCTGACATCGAGAGCTCCGGCGGACTCAGCCTTCACGAGGTTCTGAAGGCGCTGCGTCGGCGGTGGGTCATCGTCGCGATCTGCGTGGTGGTTACGCCGGCGGTCGCCCTCGCTATTTCGCTGAATCAGGTCAAGGAGTACACCGCGACGGCCACGCTGCTGTTCCAGAAGACCAACGCCGCGGATGACCTCATCGGCCGGGTGGACTACAGCATCGATCAGGACCGCATCGCTGCGACAAACACGGCGCTCGCGTCCTTGAGCACGGTCCGGGACCGGACCCGAGCCGCGCTCGCAGATCGTGTGCCGGATGCGAGCGTGAACGTCGCGGTCAGCCAGTCGGGAAGCGATGACCTCGCGACTGTCGAGGCTGTCGATCCGGACCCCAGGGTCGCGACCTTGACAGCCACGAAGTTCGCCGAGGAGTTTGTGGAGTTCCGACGCGAGAGTCAGAGCGCATCTATTGACCGGGGCTTGACCCTGCTCAATCGCAGACTCGCGCGGCTTGAGCAAAACGGCGCGTCTCCGGCAGAGATCGAGAAGCTCCGCGGTCAGCAGCAGGATCTTGCGAATCTGGCGGCGCTGCAGACTGGCAACGTCCAGCTCGTCGAGCGGGCAAAGGTCCCGGAGGTCCCGTCCTCGCCGAGGACCCGCCGCAATGTGGTGTTGGGAATCGTCCTCGGTGGGTTGCTCGGGATAGCGCTTGCGCTCCTGATCGATCGGTTCGACCGCCGCATCCGCGACGCCGATGAGATCGAGGACTCGGTCGATGCGCCGGTGCTCGGCATCGTGCCCCAGAGCAAGGCGATCCAGAAGCAGAAGGGCGGGCTCGAGACGCTGCGGCCCAGCGACATCGAGGCGTTCCGTCTCCTGCGCGCGGAGCTGCGGTACTTCGAGGCCAGCAAGGACGCCTCGTGCGTGCTGGTCACGTCGTCCTCGCCGGGTGAGGGCAAGAGCACCGTGGCGTGGAACCTCGCGCTCTGCGCGGCGGAGAGCGGCGCGCGGACTCTGCTGGTAGAGGCGGACCTGCGGCGGCCCGTCCTCGCGCTGAAGATGGGCACGGCGCCGGGCGAGAAGGGCCTGTCGACGGTCCTCAGTGAGCAGGTCACGCTCTCGCAGGCACTCCAGCATTACGAACACGGTGGGGAGGACGAGCACACCTTTGACGTGCTCTACGCCGGCCCGAAGCCGCCGAATCCGGCGGACCTCATCGAGTCCGAGAACATGACCTCGCTCCTGGGTGAGGTCCGGCGCCGGTACGACTTCATCGTCATCGACAGCGCACCCGTTCCGGTCGTGGCCGATCCGATCCCGCTGCTCTCGCAGGTCGATGGCGTCCTCGTCGTCACCCGGCTCGGGCAGACCAAGCGTGACGAGCTTTCACATCTGCGCCGGCAGCTGGCCAAGTTCAAGGCACCGGTTCTCGGCGTCGTGATCAACGGCGGTGACCGGGTCAGCGACTACGCGGGCTACGCGAACTACATTCGCCCGGACAAGGGCGAAGAGGGCGCCCCCCAGCAGGCCCTTGCTCGGACCGAGAAGCACGAGGACGACGCGCTTCCGCCCATCACCGCGAACGGTGCCAGCAATGGCGCCGGTGACGCTGCGGACTACGTGCGCGACCAGGCGAAGTCGAAGACCGACCCGGACGAGGACGCGGTCGAGACCGCCGATTCCTAGTGCGGCGGCGGTAGCATCCGCAGGGATGCCCGCCGACACCGTTCTGCTCATCGCCTACGACGGTTCCGACCCGGCTCGGCACGCACTGGAGCGTGCTGCCGCGCTCTTCCCTGGCGCGCGGGCGGTCATCGCGGCAGTCTGGGAACCGACACCGGTGCTGTCCGCGCCCGGGGCGCTGGGGACCATCGATCCGCTGGACATCGAGAGCCAGGAGCGCGTCGACAAGGCAGTCGGCGTCAGCACCGAGCGGCTGGCCGAGGCGGGGGCCCAGCTGGCCACCGCGGCCGGCCTGGTCGGTGAGGCGAAGGTCATCGAGGACGCGCCAACCTGGCACGGCATCGTGGCGCTCGCCGACGAGGTCGACGCCGACGTCGTCGTGGTCGGCTCCCGCGGCCGGGGCGGCTGGCGCAGTGCGCTGCTGGGCTCCGTCTCGCAGGGTGTCGTCCACCACGCGCACCGACCCGTGCTCGTCATCCGTGACGACGAGCATTCCCCGCCGAAGACCTGACGGGTACCGTGCTGGGCATGGCCTGGCACGTCGTCATCGCGGGTGGTGGGTTCGGTGGTCTGCAGACCGCGCAGCGGCTCTGCAAGCTGCTACCGCCGCAGAGCGCGCGCATCACCCTCGTCAACGAGACGAACTTCATGCTCTACACGCCGCTGCTGCCCGGTGCCGCGGCGGGAACGCTCGAGCCGCGCCACGTCGTGGTCCCGCTCCGCGAAGCGCTGTCCGACCGGGTCGACCTGCGGGTCGGGCGCGTGCTCGGTGCCGACCCGACGGAGCGGCGGGTGTCGGTCCGGACGCTGCACGGTGACGTCAACGAGCTGCGCTACGACCACCTCGTCGTCGCGCTCGGCTCGGTCAGCCGCACGCTTCCCGTCCCCGGCCTGGCCGAACACGCGATGGGGCTGAAGTCCCTCCCCGAGGCGATCCAGCTGCGCAACCGGCTGGTGCAGAGCCTGGAGATCGCCGAGACGATCGACGACCGCGCCGAGCGCGAGACGTTCCTGACCTACGTGTTCGTCGGCGCCGGCTACGCGGGGCTCGAGGGGCTCGCCGAGCTCCAGGACTTCGCCACCGACGTCATCGATCACTACCCGCGCTGCCGGGTCACCGGGATGCGCTGGGTGCTCGTCGACGCCGCCGACCGGGTGATGCCCGAGATCTCGCCGCAGCTGGCGAAGTTCGCCCAGCGCGAGCTGCGGGGGCGGGGGATCGAGATCCGCACGTCGACGACGCTGCAGGAGGTGACCGAGACGAGCGCGCTGCTGTCCGACGGCGAGCGGATCCCGACACGCATCGTCGTGTGGACCGCCGGTGTGCGGCCGCACCCGGTGATCTCGCAGCTGGGGCTGCCGACCGACGACCGCGGGCGGATCCCCGCCGACAAGTACCTCCAGGTCGATGGGTACGACAACGTATGGGCGATCGGAGACGCGGCCGGCGTGCCCGATCCGGCGAAGGGTCGCAAGACCGCGGCACCGCCGACGGCGCAGCACGCGACGCGCGAGGGGAAGGTCGTCGCCACGAACATCGCCGCCGCGATCGGGGTCGGCCGGCGCCGGCCCTTCCGCTACCGCACGCTCGGCGTCTTCGTGGACATGGGGCGCGGCAAGGCGGTCGCCTCGACCCTCGGCATCCGCTGGCGCGGCACTCCGGCCTGGTGGCTGGCGCGTACGTACCACCTGGCGCTCATGCCAGGGTGGGGCCGCCGCGCGCGCCTCCTCTTCGATTGGAACGTCGGGCTGCTCTTCGGCCGCGACACCGCAGAACTCGGGCAGCTCGGCCATGCCGAGGGCCTTCCGCCGGCCGCTGCGCCACCGCCCGCGGTGGCCGCTACGCCGCCGGCGGACGACGCCTGAGCGCTCGGCGGACTGGGCGTGGTGGGTCCTTCTGGGTTACGCTTCGCGCTTCATGACGTCCCCGGACACCGACGCGGGCTTCGGCCTCGAGGCCACGTTGCGCGCGCTCCGCAGGCGCTGGCTCGTCGTCGTGCTGTGCGTGATCGTCACGCCGCTGGCCGCGTTCGCCTTCTCCAAGGCCCAGGAGAAGGAGTACCAGTCCACGGCCCTTCTGCTGTTCCGCGACAACACGCTCGACCAGCAGCTGCTGGGTCAGCCCCTCGCCGCTACGCGGATCGATCCGGCCCGGATCGCTGCGACGAACGCGCAGCTCGTCGCGCTTCCCGGGATCTCCCGCCGCACCGCGCAGGCCCTGGCGAAGGATCCAACCCCGGGCCTGGCGACCGCGAGCGTCAGCGTCAGTGAGCGCGCGAACTCCGACATGGTCGAGGTGACGGCCACGGCGACGTCCCCGGAGGCCGCCGCAAAGTACGCGACCGTGTTCGCCGAGCAGTTCATCGCCTTCCGCCGCGAGTCGGCGCGCAAGCCGATCGCGCAGGCCGCCGACCTCGTCCGCACGCGCCTGTCGCGCCTGGAGGACGACGGGCAGACCGCGCAGGTCGCCGAGCTCCGGGACCGCCTGCGGGACCTTCGCACCCTCGAGGCCGTCCAGACGGGCAGCGTCGAGATGGTCGAGCAGCCGGTCGCGTCTTCGCTCCCGTCGGCACCGAAGACCCGTCGCAACACCATCCTGGGCTTCTTCCTCGGCGGCCTGCTGGGGATCGCCCTGGCGCTGCTGGTCGATCGCCTCGACCGGCGCCTGCGCGACCCCGAGGAGGCGCGGGAGGAGCTCGGCCGCCCGATCCTGGGCACCGTCGCGCAGAGCCGCGGGCTCGCACGCCAGGCCGGGGGGTTCGAGGGCCTGGGCCTCCGCGACGTCGAGGCGTTCCGCCTGCTTCGCGCGAACCTGCGGTACTTCGACGTCACGCGTGACGCGCGCGTCGTCCTCGTCACGTCGACCGACTCGGGCGACGGCAAGAGCACGGTCGCCTGGAACCTCGCGCAGGCGGCGGCCGAGAGCGGTGCGCGGACCGTCCTGATCGAGGCCGACCTTCGCCGGGCCGAGATCGGGCGGCGCTACGGCGTCCACCCGCTGCCGGGCCTCACGAGCGTCCTCATCGGGCACACCGACTTCTCCGACGCGCTGCAGACGCCCGCCCAGGGGCGCGACGGCCAGCCCGAGGGGCCGATGCGCGTCCTCCCGGCGGGCCCGCCGCCGCCCAATCCAGGGGACCTGCTCGAGTCCGAGGCGATGGCCTCGCTGCTGGCGCGCGCCCGCGAGGACTTCGACCTCGTCATCGTCGACACCCCGCCGATGACGGTCGTCGCCGATGCGATCCCGCTGCTCCGGCACGCCGACGGCGTTCTCGTGGTGGCGCGGATGGGCGCAACGAAGCGTGGCGCACTGACGCTGCTGCGCGAGGAGCTCGTCCGGCTCGACGCGACGATCCTCGGGCTCGTCATCAACGGCGTGAAGGGCGGGACCAGCGACTACTACACGCCTCCGGACCGGCAGCCCGCCGCGTCGACCGTGCCCGCTGCGCCGGCCGCCCCGCGCGACCCGAGCGAGTTCGAGCCGGTCTGACCGGGCTGGGTCTGAACCCGGTGACCGGGCGGGGTTCTATTGTGGGTAGGACCTGATGACGCTGGCCGACACGGTGAAGACGGATTTGACTGCCGCCATGAAGGCGGGCGAGTCCGAGCGTGTCGGCGCGCTGCGTCTGGTGCTCAGCGAGCTGCAGAAGGCCGCGAAGGATGGCAGCGACGATGAGCTTGCGGTGCTGCGCCGCGAGCGCAAGCGCCGCGTCGAGGCCGCTGAGGCGTTCCGCAAGGGCGACCGGCCCGAGCTGGCCGCCCAGGAAGAGTCCGAGGCGGAGCTGATCTCGGCCTATCTGCCGGCTGAGCTGGGCGACGATGAGCTCAAGGCGATCGTCGAGGCGGCGGTGGCGGAATCAGGGGCTTCGAGTCCGAAGGACATGGGGCAGGTCATGAAGGCGGCGATGCCCAAGGTGGGCGGGCGCGCCGACGGCAAGCGGGTCAGTGCGATCGTGAGGGAGGTGCTCGGTGCGTAGTCAGATCGAAGTTTCCAACGAAGTGGCAGCGAGCCTCGCCGGCAGTGGCGATTCCGTGCTGCGCGAGATCGAGAACCACGTCAGCTGCGAGGTCTACCTGCGCGGCAACGTCGTGACGCTCGACGGCACCCCCGAGGCGGTGTCCGAGGCGACGACCGTCATCCGCGAGCTGAGCGACCTCATCGAGCAGGGTCACGAGATCGCGCCGGGCACGATCGCCGCGGTCACCGGTGCGCTCGACCGCCACGAGGACCCGGCGAAGATCCTCGAGGACGTCGTCTGGAAGCACCGCTCGCGCCGCGTCGCGCCGAAGACGGTCAACCAGAAGCGGTACGTCGACTCGATCCGCGAGAACACCATCACCTTCGGCATCGGCCCCGCCGGTACCGGCAAGACCTTCCTGGCCGTGGCGCTGGCCGCGGCCGCGCTCAGCGAGCGCCAGGTCAACCGGATCATCCTCACGCGCCCCGCGGTCGAGGCGGGTGAGCGTCTGGGCTTCCTGCCCGGCGATCTGATGGCGAAGATCGACCCGTACCTGCGCCCGCTCTTCGACGCGCTGCACGACATGCTCGACGCCGAGAAGGTGCAGCAGGCGCTGGAGCGCGGGCAGATCGAGGTCGCGCCGCTCGCCTTCATGCGCGGCCGCACGCTGAACGACAGCTTCATCATCCTCGACGAGGCGCAGAACACCACGCCCGAGCAGATGAAGATGATCCTCACGCGGCTGGGCTTCAACTCGCGGATGGTGGTCACCGGCGACGTCACGCAGGTCGACCTCCCGCGCGACCAGAAGTCAGGCCTCGTCGCGGTCGCCGAGATCCTCGAGGGGATCGAGGGCATCGACTTCGTGCGGTTCGGCGGCGAGGACGTCGTCCGCCACCGGATCGTGCAGCGGATCGTGGAGGCCTACGACGCGCACGCGACGAGCCTGACCCCCGAGCTGCGGCCGGCTGAGCGGCGGCGGGCCTAGGCTCCATCGGATGTTGGAAGTCGAGGTCATCGGTGCGCGACTGGCACCCGGCGCGCCCCCGCCGCCGGAGATCGAGCGGCTCGTTGCCATCGCGCTGGCGAGCGCTGGGATCGACGCGGGGCACTGCGCCGTGGAGTTCGTCGACGCCGAGCGCATCGCCGAGCTGAACGCCGAGCACCGCGGCAAGGACGGGCCGACCGACGTCCTGAGCTTCCCCATCGATGGAGAGGGCGAGGCCGGGACGGTCCCCGAGGTCATCGGCGAAGTGGAGATCGAGCTCGGCGACATCGTCATCTGCGCGGAGCACACCGAGGATCTGCGCGAGGCCATCATCCACGGCGCGCTGCACCTCACCGGGATGGACCATGAGACCGACGAGGGCGAGATGCTCGCGCTGCAGGCCGAGCTGCTCTCGTGGGAGCAGTGACCACCCGGTCCGGGTTCGTCGCGCTCGCGGGACGACCCAACGTCGGCAAGTCGACGCTGATCAACGCGATCGTCGGGCACAAGATCGCGATCGTCTCCGACAAGCCGCAGACGACCCGCCGGGCGATCCGCGGTGTCGCGACGGGGGAGGACTGGCAGCTCGTGCTCGTCGACCTGCCCGGCGTCCAGCGCCCGCGCGACGAGCTGACCACGCGCATGCAGGCCCGGGTCGAGCGTGAACTGGCTGACAGCGACGCCTGCCTCATGGTCGTCAACGGCCTCGAGGGCGTCGGCCACGGGGACAAGTTCATCGCCGAAGCGCTGCGCAAGGCCAGCGTTCCGGTGATCGTGGCCGTCAACAAGGTCGACAAGCTGCGCGACGACAAGCTGCTGGTCGTGCTCCAGGCCGTGAGCGACCTCGAGATCGGCGACGACGTCTACCCGATCAGCGCGCGCAAGGGGACCGGCATCGCGCCGCTCATGGAGCGGCTCACCGGGCTGCTGCCGGAGGGGCCGTTCTACTTCGACGCGGACGAGGAGTCCGACCAGACCGAGGCCGTCCTCATGGCCGAGTTGATCCGCGAGCAGGTCCTGCGGCGGACGTTCCAGGAGGTGCCGCACGCGGTCGAGGTCATCATCGATGACGTCGAGGAGGTCCGTGAGGGCCTCACCCGCGTGACCGCCTACCTGTGGGTCGAGAGCAACTCGCAGAAGGGCATCCTCGTGGGCGCGCAGGGCAAGATGATCAAGGCGATCGGCACGGCCGCCCGCAAGGAGCTGCAGCGCGAGCTCGGTGGCAAGGTCCATCTGGATCTGTCGGTCCGCGTGCGCAAGGACTGGCGCGGCGACGAGCGCGCGCTGGACCGGCTCGGGATCGAATAGCTCACAGGAGAGAGGGTTGCGGCGGGCAACCGTCGTCGCCCGCCGCAACCAGGATGTCCCCTCAGATCATCCCTCTCAATGAGCAGGCTTGACTCGAGATCCACGGGAGTTGCCGGATTCGCCGATCGGCAACGGTCGATCTCTTTGTCCTTGGCGACCCGCCGGCGGTATATGGCCGGTGCGGGCGGCTCATCCATGAGCCACGCTGCGCCTGTCTCTCCATTGGTCGGCCACCTGCATGGTCGGCTGCAACGCTCCTGGACGCATGGCCTAGGACACGCCTGGCAGTCGCTAGCGCCCGTCCAGGGGCGGCCCGCGCTCGTAGACTGCCGCGGGCCATGGAGATCCGCTTCGATGAGAACGGCCTGATCGCCGTCGTGATCCAGGACTGGAGCACGGGGGAAGTCCTCACGCTCGCCTACGCCAACGAGGAGGCGCTCGCGCGCACCCGCGAGACGGGTGAGCTGCACCTGTGGAGCCGCTCGCGGCAGGAGCTCTGGCACAAGGGCGCGACCTCCGGCAACGTCCAGAAGGTCCGCGCGCTGCGGCTGGACTGCGACGGCGACGCGCTGCTCGCGCTGGTCGAGCCCGTTGGGCCGGCGTGTCACACGGGCGCCCGCACGTGCTTCCACAACGGCGAGACCGACGCGCACGCACCGCACGAGGCGATCCCGTACCTCAGCCGGACGATGGCCGAGCGCGCTGCGTCCCAAGACACCGGCTCCTACACCGTCGAGCTGCTGAACGACCCGAGGCTCGCGGGGGAGAAGGTCCAGGAGGAGGCCGAGGAGGTCGTTCGCGCCGTCCGTGAGGAGAGCGACGAGCGCGTCGACGAAGAAGCCGCCGACGTCCTGTACCACCTGCTCGCGCTCCTCCAGGGCCGCGGGCACACGGTGCGGGGGGCGCAGGAGGTGCTCAATGGCCGTCGCCGCTGACGCGCTGCCGGTCGAGCCATCGGTCGACCGGGTTCGAGCCCTCGCCGAGCAGTACAACCTCATCCCGCTGCGGCACGCGTTCATCGATGACACAGAGACGCCGGTCAGCGCCTTCCTGAAGCTTCGGGCGGCCGCTCCTGGGCAGCCGGCGTTCCTGCTGGAGTCGGCCGAGCAGGGCCAGCAGGTCGGCCGCTACTCGTTCATCGGCGTCCAGCCGCGCAGCATCGTCCGCTGGTCGCTCGGCGACGAGCCCGCCGATCCGTACGCGCTCGCCGCCGCCGAGGTGGGCCGCTACTCCCAGGCCCCGCTCCCCGACCTGCCGCCGTTTGCCGGCGGCGCCGTCGGCTTCTTCGGCTACGACCTCGTGCGGACCGTCGAGCCGCTCGGCGAGCCGAACCCCGATCCGGTCGGGCTGCCCGACATGGCGCTGATGCTGAGCGACGTGCTCGTGGTGTTCGACCACCTCAAGCACACGATCTCGATCCTGGCGCACGTGTACGCCGAGGGAGATCTCGATGCGGCCTACACGGACGCCGTTCGGACGATCGCCGAGGTGCGGGAGACCCTCGCGGGAGCCGTGCCGCGCAGCGCTCCGCGCGCGCCGAGGCCCGCGCCGGAGTTCACGTCGAACATGCCGCGCGAGCAGTTCGAGGCGATGGTCGAGCGGATCGTCGAGTACTGCCACGCCGGCGACACGTTCCAGGTCGTCCCCTCGCAGCGCTGGAGCGCGGAGCTCGATCTCGACCCGTTCTCGATCTACCGGGGGCTGCGCGTCGTCAACCCGTCGCCGTACATGTACTTCCTGGACTTCGGGGACTTCCACGTCGCCGGCGCGAGCCCCGAGCCGCTGCTAACGGTCACCGGGCGCCACATCTCCACGCGGCCGATCGCCGGCACGAAGCCGCGCGGCGCGACGCCCGAGGAGGACGAGGCGCTGGCCGCCGAGATGCTCGGCGACGAGAAGGAATGCGCCGAGCACGTCATGCTCGTCGACCTCGCCCGCAACGACCTCGGCCGCGTCGCCGAGTACGGCACCGTAAAGGTCGACACGTTCATGAGCGTCGAGCACTACTCGCACGTCATGCACATCGTCTCCAGCGTCTCGGGCGAGCTGCGCGCGGACGTCTCCGCGATGGACGCGTTGCGCAGCGTCCTGCCTGCGGGGACGCTGTCCGGGGCCCCGAAGGTCCGCGCCATGCAGATCATCGACGAGCTCGAGCCGGTCAAGCGAGGCGGCTACGGCGGGGCGATCGGCTACCTGAGCTACACCGGCGATCTCGACACGTGCATCCACATCCGGACGGTCGTGGTCAAGGACGGCGTTGCGTACATCCAGGCCGGCGGCGGGACCGTCGCCGACGCCAAACCCGCCTACGAGTTCGCCGAGTCCGAGAACAAGTCCCGCGCCGTCCGGCGGGCGATCGAGCTGGCACTCGCCCAGCCGGACTGGGCATGATGGAGCCGCGCGCATGACGTCCGTCCTCGTCGTCGACAACTACGACTCGTTCACCTACAACCTCGTCCAGTACCTGGGCGAGCTGGGGGCCGAGGTCGACGTGGTCCGCAACGACAAGGCGACCACCGACGAGCTGCTCGCACGGCGGCCCGACCGCGTCGTCGTCTCGCCGGGGCCGTGCACGCCCAACGAGGCGGGCATCAGCCTGG
Source organism: Solirubrobacteraceae bacterium (assembly GCA_016462625.1). Next base: position 23,120 of record JAEMSV010000004.1, on the reverse strand, counting down.
AGGTCGTCCGGCGCTTCCCCGAGGCGGGCATCCCGCTGCTCGGGGTCTGCCTCGGCCACCAGTCGCTGGCCCAGGCGTTCGGCGGGAGCGTCGTCCGCCACGAGCCGATCCACGGCAAGACCACGAAGATCTCGCACGACGGCCGCACCATCTACACCGGACTCCCCGACCAGCTGACCGTCGGGCGGTACCACTCGCTGGTCGTCGACGAGTCTGCGTTGCCTGAGGAATTCGAGGTGACGTCGCGCGGCGGAGGCGTCGTGATGGGCATCCGCCACCGCGAACTTCCGGCCGAGGGCGTCCAGTTCCACCCTGAATCCGTGCTCACGGACGACGGGCGTGCGATGCTGCGCACCTTCCTGTCCGACTAGTGGCCTGCGAATTGCCCGATCCGATCATCACCACGGCCATCGACGCGGTCGCGTCGCACCAGGACCTGACCACCGACCAGGCGGCAGAGGTCCTCGAGATCATCATGCGCGGCGACGCCAGCGAGATCCAGATCGCCGCGTTGCTGATCGGCCTGCGCTCGAAGGGCGAGACGGAGGACGAGCTCGCGGGTCTGGCGAGGACGATGCGCGCCCTCGCGACGCCGGTGCAGACGTCGCGGCACGACCTCGTCGACACCGCCGGGACCGGCGGAGGGCGCCAGACGTTCAACGTCTCCACGACCGCCGCGATCATCGCCGCCGGCGCCGGCTGCGCGGTGGCCAAGCACGGCAACCGCAGCGCGACCGGCCGCTCTGGTTCCGCCGATGTCCTCGAAGCGCTCGGCGTGCGCATCGATCTCACCCCGGAGCAGGTGGGGCGTTGCATCGACGACATCGGCTTCGGCTTCATGTTCGCGCCGGCCCACCACAGCGCGATGCGCCACGTGGTCCCGGTGCGCAAGGAGCTCGCGGTCCGCACGATCTTCAACTTCCTGGGACCCCTGACGAACCCGGCGGGCGCGCGCCGTCAGCTGATCGGCGTCAGTGACCCGGCGTACGTCGAGCGGATCGCCAAGGCGCTGGCGCGCCTGGGGGTCGATCGGGCACTCGTCGTATCCTCGGCCGACGAGCTGGACGAGATGAGCGTCGCCGCACCCACCACCGTCATCGAGGTCGATGGCACCGAGCTGCATCGGAGCACCGTGGTCCCCGAGGACGTCGGGCTCCTGCGCCATCGCGATCCCGCCGCCACGTTGGGCGGCGGTCCGGAGGAGAACGCGGAGATTATCCGGGAGCTGTTCGCCGGTGAGCACGCGCCGGGCACGCCGATCCACGACCTGTCCGCGCTCAACGCCGGCGCGGCGATCTACGCCGCCGGCTCGGCCCGCACGCTGCGCGAGGGCGTCTCGCTCGCCGCCGAGGCGATCGCCGACGGGCGCGCCGCCGCGACGCTCGACATGCTTGTCGCCGTGACCGGGGAGCTGTCGCCCGCCTAATGACCTCCGTTCTGGAGCGCATCGTCGAGACGACCCGCGAGGACGTCAAACGACGGCGCAAGCAGACGCCGGCAGCCGATCTCGAGGCGCTGCTGGCTTCCCGCGACGACCGGCCGTTCAGCGAGGCGCTCGCCCGTCCGGGCGTGTCGCTCATCGCCGAGCACAAGCGGCGCTCGCCGTCCGCAGGCGAGATCCGCGAGGGCGGCGACATCAGCGACATCGTGCGCGCCTACGAGGCCGGTGGTGCCGCCGCGCTGTCGATCCTGACCGAAGAGCGCCACTTCGGCGGCTCGCTCGACGACCTGCGCGCCGCGCGTGCCGCGTGCGGCCTGCCGGTGCTGCGCAAGGACTTCATCGTCGACCCGTACCAGTTGCTCGAGGCGGCGGCCGCGGGCGCCGACGCGATCCTGCTGATCGTCGCGGCCCTCGAGCCCAAGGTGCTCAAGCGGCTGCACGACGAGGCGCGCGGTGTCGATCTCGACGTCCTCGTCGAGGTCCACGACGAGCAGGAGCTCGATGTCGCCCTCGAGGTGGTCGACGCCGACGTCATCGGCATCAACAACCGCGACCTCGGCGACTTCACCGTCGACATCCAGCGGACGTTCGAACTCCTCAGCGACGTGCCGGCCGGCAAGCTCGTCGTCGCCGAGTCCGGGTTTCACACCCGTGCGCAGATCGAGGAGCTCGAGCGGGTCGGCATCGACGCGGTGCTGATCGGCGAGGCCCTCATGCGGAGTGAGGATCTCGAGGCGGCCACGCGGGTGCTCACCGGCATGGACGCCGAGGAGCCCGACCGCTAACCGCGGACCGGGCACCGGGACGTGGGGCAGTTGCAGCGTTCTCCGTTCGTCGCCGCCGCGCTCGGCGGCCTCGTCGTCGCGGTCCTGCTGATTGGGTACGACCAGGTCCGTGGCCCGCAGAGCACGACGGTGGTGCAGCAGGCCCCGCTCGTGGACTCCGGGTCCGGCACGGTCGCCGCGGGCAAGGACCGGGACGACAGCACCCTCGGTTTGACGCCGCGCGAGATCTACGAGCGCGACGCGCCCGGGGTGGTCCTGATCCGGGCCCAGGTCGTGCAGCGCGACACCTCGCCCTTCGACCTGTTCGGCGCGGACGAGCAGAACGAGTCGACAGGCACCGGCTTCGTCATCGACCGTGACGGAACGGTCCTGACGAACGCGCACGTCGTCGAAGGCGCCGTGCGGGTCTCGGTCCAGCTCGAGGACGACCGGCTCGTCGACGGACGGGTCATCGGCAAGGACCTGTCGACCGACCTGGCACTCGTGAAGGTCGGCAAGGACGCCGGGAAGCTCATTCCGCTCAAGCTCGGGGTCAGCAAGGACGTCCAGGTCGGCGACCCGACGGTCGCGATCGGCAATCCGTTCGGCCTGGAGCGCACGCTGACGACGGGTGTGGTCAGCGCGCTGCAGCGAGAGATCAAGGGGCTCGACAACTTCACGATCGAGAACGTGATCCAGACGGACGCGCCGATCAACCCCGGCAACTCGGGCGGGCCGCTGATCGATGCGGCCGGTCGGGTGATCGGCGTGAACTCGCAGATCCAGACGTCGCAGGGCGGGACCGGCAGCGTCGGTATCGGCTTCGCCGTGCCCATCGATACGGCGAAGGAGGTCATCCCGCAGCTGAAGGCCAAGGGCCGCGTCGACCGCGCGTGGATCGGCCTGACCACGGTGACCGTGTCGCCGGCGATGTCCCGGCTCGGCGTCGAGGCCAAGCGGGGCGCGCTCGTGCAGACCGTGGAGCCCGGGAGCCCGGCTGCACAGGCGCGCGTGCAGGGTGGGACGGCCCAGGCCCAGATGGGGGACGACCCGGTGCTGCTCGGCGGTGACGTGGTCGTGAAGATCGGCGACGTGGCGATCCGGTCCAACGAGGACGTCGCGCGGGCCATCAGCTCGCACAAGCCGGGGGAGACCGTCGAGGTCGAAATCATTCGCGGCGACCAGCGCAAGACGCTGAAGGTCAAGCTCAGCCAGCGGCCGAGCGTCGTGACGCAGGGCTGACGCCCGCCCCTCAGTTCAGCGTCGCCAGCGCGAGCGGGATGATCGCCCCCGCACCGGCTTTGCGCAGCTGCCCGCCGACCATCGCGAGCGTCCAGCCAGACAAGCGCTGGTCGTCGAGGAGGACCCCGACGCCGGCAGGCGGCGGGGTCGTGACCCGGAAGGCGCCGCGGACGTTCGCGGTCTGCTGAACGGCGTTGGCCATCTCCGCCTGCGGCGGCCGCGCCTCCGTGCGCTCCAGGAGCGACACGAACGGGACACCGAGCTCAGAGGCCAGCCGGGCCGCCGTGGGTTCGAGCACAGCGCCGAGGCGTGCGGAGGGCAGCAGGGTGACCCAGTCGACCCGCGTCCCGGCGCCCCGGAGGATGTCGGCAAGCGCGATCGCGATCTCGTCGTCGAGCCGGCCCGCACGCAGGCCGCGATCGATCGACGGCCACCAACCGCCGTCGCGCAACCGGGCGAGCGCCCAGCCGGGCTCGATGCGGACGTCGTCGGGGATCTTCTTCATCGCGCCAGTGGCATCGGGCGCCATCTTGCGGACGTCGAGCGCGATCGGGTTCGCGCGCAGGTGCCGCTGGGCGAGCTCGACGAGGGCCGGATCGGGTGCGTCGGCGAAGCGCGGCCCGGCGCAGACCGAGCAGATCCCGCAGTCCGGGATCACGCCATCCTCGCCGGGGTCGTCGAGCTCCTCGCGCAGCGCGCGCATGAGGCAACGGCCGTCGGTGCCGTAGGTCGCCATCGCCCGCTGTTCGGCTCGGCGCAGCTCAGTGACCTGCTCGTAGCGCGCGCCGTCGTACTCCCACGTGCTGCCGGGGATCAACTGCCAGCGGGTGCCGTCGCGGCGCACTGCTCCCTCGACGTCGAGGATCTTCAGCATCGCGTCGATCCGGGTGCTGCCGAGGTTCACGACGCTCATGAGCTCGCGGGTCGTCCGCCCGGCCTCCGCGGCCTGCGCCAGCTCGGCGAGCACCGCGTCGACGCGCTCGCGCGACGGGAACGCCTGGCTGATGAAGAAGTCCTGGATCCGGCGGTCCTCGCCGCCCCGCAACAGGACGACGTCGGCGTGGTCGACACCACGGCCGGCGCGACCGACCTGCTGGTAATACGAGATCACCGACCCGGGCGCCTGGAAGTGGACGACGAACGTCAGGTCCGCCTTGTCGTAGCCCATGCCCAGCGCGCTGGTGGCCACGACGGCCTTCAGGTCGTTGCGCAGCAGGCGCTCCTCGACGGCCACGCGGTCCTCGGTGGCCTGCTCGCCGCTGTACGCCGCCGCGCTGATGCCGTTGGCCACGAGGAAGGACGCGACCTGCTCGGCGTCGCGCTTGGTCAGCGTGTAGACGATCCCCGAGCCCGGGAGCTTCGGCAGGTGCTCGACGAGCCACGCCAGGCGTTCGGCGGGGCGCAGCAGCTCCAGGGTCTCCAGGCGGAGGCTCTTGCGCGCGAGGGGGCCGCGGTAGCTCCGGAGCCGCGCCTCGTCGCCGCGGCCCAGCTGCTCGGTGACGTCCTTGACCACGCGGTCGTTGGCCGTCGCGGTGGTCCCGAGGACGGCAACCTCGTCACTGATCGCCGCGAGCATGTCCTGCACCCGGCGATAGTCCGGGCGGAAGTCGTGGCCCCAGTCCGAGATGCAGTGGGCCTCGTCGATGACCAGCAGCCCGACGGACCGGGCGAACAGTGGCAGCATGTCGTCGCGGAAGCGCGGGTTGTTCAGGCGCTCGGGGCTGATGAGCAGCAGGTCGATCTCGTCGGCCGCCAGACCGGCGCGGATCTCGTCCCACTCCTCGCGGTTCGTGCTGTTGATCGTGTGCGCGCGAAGCCCGAGCGCCTGCGCGGCCGCGATCTGGTTGCGCATCAGCGCGAGCAGCGGGCTGACGATGAGGGTCGGGCCTGAGCCTTCGTCGCGCAGGAGGGACGTCGCGACGAAGTAGACCGCCGACTTGCCCCAGCCGGTGCGCTGCACACAGAGGACGCGCGCGTGGTCGGCGACGAGATCGCGGATCGCATCGAGCTGGTCGTCGCGGAACTCGGCGGCGGGGTTGCCGGTGAGGGCGCGGAGGCGGTCCAGGGCCTCGGTGGCGAAGGTCTCGTCGATGGCGGTGGGGGTCACGCCGTCCATCCTGGCAGCCCCCCTACGATGGACAGCGATGTCTGAGGTCGTTCGGGTCAAACACTGCGGGATCACGTCGCTGGCCGACGCAGAGCTGTGCGTCGGAGCGGGCGCGTGGGCGCTCGGACTGAACTTCTGGCGCGAGTCGAAGCGCCACGTGCGCATCGGCGAGGCCATGGAGATCGGCGCGGCGATGAAGCGCCGGGTCGAGCTCGCAGGGGTGTTCGTCAATGCCCCGCTCGACGACGTCGCGCAGACCGCCGACCAGGTCGGGCTCACGATGATCCAGCTGCACGGCGACGAGGGTCCGGCGTACGCCGATGAGGTCGCTCGCCGCACCGGTGCGCAGATCATCAAGGCCACCCGGGTCGGCGACGAGGGCGACGTGCGCGCGCTCGGTCCCTTCCAGCGCGCGGACTACCACCTGCTCGACACGCGGATCGACGGGCTGCCCGGTGGCACGGGCGAGACCTTCGACTGGCGGCTCGCGCTGCGCCATCGCGGCGGCGTGCCGCTGATCCTGGCCGGGGGCCTGACCCCCGACAACGTCGCCGACGCGATCGAGACCGTCCGCCCCTTCGCCGTCGATGTCGCCGGCGGGACCGAGGCCTCGCCTGGCGTCAAGGACGCCGCCCGGGTCACCGCCTTCATGGAGGCGGTCGCCTCGACCGCGACCCCCGAGGAGGTCCTGCATGAGTCAGCCGACGCCTGAAGCCGGGGTCGAGCACCGCTACGGCCCGTACGGTGGCCAGTACGTGCCGGAGACCCTCATGCCGGCGCTCGCCGAGCTCGAAACGGCCTGGGTCGCCGCGCGCGCCGACGACGGCTACCGCGCCGAGCTCGAGGTCCTGCTGCGGGACTTCGTCGGCCGCCCGTCCCCGCTCTACCTCGCCGAGCGGCTGAGCGAGGTCGCCGGCCGTGAGGTCTGGCTCAAGCGCGAGGACCTCAACCACACCGGCTCGCACAAGATCAACAACGCGCTCGGTCAGGCGCTGCTCGCCAAGCGGATGGGCAAGCAGCGGATCATCGCCGAGACCGGCGCCGGCCAGCACGGCGTCGCGAGCGCCACGGCATGCGCGCTGCTCGACCTCGAGTGCATCGTCTACATGGGCGCGGAGGACATCCGCCGCCAGAAGCCCAACGTCCAGCGCATGGAGCTCCTCGGCGCGTCCGTCGTGAGCGTCGAATCGGGCGCCCGGACGTTGAAGGAGGCGGTCTCCGAGGCGATCCGCGACTGGGTCACGAACGTCGCGACGACCCACTACATCATCGGCTCGGCCGTCGGCCCGGCCCCGTATCCGGCGATCGTCCGCGAGCTCCAGCGCGTCATCGGCGATGAGGCGCGCGAGCAGATCCTCGCCCGTCGTGGCCGCCTGCCCGATCGTGTGCTCGCCTGCGTCGGCGGCGGCTCGAACGCGATCGGCACGTTCGCGGGCTTCTATGACGACCCGTCCGTGAAGCTCGTCGGCATCGAGGCCGCAGGCGAGGGGATCGACACCGATCGCCACGGGGCACCGCTGACGGTCGGCGGTCAGTCCGGCGTGCTGCACGGCGCGCTCTCGGCGATCCTGCAGTCTCCCGAGGGGCAGATCCTCGAGGCGCACTCGATCAGCGCTGGTCTTGACTACCCGGGCTCCGGGCCCGAGCACGCCTGGCTGCGGGACGAGGGCCGGGCTCGCTACGTCGCCGTCGGCGACGACGACGCGGTCGCCGCGTTCCGGGAGGTCTCGCGGCTGGAGGGGATCATCCCTGCGCTGGAGACGTCCCACGCGTTCCATCACATCCTGCACGAGGACGGCGAGGGTTCCGAGCTGGACCTCCTCTGCCTGTCCGGCCGCGGTGACAAGGACCTCGCGGAGGTGCTGTCCCGTGGCGAGTGAATCTGCCGTCGTGAACGCGGGCGCCGAGCGCATCGCCGCCGCCTTCGCGAACGCGTCGGGGCGTGCTGCCCTGATGCCGTACCTGATGGGTGGCTTCCCCGACCTCGAGACGTCACGCGCGATCGGTCTGGCCTACGCCGACGGCGGCGCCGACCTCGTCGAGCTCGGCGTCCCCTACAGCGACCCACTGGCCGACGGCCCCGTGGTCCACGAGGCCGGGACGAAGGCCCTCGCGGCGGGCGCGACGGTCGACGGCGTGCTCGACGTCTGCCGCTCGCTGTCCGAGCGCCTGCCGGTCGTCCTGATGCTCTACGCGAACCTCGTCCTGGCCCGCGGCGTCGAGACGTTCGTCGCCGATGCGGTCGCGGCCGGCGCCAGCGGCCTGATCGTGCCCGACCTCCCGCTGGAGGAGGCCTCCGACGTGCTCGCGGTCTGCGACGCCGCGGGGCTCGCCCTCGTGCCGCTCGTCGCGCCCACGACGCCCGACGAGCGCCTGCGCGCCATCGGCGAGCGCGCCCGCGGGTTCCTCTACACCGTCTCGGTCGCCGGGACGACGGGGGAGCGGACGGGGACCAAGGAGAGCTTCGAGCCGATCATCGCGCGGGCGCAGGCCGCCACGGACGTGCCCGTCGCGCTGGGCTTCGGCATCGCGACCCCGGAGGCCGCGGCCGCGGCTGCGGATGCGGGGGCCGACGGCGTGATCGTGGGCTCCAGGCTCGTCCGCGCAGCGGCCGAGTCCGAAGACCCCGCCGCGGCCGTCCGTGCCGTCGTCGCGGCGCTGGCCGAAGGCCTGCGGGCCTGACGGCGGGCCGCGCGCGCGATCGTTAACATCACGCGCCTCATGGGACTCATCGTCGCTGCCACCACCGGCCTCGTCATCTGGCTCGTCCTCTGGTCCCTCGGGGCCAAGTCGATCGACGCCTTCCTGATCACCGTCGTCATCACGCTCACCGCCGTCGGCGTCCGGATGGTCACCTCGCATATCCCGGACCGGGACGCGATCGACCAGTAGCAGCCGCTGCACGGAGCTCCGCTCCGCACACTCAGCGAATTCTCAGAGTGCTCTCGGGCGCTCCTGATCAGGGTCGACGATGGTGCCGCCATGGCCGTCGTCCCGACCGTTCTGCTCGCCGACGCTCCGCGTGCGGACCGGCAGACGCTGCAGCACGCGCTCGTCGGTGAGGGCTTCGACGTCCGGACCGTCGCGGACGGCCTCGCCGCGCTGGCGGTGCTCGTCGAACACCCCCCGCACGCGGTGGTCATCGGAGATGGGCTGCCTCTGGTCGGCAGCGCCGAGCTGTGCCGGCGCATCCGGACCGCGGACGCCGAGGTCGGGATCGTCGTGCTGGCGCGGAGCGACCGGGTGGACGACCGCGTGGAGGCCCTGAGGGCCGGCGCCGATGACTGCATCGCCAGCCCGTACGCGCTGCGCGAGGTCGTCGCACGGGTCGAGGCGGTCAGCCGCCGCGCCCGCGTCGTCGACGGCGCCGACCAGCTGATCTACGCCGACGTCCGGCTCGATCGCGCGGGCCACACGGCGTGGCGCGGTGAGCGGCGGCTCGACCTGACCCGGACGGAGTTCCGTCTGCTCGGCCGCCTCCTCGCGAACCCTGAGGTCGTGCACGGGCGCAGCGAGCTGCTGACCGGCGTGTGGGGCTACGACCCGGGCGCGGCCTCGAACAGCCTGGGCGTGTACGTCGGCTACCTGCGGCGCAAGCTCGAGGCTGCCGGGGAGCCGCGGGTCGTGCACACGGTGCGCGGAGCGGGCTACGTCCTGCGGACGGCGGCATGAGCACGCGAATCGAAGAGCTTCGTAAGAACCCCCGGTCGTCCCTGACGGGTCGGCGGCGGGCCCGTCCTCTCGGACAGGCGTTTCTGTCCCCAACAAGAGGAGCGATATGAGCATCAGCACGAAAGCCGGGGCGGCCGCGGTGGCCGCGACCCTGGCACTGGGTCTCCCCGCAGCGGCAACCGCGCAGGCCGGTCCGGCCGGTGACCGCAACGTCCCGAGCCGGATCGCCACGAAGCTGAAGGCCGCCGACCGGGCCCTCGACCGCGCCCAGGAGCGCGCCGACGATGGCGAGTCCGCCGGCGCGGCGACCTCGCTGGCGTCGGTCCGCAAGAACCTGGCATCGGCGCTGAAGTCGGCGCAGCGCCGGATCACGAACGACGGCGGTCGCACCGGGGTGGCGTCGGCGAGTGCGCTGGCGCGTACCGACGACCAGGTCGCAGACGGCACCTCGGCGCTGCTCGATGGCGCCGATGCGACCGTCACCGACGCGGCAGTCACGACGCTCGACGCGGCGCTGGACAACCGTGACGCGGTCATCGCCGCGATCGCTGCGCTCGACGCGGACGCCAAGGCGGAGTACTCCCGCGTCCTGGCTCGGATCGCCGATGACGCCGACGACGAGACCGAGGACATCAACGAGGCGCTCAGCGACGACACGCTGACCGACTCGGGCCGCGCCGCCCTCCAGGCTGCGCTGACGCAGATCGCCGCCACGAAGACGGCGGCGGCCGCGCAGGTCGCGTCCGAGGACACCGACGACGACGGCTATGGCACCACCGAGGCCGGGTACGGCTCGGGCTCGGCCGAGGATTGCCCCGAGCGTGGCTCCGGCCGCCGCCCGGACCCGGGCGACGACGGTCCGGGAACCGGCAGCGGCTACGACCAGACCTGACGCACCCGCGCGGTGGCGGGCACGACGCCCGCCGCCGCGCACCCCAACCTCCACATGCGCGCCATCCCGCTCATCCGCCTTTCCCCCGACGACACGCTCGCGCGCCGCGCGGCCAGCGGCGACGACGATGCCTTCGCGCTGCTCTACGACCGCTACCGCGTCCGCCTCGAGGCGTACTGCCGCGGGATCCTGCGCCACGACGAGGACGCCGGCGACGCGGCTCAGTCGGCGCTCGCCAACGCGCTGCAGGCGCTTCGCCGCGGCGCCGAGCCGGCCGCCTTCCGGCCCTGGCTGTTCCGGATCGCCCACAACGAGGCGATCACCGTGCTGCGTCGCCGACGGGTTGTCGACGAGCTGCCCGAGTCGCTGCCCGGCCGCACGGGCGTCGCCGAGACCGCCGAGCTGCGCGAAGAGCTGACCGCCGTGCTCGAGGCCGTCCGGACCCTCCCCACGGGGGCACGCAGCGCGCTGCTGCTCCGGGAGCTCGCCGGGCTCGAGTACCCGGAGGTCGCCAACGTTCTCGGCACGACGACCGGCGGGGCGCGGCAGGCCGTCTTCGAGGCGCGGACCGCGCTGCAGGACGATCGGGCCGGGCGCGGGACGGACTGCGCGGAGATCCGCCAGGAGCTGTCGGTCCACGACGGCCGCCGCCGTCAGGCGCGTCACATCCGTGGGCATCTCCGGGGGTGCGGCTCGTGCCGCGAGTGGTCGCGGGCCCAGCGGTCCCGGCGGCGCCATCTCGCGCTCGGCGGCGCGCCGCTGCCGCTCGCCGGCTGGCTGGCGGGGATCGCCGCCGCGGGGGCCGGCACGGGCAGCGGCGCCACGATCTCCACCGGGATGGCCCTCAACGCGCAGGCCCTCGCGGCGATCGCGGCGGTGACGATCGGCGCGGCGCCGGTCGTGGTCGAGCGCGAGCGCCCCAAGCCCGCTGCCGCAGCTCTGATGCCCGCTGACGGAATGCCCGCTCAGCGCGAGGAACGGGCAGCGGAAGGCCGACGGGAGGTGGTTCCGATCCTCGCCGTGGCGAAGACGTCGTCGGTGGAGACGCCGACGACGGCGGTCGTCCGCACGACCGCACGGACGGAGACCCGCGGGCCGGAGGATGGCCGGTCCGCGGGTTCCCGCCCGGTCGATCGCGAGGAGGACGAGGGTGAGGCCGACCGTGCGCCCCCGCATCCGCGCTGGGCTGCCGAGGGCACGCCCCGCCGGCGGCGGGAGGCGCCGCCCGCCCGGGAGGCCGCGGTGGCGCCGGTCCCGGCCCAGGGCCCGGATCGTCAGCGGCCCGAGCGGCGCCGGCCCGCCGAGCAGGCGATTCCCGCACCGGCTGCGGAAGCGCCCGTGGCCGAGCCGGTCGTCGAGGCGCCGGTTCTCGAGACTCCGGTCGCCGAGCAGCCGGCGGCCGAGGAGCCGGCCGCGGCCGAATCGACGCCAGAGGCCGGGGCCTAGCCGAAGAAGACCTTCGCCTCGTCGAGCATGGCGAAGTCGATCGGCTTGACCCCGTCGACCTGGTCGAGCGAGATGCTCGTGATCTTGTTGTCCAGCAACGTCGCCATCCGGCCGAACTCACCGGCGAGCACCATCTCCGCCGCCTTCAGGCCATAGCGGGTGGCGAGCACGCGGTCGGTCGCCGACGGCGTGCCACCGCGCTGGGTGTGGCCGAGCACCGTGATCCGCGTCTCGAAGCCCGTGCGCTTCTCGAGCTCGCGGCCGAGCAGCGCCGCGATGCCCCCGAGCCGGACATAGCCGTACTCGTCGGTCTCCTCGGACGCCAGGACCTGTTCGCCCTCCTGGCCCTCGAACGCGAGCTTGGCGCCTTCGGCCACGACGATGATCGAGAAGTTCTTGCCGCGCTCGTGGCGCCGCTCGATCGTCTTGACCAGCTCCTCGACGGTGATGTCGATCTCGGGGACCAGGATCCCGTCCGCGCCCCCGGCGATGCCGGAGTACAGCGCGATCCACCCGCTGTTGCGGCCCATGACCTCGACGACCATGACGCGATCGTGCGATTGGGCGGTCGTGTGCAGGCGGTCGATCGCCTCCGTCGCGACCTGGACGGCGGTGTCGAACCCGAAGGTGTAGTCCGTGCCGACCACGTCGTTGTCGATGGTCTTCGGCACGCCGACGACGGGCAGGCCGAGCTGCTGATGGATCTTCTGCGTGATCCACTGGGTGTGCTCGCCGCCGATCGCGATGACCGCGTCGAGCGGGTCGGTCTCCTGCGCCTTGAGCACCCGCTCGACGCCGTCGGGTTCCATGAACGGATCGAAGGACGACGTCGACAGGATCGTTCCTCCGAGATGGAGGATGCCCGAGACCGCGCGGTCGTCGAGTTCCATGCGCAGCTCCGGCTCGGCCCAGCCGCGGTACCCGCGAAGCAGACCCACGGGTTGATGTCCGTCCACCATGAGCCGCCGCGAAGCGGCCCGGATGACGGCGTTGAGGCCAGGGCAGTCGCCGCCGGCGGTCAGGATGCCCACTCTCATTGGGCGGTTCTACCACCTGACGGGCACGTCAACGCTGGACCTGATGTCGGAACGAGAAGGCCTGGGCTGCGACGGTTCGCTGTTGCGATACGTCTCGACCCGGGTCTAGAGTCGCGATCAGCACCAAGCGATCCCTGAGGAGGGACGAGTTGCGTTCACGTACCTGGGCAGCCACCGGCTGCCTTATCGCCGCCTTGTCGGTCGGCGTCGCCGCGTGCGGTGACGACGACAGCGACAGCGGCGGCAGTTCAACGTCGGCGTCGGGGGAGACCTCCGGCGGCACGGTGAACGTGTATTCCAGCCTGCCGCTGCAGGGCGCCTCGCGTCCGCAGACCACGGCGATGGTCGACGGCATCAAGCTCGCGCTGAAGCAGGCGAACAACAAGGCCGGCAACATCACCGTCAAGTACGAATCCCTCGACGACTCCACGGCTCAGGCCGGCAACTGGACGCCTGAGGCGACATCCCAGAACGCCCGCAAGGTCGCGCAGGACAGCAGTGCCGCGGTGTACATCGGGGAGTTCAATTCCGGCGCCTCGGCGGTGTCGATCCCGATTCTCAACGAGGCCGCTGTTCCGCAGATCTCGCCGGCGAACACCGCGGTGGGTCTCACCACGGACGAGCCGGGCGCGACGAAGGGCGAGCCCGACAAGTACTACCCGACCGGAAAGCGGACCTACACCCGCATCGTCCCCATCGACACGATCCAGGGCGCCGCTCTGGTGACGACGATGAAGGAGGACGGGTGCACCAAGGTCGCGATGGCCAACGACAAGGAGGTCTACGGCGCGGGTCTGGCCGGGAACATCGAGCTGGCCGCTGAGCCGGCCGGCGTGAACATCGTGTTCAACGAGGGCATCGACCCGAAGGCGCCGAACTACCGGTCCCTCGCGTCGCGCGCCAAGGGCGAGGGCGTGGACTGCTTCGTCTACGCAGGTGTCACGGCGAACAACGCGGTCCAGCTGTACAAGGACTTCGTCGCCGCGATTCCGGACCTGAAGACCTACGGCGGCGATGGCGTCGTCGAGTCCGGGTTCACCGATCCCGCCAAGGGTGGCCTGCCCGCCAGCGTCTCCAAGACGTTCAAGGGCACCGTGGCCACGCTGTCTCCGGACGACTACCCGCCGTCTGGCCAGGAGTTCTTCGGCGACTTCGCCGAGACGTACGGCGACAAGACGCCGGACCCGTACGCCATCTACGGGTACGAGGCGATGAGCCTCGCGCTCGACGCCATCGAGCGCTCGGGCGACGGCTCGAAGGAGAAGGTCCTCGAGGCGCTGTTCAACACCAAGGACCGTGAGTCGGTGTTGGGCAACTACTCGATCGACGAGAACGGCGATACGACGCTGACCGCCTATGGCCTGTACGTGGTCAAGGACGGCGAGCCGACGTTCTCCAAGACGATCAAGGCGGAGACCGGCGGCTGATCCAGCTGTCGGTTCACGTCGCCCGGGGCGAGGAAGCCCCGGGCGACGTGCCCGTCATCTCTGACCGCTGATACGGACATGGAAGCCGCAAGCATCCCCGCCACCCGCCCGAAGCCGCTCCGCGTGGTGCAGGCGTGGCTGAGCAAGTACGGGCTGATCCTCGTGCTCCTGGCGATGCCGGTGTACTACGGCGTCAAGGATCTGCAGGATGAGGGCAACCTGGTTCGACTCGGCGGCAACATCGTCGACGGACTCTCCAACGGTTCGATCTGGGCGCTCGTCGCGATCGGCTACACGCTGGTCTACGGCATCATCGAGCTGATCAACTTCGCCCACGGCGAGGTTTTCATGATCGGCTCCTTCACCGCCGCCGGCTTCTTCGGGACCATCGGTCTCACCGCGGGAATGGGGGTGCCGGGCCTCGTCCTCGGGCTGCTGGTGACACTCATCGTGTGCATGGTCGTCAGTGGCTCGCTGAACGTGCTCATCGAACGCGTCGCCTACAGACCGCTGCGCAACGCGCCCGTACTCGCCCCGCTCATTACTGCGGTGGGCTTCAGCTTCATCCTGCAGAACGTCGGCATCCTCTGGCGCGGCGGCTCGCAGGAGGGCATCACCGACCTCATCAACTCGCAGCACCACCTCTTCAGCATCTTCGGCGTCGAGATCACCAACGGCGATGTGCTCGCGATCGGCACGACCGTTCCGCTTGTCCTCCTCATGGTGGCGTTCATCACGAACAGCCGCCTGGGCAAGGCGATGCGGGCCACCGCGCAGGATCCCGAGGCGGCGCGCCTCATGGGCATCAACGTCGACACGACGATCTCCATGACCTTCCTGATCGGCGGCATGCTCGCCGGCGCGGCGGGTCTGATCTACGCGCTCTACCAAACGACCATCTGGTACGCGCAGGGCTTCACCGCCGGGCTGATCGCGTTCACGGCGGCGGTCATGGGCGGCATCGGCAACATCAAGGGCGCCGTGCTCGGCGGCCTGATCATCGGCGTCATCCAGCAGATCTCCGACAACCGCATCGGCACCCAGTGGACCCCGGCGATCGTGTTCGCTTACCTCGTGCTGATCATGGTCTTCAAGCCGTCCGGGCTCCTGGGCGAGCAGACGAGGGAGGCCGGATGAGCCGCGTCGACAACCGCAAGGCGTTGCAGATCGGCGCGTTCGCCGCAGGCCTGCTCGTCATCATCATCCTGCCGCTGTTCTTCAACCCGCTGAGCGGCTTTATCGACGACTGCACGCTGGCACTGGCCTACGTCGTGATGGCGCTCGGCCTGAACATCATCGTCGGCTTCGCGGGCCTGCTCGACCTCGGCTACGTCGCGTTCTTCGCGATCGGCGCGTACACGACAGGCTGGCTCGCGTCGGGCTTCTACGCCGACGCGGATGTCCACATCGCCGTGACCGGGTTCGCCTCGAACCTCCCGGGCGTGCACATCAACTTCCTGCTCGTGCTTGTCGCGGCGATGGTGTTCACGACCATCGCGGGCATCATCATCGGCCTGCCGACGCTGCGCCTGCGCGGCGACTACATCGCGATCGTCACGCTGGCGTTCGGCGAGATCATCGGCCGGATCGCGATCAACGGCGACGAGGTGAAGTTCTCCGAGGGCTTCCCACTGACCGCCGGCCGTCAGGGCATCACGCCGGTCGACAAGATCGATCTGCCGTTCCTCGAGCCGTTCCAGGCCCTGAACCTGCGGCCCTGGTACTGGTTCGCCCTCTTCCTGGTGCTCGTCGTGCTGTTCGTGAACTTCCGGCTGCGGGACAGCCGGCTCGGGCGCGCGTGGATCGCGCTGCGCGAGGACGAGGTCGCCGCTGTCTCGATGGGGATCCCGGCGGTCAAGACGAAGCTCTACGCCTACGGCACCGGCGCCGCGTTCGGCGGCGTCTCCGGCGCGTTCCTCGCGAGCTACCTGAACACCGTCAACGCCGACCAGTTCCAGTTCAGCTTCTCGATCTTCGTCCTGGCGATGGTGATCCTCGGCGGTCTCGGATCGATCTGGGGCGTCGTCCTCGGCGCCGTGGCGCTGACGTTCATCAACTACCGGCTGATCCCGGATGTGTTGAACAACGTGCCGAGCAAGGTGGGCTTGGAGTTCGACCTGACCGAGCTGTCGTTCGGCATCTTCGGGTTCCTGCTCGTCTTCATGATGATCCTGAGACCCGAGGGCCTGATCCCGGAGAGACGCCGGAAGATGGAGCTCGAAGAGGGGATTGGCGCCGGCGATACCGAACTGGACCTGGTGGAGCCGTGACCGAGAGCTCGCAAGACTTCCTGCTCGAGGCGCGCGGCGTCAGCAAGGTATTCGGTGGCCTGACGGCCGTCGGCGGGGTGGACTTCGCGATCCCGCGCGGCGGCATCGTCTCGCTGATCGGGCCCAACGGCGCGGGCAAGACGACGTTCTTCAACATGCTCACCGGGCTGTACAAGCCGACGAGCGGCCGGATCGCGTTCGACGACAAGCCGATCACCGGCGGCCGCCCGGACAAGATCATGTCCCTCGGCATCGCCCGGACGTTCCAGAACATCCGCCTCTTCGGGACGATGAGCGCGCGCGAGAACGTCATGGTGGGCGAGCACTCCCGCATGAAGGCGGGGCTGTTCGGCTCGATCATCCGCACCCCGAGGGTGCGTCGCGAGGAGCAACACGTGGCCGAGAAGGCGGGCGAGGAGCTGGAGTACGTCGGCCTGGCCCCGAAGACGTTCGACGACCTCGCGATCAACCTCTCCTACGGCGATCAGCGCCGCGTGGAGATCGCGCGGGCGCTCGCGTCCGATCCCAAGCTGCTACTGCTCGACGAGCCGACGGCCGGGATGAACCCGCAGGAGTCGGATGACCTCACGGCACTCATGCACCGGCTGCGTGACGAGCGCGGCATCACCATCCTGCTCATCGAGCACGACATGAAGGTCGTGATGGGCGTCTCGGAGTACATCACCGTGCTGGATCACGGCGAGAAGATCGCCGAGGGAGCTCCTGAGGAGGTCCGGGCGAATCCGCGGGTCGTCGAGGCGTATCTCGGAAAGGCGGCGAGCGAGGGATGAGCATGCTCGTGCTCGAGAACGTCGAGACCTACTACGGCGCGATCCAGGCGCTGCGGGGCGTGTCGCTCACCGTCGAGGAGGGGGAGTGCGTGACCCTCATCGGCTCCAACGGCGCCGGGAAGTCCACGACGCTGCGGTCGATCAGCGGGCTGAACGCGCCGCGTCGCGGCTCGATCACGTTCGAGGGCAAGGAGATCGGCCGCGTCGCGCCACAGGACATCGTCTCGCGCGGGATCTCACAGGCGCCCGAGGGGCGGCGGTGCTTCCAGCGCATGACGGTCGCCGAGAACCTCGACATGGGCGCGTATCTGCGCCGGGACAAGGACATCGAGTCCGATCGCGCCCGGGTCTACGAGCTGTTCCCCCGGCTGGAGGAGCGCTCGAAGCAGAAGGCGGGCACGATGAGCGGCGGCGAGCAGCAGATGCTCGCGATCGGGCGGGCTCTCATGGCGCGCCCCAAGCTGCTGCTGCTGGACGAGCCGAGCATGGGCATCGCCCCGATCCTCGTCGAGCGGATCTACGAGACGATCGCCGAGATCAACCAGCAGGGCACGACGATCCTGCTGGTCGAGCAGAACGCGAACTTCGCGCTCGGCGTGTCCCAGCGAGCGTACGTGTTGGAGACGGGCGCGGTGGTACTCAGCGATGAGTCGGCGAAGCTGCGCGAGAACCCCGATGTGCAGAAGGCCTATCTCGGCGCATGACCCTCGTGCTCGCAGACGCAATCGGCGTCACCGCCCTCTACCTGCTGTTCGGGTGGCTCATCTGCTCGGCCATCTGCGGCTGGATCGCCGCGCGCAAGGGCTTCCAGGAGAAGTACGGCATCGCAACGGGGCTGATCCTCGTCCCGCTCGGGGTCATCATCTGGCTGCTCTGGCCCGCGCGCGAGGGCTCGGACTGGAAGGCCCTCGGGGCCTTCGGGCGAGGCGGTCAGTAGGCCGAGGCCGGTCCCGTGGTCCCTGTGTACTAGGGTCGCGGATTCGATGTTCCGGGTTGCGTCCTTTCTCCGATTGCCGGCGCTGCTCCTCGTCGTGGGTACGACGGTCCTCCTGGTGGCGCTCCTCGCGGGGTGTGGCTCGGACGAGCCGGAGCCGCCCAAGGACGGCGTGAGTGGCAGCCGCACGCTGACGATCTACGCGAGCGTTCCGCTGCAGGGCGAGATGCGCGAGGAATCGCAGGACGCCGTCGACGCCATCAAGCTCGCGCTCGCTGACGAGGGTGGCCGGGTCGGGGCGTTCACCATCAACCTGGTGGTGCTCGACGACGCCAGCGCCGAAGCTGGTGGCTGGGATCGCGAGCGCACCCTCGACAACTCCACCGACGCCGCGCGTGACCGGAACGCGATCGCGGTGCTGGGGGAGTGGGACTCCGACGCCTCGGCGCTCTCGATCCCGATCCTCAATGAGGCCGAGCTGCTGCAGGTCAGCCCCGCGAGCACGTACGTCGGCCTGACCCGTCGTGGGGGTGTCGCGAAGGGCGAGCCCGAGAAGTACTACCCGTCGGGACGCCGGAACTTCGGCCGAGTCGTGCCCGCCGACGACCTGCAGGGGCGGGTGATCGTGGACCTCCTGCGGAAGCAGGGCGCCAAGTCGGTGTACCTCACGAACGACCGCAGCCTGTACGGCAAGGGCCTGATCGCGCAGGTGCGCAAGGCCGCGGAGGCCGCACGCATGGAGATCGTCGGTGATGACTCGGTGCAGCCGGCGGCCGACGACTACGAGTCGCTGGCCACCAACCTGCAGCAGAAGCGGCCGGGTGCGTTCGTATACGGCGGCTCGGTGCGCAACGGCGCGGTGCAGCTCTTCCGCGACGTCGCCGCCGTGAACCCGCGGCTTCCGCTCGTGGGCGGCGACGCGCTCGTGGTCAACACGTTCGTGTCGGCGATCGGCGACCGGGCGGCCCGGACGACGTGGCTGACGTCCCCGGGCGTCGGCGTGGGGGACTACACGGAGAAGGGGCGGCGATTCGCGGCCCGCTTCGAGACGCGCTTCGGGCATGTGCCATCACCGATGGCGATCTACGCCTACGCCGGCATGAGCACGCTGATGCACACCATCCGCGAGGCGGGCCCCGAGGGCAACTTGCGGCAGGCGGTCACCGACCAGTTCTTCGGGCTGGACGTCCGCGATTCGGTGCTCGGCGACTTCACGATCGACGAGCGCGGCGACACGTCGCTGCGCCGGTACGGGATCTGGCGGATCGCAGACGGCGAGCTCGACTTCGAGCGCGCCGTCGACGCGCCACGCTAGATGACTGATCCATCCAGCTGTACTCGACAGGTACGCGTCTGAACCCGTAGGGTACGCGTTGATGGAGAGAACGCTCGTCGGAAGCCATCCCGACGTCGGCCCGCTGCTCAGCGACCGGGCGCAGCGTGCCCGCCTGCTCGATGCGATCGTCGACGTCGTCGCGGCGAAGGGCTACGAGGCGGCGACGGTGGCCGACGTCGTGAAGACGGCCAAGGTGTCGCGGGGCACCTTCTACGAGCTGTTCGAGAGCAAGCAGGCGTGCTTCGCCGCTGCCTACCTGGTCGGGACCGAGGTGCTCGAGCGCCGCGTGACCGACGCGGTGCGCGGTGCGGCGGACTGGCGCGACGAGCTGCGGCTCGGCCTGCGGGCG
The DNA here is from genome assembly GCA_016462625.1 of Solirubrobacteraceae bacterium. Next base: position 3,412 of record JAEMSV010000004.1, on the reverse strand, counting down.
TATCTGACCGCCCTCGTCGATGAGCCCCGCTTCGCGCGGGTCTTCCTCGCCGAGACGCGGGCGATCGCCACCGAACGCGATGACGTGCTGCGGCGCTTCGCCGCGCGATACGGCGCGAGCCTGGCCAAGTCCGGCCGGCCCGCGCCACCGGACGATGCCCTGTTCGTCCTCGCCTCGGGCGTGGACGAGCTGGCCCACGCTTCGGTGCGGGCCGGGCGCGACGTCCGGGAACTCGAGGAGACCCTGGTGGGCTGCTGCGTGCGGTTCGCCTCTGAGGAGGAACCATGGACCTGACGTTCTCCGAGTCGGAACTGGCGTTCCGCGACGAGCTCCGCGGCTGGCTGTCTGAGAACGAGCCGCCGCCCGAGCCGACCGAGGGCGGCGACGAAGCCGGCTTCTTCTGGCGCACGGACTGGCAGCGTCAGCTCTACGACGGCGGCTGGGTCGCGCCGGCATGGCCGAAGGAGTTCGGCGGTCGCGGCGCGACGCTGACCGAGTCGGCGATCTACTACGAGGAGCTCGGTCGCGCGCGCGTGCCGCTGCCCGCCAACGTGCTCGGCTTATTGATGGGTGGTCCCACCCTGATGGTGTGGGGCACCGAGGAGCAGAAGCAGCGCTACCTCAACCCGATCCTGTCGGGTGAGGAGATCTGGTGCCAGGGCTTCTCCGAGCCGGGCGCCGGCTCCGACCTCGCCGCCCTGCAGACGAAGGCCGTCAAGGACGGCGACGAGTGGGTCGTCACCGGGCAGAAGGTCTGGACGAGCGCCGCGCAGTGGAGCAAGTGGTGCATGCTCGTCACGCGCACCGACTCCGAGGTCGCCAAGCACAAGGGCCTCACGTACTTCCTGCTCGACATGGAGACGCCGGGCGTCACCGTGCGTCCCCTGAAGCAGATCACCGGCGAGGCGGAGTTCAACGAGCTCTTCCTCGAGGAGGCGCGGATCCCCGATGAGAACGTGGTCGGCGGGGTCGGCAACGGCTGGAAGGTCGCGCTGACGACGCTCATGAACGAGCGCGCGGGCCTCGGCTTCGCGCTGCAGGTGCGCCTGCGCCAGTACCTAGACGACCTGCTCGCCGCCACGGCGGAACGCGGTCTGCTCGATACGTACGCGAGCGAGCTGGGCGACCTGCACTCCCGCTGCGAGTCGATCCGCCTCCTCGCCTGGAAGGGCCTGACGGATGTCGAGAAGTACGGCCAGCCGGGCCCTGAGGGCTCGCTGGTGAAGTGGCTGTGGTCAGACACGAACCAGCGGGTCGCGCAGCTGTCGGCCGACATCCTCGGCCCCGAGGCGCTGACCTACGGCAACACGTGGAGCTACGAGCTCCTGCGCGCCCGCGGCAACACGATCGAGGGCGGCACGACGGAGATCCTGAAGAACATCGTCGCCGAGCGGGTGCTCGGCCTGCCCCGGCTCAAGGCCGCGGCGTAACCCGGGGAGAATCGACATGGACTTCGGACTGAACGACGACCAGCAGGACATCCAGCGCACCGCACGCGACCTGATCGCAGAACGCGCGAGCGCCGAGAAGGTCCGCGAGGCGGCAGAGGCGAAGACGACCGACGCCGCGCTCTGGAAGGAACTCGGCGACATTGGCTGGCCGGGCATCGCGATCGCCGAGGAGCACGGCGGCCAGGGCCTCGGCCTCGTCGAGCTGGCGATCCTCTGCGAGGAGCTGGGCCGCGCGATCGCGCCGGTGCCGTTCCTGCCGACGGTGGCTGCGGCCGCGATCATCGAGCAGGGCGGCAGCGACGAGCAGCGCGCCCGCTGGCTTCCGGAGTTGGCAGCCGGCCGGGCCGTGGGTGCGGTCGCCTCCGTGGGATCGGCGGATCTCGTTATCGGTGGCGCGGACGCGGACGTGATCGTGTTCGTCGAGGCCTCCGGTGACGCCGCGTCGGTGCTTGCGGCGACCGATGCGACGATCGAGCCCGTCGACGCGATCGACCCGACCCGGCCTGCGGCGAAGGTCAGCGGGACCGGCGAGCCGCTGCCCGGCGACGTGACGGCGGGCGTGGACCGCGCGCTCGTCGCCATCTCGGCCGAGCTCGTCGGCGTCTGCAGCGGCGCGACGGAGATGACCGTCGCCTATGTGAAGGAGCGCAAGCAATTCGGCACGCCGGTGGGCGCCTTCCAGGCGGTCGCGCACCGCTGCGCGCAGATGCTGCTGGACACCGAGCGCGCACGGACGCTGACGTCCCAGGCGGCATGGTCCGCGGACGCGGCACCCGAGCGGCTGCACGAGGCCGCCGCCATGGCGAAGGCCACGGCGAGCGACGCGGGCCGTGAGGTCACTGCGAGCGCGATTCAGGCCCACGGCGGCATCGGCTTCACGTGGGAGGCCGACGTGCACTGGCGCTACAAGCGCGCACAGCTCGACGCCGTGCTGCTCGGTGGCGCCGGGGAGCACCGGGCGCGGGCCGCGAAGATGGCGGCCGCGAACGCCCGGGCGGCCATCACGGCCTGACCCAGAGCATCGAACGTTGAGATTCCGGGGCTCTGACCCCGGAATCTCGACGTTCGACCGTGTCAGGTCGCGAGCAGCCGTCAGTCGAGCGCGGCGCGCAGCGCTCCGTCCAGGTCTGCGTGCTGGAACTCGTAGCCCAGCTCCGGCGCCCGGCCGGGGACCATCCGCACGCCGGTCGTCACGATCTGGCTCATCTCGCCGAAGAGGAGCTTGATCGCGAAGCCGGGGACGGGCGCAACGGCGGGGCGGTGCAGGGCCCGGCCCAGCGCCTTGCCGAACTCCTTGTTCGTCACCGGGTTCGGGGCGCTGCCGTTGACGGCGCCGCTGAACGAGGTGGAGTCGATCGCGGCGAGGTAGAGGCCGACGAGGTCGTCGAGGGCGATCCACGGCATGTACTGACGGCCGCCGGCGATTGGGCCGCCTGCGCCGAGCTTGAACGGGGGCAGCATCTTCTGCAGCGCGCCGCCGCCGGCGTCGAGGACGATCCCGGTGCGGACGCGGATGACCCGTGTGCCGAGCTCGGCGGCTGCCTCGGCCTCGCGTTCCCAGACCACGCAGACCTCCGCGAGGAAGTCGTCCCCGGGCGCGGCGCGCTCGTCGATGGGCTCGTCTCCGTGCGGACCGTAGTACCCCGACGCGGACGCGGACACCAGCAGGGGAGGCCGTGTCCCCGCGGCAGCGATCCCGGCCACGAGGTTGCGGGTGCCCACCTCGCGCGACTCCCGGATCTCCCGCTTCACGGAGGCGCTCCAGCGCTGGCCGACGTCCTCGCCGGCGAGGTGGACCACCGCGTCACGGCCCGTCAGCGCATCCGCCGGCGCCGCCTCCGCCTGGGGGTCCCAGCGAAACGCGTTGACCCGCTCGGGCGCGCGATCGGGCGATCGCGTGAGGATCGTCACCTCGTCGCCGCGGTCCAGCAGGGCATCCACGAGCTGGCCGCCGATGCGGC